>JBLGAR010000215.1:0-3168 GCA_047612385.1 Cryomorphaceae bacterium | reverse complement strand
TAGGGCAAATGAGTGCCTGCCAGGACCATATTGCCTGCGTACACAGCTTCTTGGACTGTGCCACTAAATGCATCTGAAATGGAATGGTTTATCAGTACGGTTGTCGCCAATCTCATCAAAGCAGACGTGTCAGGATCCTGAAACAAAGTAAGAGGACGAAATAATTCCGAACCAACCATTTTATTAACGCGCCTGCAATCTTGCTCCACCGCCAACCTTACTTCCGATGAGCCATACTGGACAGGGACAACAAATTGATATTTTTCATGGAGGCCTGGCTGTTCAGCAAAGAAATCAATCAACTCTTGCTGACGCTGGCCACTTGAAGCAGAATACCCTAAACAGATTAGTGGCTTATCCGCAAGGTAACCCAATTTGATTCGAGCCTCCTCCGGAGATACATTTCTAAGTTTTTCCAGCGCATCAAATACGGTTAATCCAAAACGAATAACCAGCGCCTCTTTTCCAGCAGTACTTGGAAAGCTTTCCGTTATGACGTCCCGCACATTGGCGTTGGTCGCTGCAATGCAATCCAAACGCTTTAAGCCTCTACACAAAAACCAGTCTAGCTGCTTCCTACGGCGCAAGATATCGCTCCCATATGCAATTCCTACCACTTTCTTAAAATGCCGCTTCAGCAACAAAGACACCCAAAAAAGTTCTATTCCCAGAGAGTGAATCACTACCGTTTGCTCACGATCAAGCTGCCGAATTGCCTGCCTGGTGTACCAGAATCGATAGCATAAGCGTAATAATTTTCTTAGGCCGCTCTTCCCTGCTAACCGCGAAGAAGCCAAGTACGGATCGATAATCTGAACATCTGTACCACGGGTGCGCAATTCCTCTGCAGTTCGCACTACAAAGACCGAGCTCGTTGTTCCAAAAAACACAACCTTCTTGACGCATCCTCGGCTCATCGGTGTAGCACTTTTTTAAGTCCGGCGATCACAACCTCCTGCATATCCGTCGTCATATAAGGGTGCATGGGCAAACTCAAAACACCTTCAGCTACCGCATCCCCTATTGGTAAGTCAGCACTAACATCAACAACAGCTGGCTGCTTATTCAAAGGAATCGGATAATGGACCGTCGTAGGCACACCTACATCATTTAGCTTTTTCTGAACCTGCTCGCGGTTTTGCACCTGAATTGTGTATTGTGCCCAGGCTGAAGCATTGTATTCTTCAATAAAGGGCGTCGTTTCAACACCTGCCTCATTCAACATCCGGGTATAGCGCTCCGCAACTTGGTTACGAAGGTCGATTTCTTCCGCGAAAATTTCCAGCTTTGGCAGCAGAATAGCTGCCTGCAACGTATCCAGCCGGCTGTTTACTCCAACCCGAATATGGTGGTATCGGCGGTCTTGCCCGTGCCGGGCGATCTGGCGCAAGATTTTAGCCAGTCCATCATCATTGGTAAACATCGCGCCGCCATCTCCGTAGCAGCCAAGGGGTTTACTGGGAAAGAAGCTGGTGGTAGCGATGGTGGTAAGATTGCAGGACTTTTTACCTTTATAGCTGGCCCCAAAACTTTGTGCACCGTCTTCAATCACTGGGATTCCGTGCTTTTCGGCTATGGCATTGATAGCATCAAAATCAGCGCATTGACCATAAAGCGATACCGGAATAATGGCCTTGGTTCGCGGTGTAATAGCCGCTTCCAATTTCGTCGGGTCCAAGTTGTAGGTACGTGGATCAATATCCACATACACCGGCTTGGCGCCCAGCAGGGCCACTGTTTCAGCCGCGGCGATATAGCTGAAGCCCGGGGTGATCACCTCATCCCCTGGGCCAATCCCCAAAGCCATCTGGACGATCTGCAGCGCATCGGTGCCGTTGGCGCAGGTGATGCAGTACTTTGCGCCGGTGTAGGCGACCAGTTTCTCCTCCAGCTCGGCCACTTCGGGGCCGAGGATGTACTTACCGTGAGCCAGTACGCGCTGGATGCCCGCGTCAATCTCGCTTTTGATGCGCGCCTGCTGGGCGGCCAGATCTATGAATTGCATTTTGAAACTTTACCTTTCGCAAGCGTATAGGTGGCACCGGTGTGTGGACAGGTGGTTTCAGCTCTGCCAGTAACCGGCAGACCCAACTGCTCTCCAAATTCGCTCATCCACGCAACTTGTTTTGCGGGCACGCCGACCATCAGCGCATAAGCCGGTACATCTTTGTTGACGACAGCCCCCGCACCAATGAAGGCAAACGCCCCGATCGTGACGCCGCAAATAATAGTGCAATTGGCGCCCAGAGAGGCGCCCTTTTGAACAATGGTGTCGCGATACTCATCTTTCCGCTCAATCAGCGAGCGGGGATTATAGACGTTCGTGAAAACCATACTGGGGCCACAGAATACGCCTTCTTCCAGGTGCACATTATCGTACACGGACACGTTGTTCTGGATCTTGCAGTTATCGCCGATGGTGACTTTATTGCCAACGAAAACGCCCTGCCCCATGGAGACGTTCTTGCCGATCCTGGCGCCGCCGCATACATGAACGAAGTGCCATACGCGAGAGCCTTCGCCGATTTGGGCTCCGTCATCTACTATGGCACTAGGGTGAACCGTTACGCTCATGCCAGCACCCTTCTCAGGAAGGGATGGTAGTCACCGGTCAGTCCTTGCGCCTGTGCCTCACGAATGTGTGAGACAGTGTCGATGGCAACACGGTTTTCTTCGAGGCCGAAGCCGTTTCCCTTTAAAATCTCTTCATAACTGCGAGTATGCAGGTCCGTGAAACCGCCGGAGAACTCAATATTTTCGCCTTCACAGGTTATGGATCGAAAGGTGCGCTGGCCCGTAGAGCGCACATCGGCTGGCACATCATTAATGTCAATCGACAGGAACCAGCGCACTCGCGCCTGGGTATATTCGAGATAACCTGCCGCTTTTGTATCAGAGCTGTGGTGCACCACATTCTGCTGCAGATCACCAAAAACAAAATGCAACATATCGTAGAAGTGCACACCAATATTGGTGGCTATGCCGCCGGATTTTTTGGTATCGCCTTTCCAGGACTGCAAATACCAGTGCCCGCGTGACGTGATGTAGGTAAGTTCCACTTCATATTTGCGGTCTTTGGGGCCGTTCTGAACCTTATCGCGCAAAGCTATTATCGACGGGTGCAGGCGCAACTGCAGAATGGTGTTGACCTTATGGCCCGTGTCTCGC
>JBLGAR010000214.1:0-3414 GCA_047612385.1 Cryomorphaceae bacterium | reverse complement strand
TCTCCATTAGTTTGATCGCCTGCACACGTTCGTTGGGCGCATAGCCACCTCGAATGGCAATGTCGACTTCATCACGACCTAAAGTGGACAGTTCGTCTGAGAGATTCACATCTAAAACAATTTCGGAATAAAGCTCGCTGAACTCATCCAACAGAGGTAACAGAATTGTTTCACCAAATCCCGTCATTGAGCTGATACGCAGTTGCCCCATGGGCTCCGCGTGATAGCTGCGCACAGCCTCATCAGTTTGCTCCAGGTCATTCAGTATCTGCTGCACTTGGGTAAAGTAGGTCTGACCAATCTCAGTCACTTTGACCGCGCGCGTGGAGCGCGCGAGCAAACTGGCTCCAAGATGTTTCTCGAGATCGGAAACCCTGCGTGAGAGCGACGAGGGAGGAACATCAAAATGACTGGCGGCTTTGGTAAAGCTGCCTGTTTCAACGATCTTGCAGAAATAGCGTAGTGCGCGAAGTTGGTCCATAGGAACTCTTGCTAGGTATTAGTTGGTTACCGGTTGAAAGCTCTCGGCCGATGCAAGGCCCCACTCCATTTCCCAGGTGTGAGAGACAGCATTATCCAGTAAAAAATTATGGGCTAGTTGCGGAAAGACCTCGTCAAAGTACTGATTCGCACCATTTGCCCCGCGTCGCAAGATTGATCGTGGCGTTAAATTAGCGGGATCATCAAAACCCATAGCGCCTACCAGATGAAACGCAGACTTTAGTGTGTTTTGCTGAAAATGCGCGACCCGCTTATGCCTCTGGTCAACATCTAAAGCCCTGCCCCGAACTGGGTCCTGAGTGGCTATGCCCGTTGGGCACTTGTTGGTGTTGCAGGACTGAGATTGAATGCAACCGAGCGATAGCATCATCGTCCGGGCGGCATTGACGATGTCAGCCCCCAATGCCCACTTGGTCACTATGTCGAAACCACTGGCGGTCCTGCCCGATGAAATAATTTTGATTTTACTGCGCAAACCGACGCCTATAAGGCAGTTGTGTACGAAATTTGTACCTTCCAGACATGGGACACCAAGCCGGTTGGTAAATTCGACCGGAGCCGCCCCCGTTCCACCCTCGGCTCCATCGACAGTGATGAAATCAGGTAAAATACCTGTCTCCAGCATCGCTTTACAAATCGCTAAGAACTCGTATTTTTGGCCAATACAGAGCTTAAAACCAGTCGGTTTCCCACCGCTGAGCAGCCGTAGCTTGGCCACGAATTCCAACAAACCCTTGGGAGTATCAAACTCTCTATGACTGGCCGGCGATAAAACGTCTTCTCCCATGTTCACCAAGCGGATCTTGGCAATTTCTTCTGATACTTTAGCCGCAGGCAACATCCCCCCGTGCGATGGTTTCGCACCCTGCGAAATCTTTATTTCGATCATTTTCACTTCGTCGAGCGCCGCTGTAGTCTTAAAAGAGTCTGCATCAAAACACCCGTCTTGGGTGCGACAGCCGAAGTAGCCGGTGCCAATTTGCCAAACAACATCACCGCCTTGTCTGTGGTACGGGCTCAGACCGCCCTCTCCCGTGTTGTGATAAAAACTAGCCAGTTTTGCCCCACGATTAATCGCTTCAATGGCATTGGCGCTGAGTGACCCAAAGCTCATGGCGGAGCAATTCAGCCGCGCAGCGCTGTAGGGCTTAGTGCACTGCTCACCGCCGACCGTCACTCGCTTTGCATCTTCGCGCACGTGGGTGGGGGCAATTGAATGCGCAGCGCTCAGCCAACCTTGCTCGTTGAGATCGTGCTCGGTTCCAAATGGGTGTGAATCATCCAATCCTTGTGCGCGTTGATAGACTAGATCACGCTCCTCACGACTAAACGGTAACTCTTCGGTATCACTGGCGATAAAATACTGCCGTACTTCAGGCCCGATATACTCGAGCGAATAGCGAAAATAGGCGAGTACCGGGTAGAGACGGTTCAAGGTGTGACGGCTCAGCAAAATATCATGCAAACCCACGACCGCATAAAGCCCGAGTATGACAGCAATAACAAAGCCGGGAGGCCAGTAGTAAATGCCGATCAGCAAAGATAAGGGGAAAGCTATCAGTGCAATTACGCCCAGCAATTTTTGTGTGGAAGTCATGTCCAATTTTCCTATTTAGCAGGTAACCGATTCAATCCGTCTGGGGGTAATTCAGCAGTTTACGCTATCAACGCGCGGCGGATCAAAAAGTATGACAAGCGCTGCGGCCCCAAGGTCGACAATAGTGGGTACTTCCACTGGGAGCTAAACGGCAGGAGAGGTTATACACAGCTGTGCTTAATCAGCGCAAGTGCTTAACGAAATATCTGGCACAATCTCAACACGCTATTCAACTACCCGGGGATATTCGAAAGGTCATCTATACAACGAACGCCATCGAGTCGCTCAGCAGTGTGGGAGAGCGCCGCAATGGTTGGGGCACTTTAAAAAATGATGGACAAGCATGGCGTGGACATTCAGATCATGTGCGCCACGCCAGTATTATTCGCCTATGCGCGCCCCGCCAGTCACGCTGTGGCAGCGGCCCGAATATTTAACGACGCCGCCCTGGAAATGTGCGCACACAATCCCCGGAAGCTTAAAGCGCTGTGCCAGGTGCCGCTACAAGATATCGACGCCTCATGCATCGAGGTAAGCAAAGCTGCAGCCGACGGGCACCTGGGTGTGCAAATCGGCAATCATGTGGGGATGAAAAACCTGGATGATGAGGGCATTCTGACTTTCTTGCAGCACTGTGCCAGCGAGGATATACCGGTACTCGTACACCCGTGGGACATGATGGCCACTGATCGTATGCCCAAATACATGCTGCCGTGGTTGGTCTCCATGCCTGCACAGACCCAGCTATCCATTTTATCTCTCATATTATCCGGTGCTTTCGAACGTCTACCGAAAAGCTTGCGCCTGTGCTTCGCCCACGGTGGAGGCAGTTTCCCCTATCTGCTGGGCCGGGTGGACAATGCCCGGAAACACCGTGACATTGTTCGCGAAGACTGCCCCAATTTACCTTCGAGCTACGTGGACAGGTTCTGTGTCGACTCAGCCGTTTTCGGCCACGGCGCGTTGGATTTACTGGTCAGTGTAATGGGTGAAGACCGGGTCATGATGGGCTCGGATTATCCCTTTCCGCTGGGCGAACAGATTATCGGTGACCTGGTGAGGCAACAGGAAAGATTTACCGATAGTACACGACGCAAGATTCTTGGTGAGAACGCCATTAAGTTTTTCGATATAGGCCACGCATAAGGAACCGGAAACTCCATGATAAATAATCTGAAAAGTATTCACTGTCTTATCGCTGCGCTGGCTTGTACGGTCGTGCTAGGGGCGACTGCCTGCAGCAATAACGCCGGCCAGGACAAAGTCGAGCAACACGCTGCTGCTACCGGTGACAAAATTACCGACCCGCAGCTGCT
>JBLGAR010000213.1:0-3868 GCA_047612385.1 Cryomorphaceae bacterium | reverse complement strand
CCCCGCCAGATACATCAAGACATTATCCCGCTTCGCTTCTCCCTGCATAGGGTGTTCGGCCGCCGATGTAACCAATGGCAGCAGACCAAACTCGATAGCGTTGGCTATATCATCAGGAAGGTGCCACAAACTCGCAAGTGTCGACCCGACAATCACCGCGTTGGCAGAACATGCTTGCTGCTGAGCGGCAACACGCTGAACGATACTTACTCCTTCGGAATACCACGCAGGCGACTCTTCAATACCCATCGCTAAAGCGACGTCACCAAGATTAAAGAAAAGCGCTTTAGTCGCCAGAACTGACGGACGCTCCACGCCCAACTCCTGACCCAACATTTGCGCCATAGCGCTCGCTGTGCGCGCCGATTTCCATATACGCGAAAGCGCTGCCTGCTGCGCAGGCGTCTCGTCATCCAGGCGCTCAGCAACAGCTGCCTGAGCAACAAGTCCCTTTACAACACTTACACCAAGATAGGTGATTGCATGCTGCACGCTGGTGATCGGGGAGGCCAAAGAAAATGCCGCTGAATTCACTGTGCGCAAGATACTGGCGGTCAGCCCCGCATCCGAGGCCACAGCTTCCATTAGAGCGTCAGGCGTATCAAGACCGCCTGCGAGCTGTCTCTGCACCGGATGTGGCTCAGGCATATTGGTGCACACAAGCTCGATGCGCTCTCGTACAGCCTCATCGATCTCGCTTTGCGTGATCAGATGAAACCCTTGTAACTCGTCTGGCGTCGGACGAGCTTGCTTAGCAGGTGGATCGATGGTTTCCGATTGAACCACCGGCAACTCCGCGGACACCGCACCTTTGGCATTGGCCCGGCTCACAGGCGTTTCTTTGCGAGGCCTATTCAAACGCGATTTTCTTTTTGGCTTCCGAATCAACAGCCAAAGCGTTGATGCCACCAACAAAAGCAGAACCACCCAAAGCGCATTCAAGCCCATCTAACTGTTCTCCAAAACGTACAACAAAAGCTTTCAATCAGCGCGTCGATCAGCCAAAGCCGTCTTTATTCACCGCAGTATCATCAATCTAGAGAAGATAGATATGATATTTCAGCTGTTAGCTGCGACAGCAGTAGAAGCATACCACCAAAAAAGTGCAGGTGTTCGAAACACTAAATCTCCGTCGGCAGAAACCTGAAGCTCGCTACAGATACAGGACCAAATCGCTATTGCGTTATTAGACGGCTTTGAGCTTCCCGAACTTCTTGTAGTGGTCAAGTAAAACTGGCCACAGGTTTAGAGGAATTCCAGTAGCGTTCCTCGGTTTTGTTCGGCGGCATTCCGCCGTTATGTTTGTGTGGCTTCCCTGATGCTCTAACGCTGATCGACCACCAGCTGTGCAGACTCAAGTCGAAATTCCGGGCTGAAAGTACGTCGTGTTTTGCTTCTCATGGCTTTCCTCGCTTAACTTATACGGTGATAGTATCACCTACAATTAAGCGGCCAAATTCACTATGCCACTACACCTTTATTGTCATCGCCTCGGTTTTTCGTATCCCGGCTATCATGATGCGGTTGGTACCCAAGCGCGTTAAGCACTGGCGTGCGTCCAACCTTGCACGGCGTAAGTTTCTAGAAAACCGTCTTCATCACACCCGAGGTGGTACTGGGCTTTTGATTTTTGTGAGCGCGGCTGAGCACTATGTAGAGATTATTGCCGACCCCCCTGCTGTCGGATCTCGACTCAGAAGTCATACAACAATACGAGATTCTCAATATCGAGGTCACGAGGGATCACGGCCCCCTGCACGGCATCCCGTTTCTCGGCGTCTATGTTGCCGACGAGAGCGGCAGCGCTGTCCCCAAATCCTTCCACGACACCTACAAGAAGCGCGACAGCCCGGAAACACTGATCGACGCCGCTCTGGGGCGCATTGTCATCGACGAGGATGCACCCGGGGAGCAAAGCGGTGGCGATGACATCAGGATCACCGCAGCGGTCCACGGCGGCTCGGGCAGCATTCGTCAGGGCATTATGCGCAAACTGGTGGTGCGCTTCGAACTGGGCGAGGGGTTGCATATCTACGGTGAGCCCGTGCTCCAGGGGATGGTAGCCACCCAGGTAAGCGTTAGCGGCCCACCACGCTGGATACCCCGTTGCCCACGACGCAAACACTGCACCTGGAGTCCGTGGGCTTGCCCAAATTACTGTGGAAGAATATCAAACTGGAACTGGCCGCCCGCAAGCGGCTAAAAAACTCCGGCTGACCAATTACTAGATGTTTGATACTTGGGGAACTTCAAACCGAGATTTCGGATTTCGTGATACGGTATAGCGGGCGTTCATTTAGAACGGTCGCTAACACTGCACCAACAATTGATGAGCCAGGCCGGCTTCACGGTGCACGTGAATTTCGTCAAACTCGCCGCTACCGGTCATTTCGATAAACGCAGCTACCGAAGGGTATTTCACTAGTCCCACCATATCCCACTGTAATTCACCATCGCCGATAACCAAGGTATTGGCGTTGTTCATAAATAAAAACTCGCCCCCGAGATTTATAACCTGCTCGGCTACTTTCCTGCCATAACGCATATAGGCGTCTTTACCAGAAAGTTGCACATCACTACCATCTGGGTACTCGGCAAATTCCTTAAACTTAAGTAAATTCAACATATTAATTGGCCCGCCTTGGTCCTTTTCTATCAAAGCGGCTATTTGCTCATCGCTCGGAGCAATTGCCATACTCGTTCTCCTATTTAGTATTTTTAATGTGCCAAGTACTGGCTTTCAAGTTCTGGTTCCGTCTGGTTATCGACCCTTCAGGCCAGCGATAACATTGCCTCTACACCGGTGCCCAGCAGCAGAGCATCGACACTTGCGCGTTCAGCTTCACTGAGTGCCCGATAGCGCTCGTTAGTCCACAGCAAACACTTCGCCTGGTAGGGGAAAGTACGCTGGGTCCATTGTGCGCCGTCTATTTCCGCCTTCCAGGCTTTATCGCCCGCCGCTACCGCACCTGCATTGGCCAACTGCGCAGGCGCATACACGCGTCCGATCTCCGCCATCAAACTACGCAGACTGTCGGGCTGCTCATCAAGCTTCATCCAATCCTGCTCTTGTGGCTCCAGACCACTCTGGTCATCCATATGATCGACCCAGGCCACTGTTCGCAGAGACACTTCATGGGTAATATTGCGCGGCGTGGGATCAAAACCAACCAGCTGGGTTAACTGTCCATACAGGCCGAAGTCCCCCGCTCCCGGGCGGGCGCCCAACATAAACTTCTGATTGGCCAGGTGGTCTTCCATTGCCTGCAGAAAACGGCGGTAGCTGGCGTCAATTACCGGGGCGGTCGTGTCGTTGGAACCCACCACATAGAGGCGGCCAGTTTGCTTTTCTACCACCCAGTTCTTCATCTGGGCCAGTTGCTCTGGGACCATGCTCACGTCAAACCCCAGGGGCAGCAGGTTACCCGCATTATCAATGTCAGCCTTTGGATACCAGCGATAGTGGAACATGTACTTGGTACACCACTCGTCGGCAAAGTCCTCAATAAGATAGTCGATAAAGGCCAGGGCCGGGTCTTGCGGCAGCACCGAGCGCTCCGGATACATCTCTTCGAGTCTACGGATAATGGGGGTAGAGTCGCACACGGCTCTTGTCGAGCCAGCATCATCGAAGAAAAACGTTGGCATAAAGGCGGGCCGGGGTTTCTCCACACCGAGGGCATCGCAAGCCTGCCCTGGATCGCCCCAGGTTATTGCATAGGGCACACGGCGGTAGCGCAACAGCGCTACCATCTTCTGTGTATAAGGTGACGCGGTTACACCTACCAGCCTGACCAATTCCTGTGACGACATCTCTCACCTCATGTAACCGATTTAATTGAAAGCGAATCACTCACCGCCCGCGGCG
>JBLGAR010000212.1:0-4219 GCA_047612385.1 Cryomorphaceae bacterium | reverse complement strand
GATGTCCGCCAACCTCCTATCGGCCTATCGTACCGGTGCAATTCCAGGTGTCGGTGCGCGGTATCTAGCCCGCAAAGATTCGCGTGTTGCAGGTATTCTTGGCCCTGGTGTTATGGGGAAAACGTCTCTTAGCGCATTTATTGCTGCTTGCCCGGACATTGACACAGTCAAGGTCAAAGGGCGCGGGGAGAAGAATCTGGAGCTATTTATTGCATGGGCCAAAGAAACCTACCCACAGCTCACCAATGTATATTCTGTTAAGACCGCAGAAGAAGTTGTGCGTAATTCTGATGTCGTGGCTTATTGCAGCTCTGGTGCAACCGGTGATCCATCAAAATACCCCATCGTCAAACGCGAATGGATTAGCCCAGGCACGTTCTTCGCGATGCCCGCCCTTGGCGATTTTGACAGCGGTGTTACAGGGCCCGATGTCCGTAAAGTACTCGACAACACAGGCCTTTACGAGGCTTGGATGTCAGAGGTCCCTTCACCAGCTCATGATCACATTCCACTAGTGGGTATTAAGTTTATGGATATGGTCGAAGCGGGAAAAGTGAAAAAAGATGAGCTTGAAGATCTTGGAAGGATTGTTGCAGGTGATGCGCCGGGCCGAACGAACGATGAAGAAATCATCATGCTGTCAGTAGGCGGAATGCCCGTCGAAGACGTCGCATGGGGCACCGTGGTCTACCGCAATGCCGTCGAAAAGGGCATTGGTGTTTCTCTTAATCTCTGGGACGAGCCACTAATGCGCTGAGTTCACGACACCCTACTTGTGAATCTCAGAGGCGATCAAACCGATAGGGACTTGGGTCTATTATAGGGGCAACATTACAGACAAGATCTGCCGCTAACTGTCCAGCCGCAGGCCCCGTACCAAATCCATGTCCCGAAAATCCGGTGGCAACCGTCAGGCCCGGGTGGGTTTTAATATGATCGATAACAGGATTTGAATCTGGAGTAACGTCGATTACGCCCGCCCAGGTTTCTTCTATCTCAGCTTTATCGAAAATCGGCCAAGCGTTGCGCAGGTTGGTGAGGGCTTCTTGATTGAGGTCTGGGTTCACTCTAGGATCCATAGTGCGAATCTTTTCAAACGGTGAGAGGCTGTCGGCGCCCCAACGGCGGCCAAGTGCAAGATCTTGGAAAAATTCGCGGCCTAACGAAGGTCGTAAAAACCTGCCTTGAGCACGTAGCTGGCTAAGATAACGCCAACCAATCAACAAGTGATCGAGGGTAATAGGCGCGTTGAGTGCAGATCTTTGAGTGATGATAAATCCGCCATCGCGATGCTTTCGAAAAGAAAAATCGGGGCCCCCTACCGAAATGTCTGTTGGTCCTTCCATAGGTTTCGTTCGCACAACAGAACAAACCAGGGGAAGCGTCGACAAGGAAATGCCTAGGTTGCCTAAGAATCGTCTCGACCATAGGCCACCTGCAAGTAGTACTTGATCGCACCGAATTTCGCCTTTTTCAGTTACGACACCACTGACTTTTCCAGCCGTGCTAGAAAGCGTCCGCACAGCGCAGTGTTGAACCAAAACAGCCCCCTTTGCAACGGCGGCTTTGGCAAGGGCGCTTGTGGCTATGGACGGCTCCGCACGACCATCAGAGGGCGTATAAATGCCGCCCGCCCATTGGCCTTGACCATTTGGCACACGCTGGTCGATGTCTTTTGCACTCAGAAGCTGCGAACCCAGTGAAAGCGATTGAACCGAGTTTAACCAAGCTTCATGTATCGCCATTTGCTCTTGTGTTTCAGCTAAGAACATAATACCGGATTGCTTATAACCAACTGATTGTCCTATTCGCTCCGGCATCTCTGCCCAGAGTCTGTCTGCTGCTATAGCCAAGGGGACGTCTGCTGCATCACGACTGGTTTTTCGTATCCAGCCCAAATTCCGTGATGATTGCTCTCCCGCAATATGGCCCTTTTCTAGCAACACAACGGGAACATTACGCTCCGCCAAAGTTAGTGCCGCCGTGACGCCAACAATCCCACCACCGATAATCACTACTGTGGTGGAGTCCGGGAAATCATCTGTTGTGTCTACTGCATCAATTGTTTTTGTCATTAGTTTATTTCCTGAATTCTCATCGCTAGATTATGACGCGATGGCTATTTCTTCAATGTCTGCTTTTGACGCACCCCGGTAAGCCGTTACCTCCAGTTCCATCTTAGAATCGGATGAATGCAATGGCGGGCAAGTTACCGTAATGAGTAAATTACTAAATCGCTAGAAAACAATGCCTACAGCACCTTATCAATGTGCATGATTGTCGCTTTGAGGTTGGTATGCTGGATGATGGCTTCTTCTCCCAGCTCGGTCCCAATACCGGAGTTTTTCACTCCTCCAAACGGCACGGCGACATCGAGTACGTTATGGGTATTAACCCAGGTCATACCCGCTTTTAACTTCGGCAAGATGCGGTGCACACGGTCAATATTCTTGGTCCAAACACTAGCCCCGAGACCAAAGTCAGTATTGTTGGCGGCGGCAATAACTTCCTCCACATCACTAAAGGGGGCTACAACCAACACAGGACCAAATATCTCCTCTCGCACAGCCTTCATGTCCGGTCGAACCTTCGCTAACACCGTAGGTTTGACGTAAAAACCAGGATGATCTACAGCAGTATTGCCAGCGACTGCCTCGGCGCCATCAGCTACACCAGAACGAATGTAATCAACAACCCGCTGCTGCTGAACTTTCGAGACCAGTGGCCCCATCTCAGAACCTGAAGCGAGTCCAGGCCCCAGCTTAATTCCGTCCGCTATTTCTCTCACGCCATCCACGACCTGGTCGTACACGCTGGCGTGAACAAAAAGGCGTGATCCCGCACAACAGTTTTGTCCATGGTTGCCGAATATTGCCTGTGCAGCGCCCGGAATAGCTTGAGCCATATCTGCATCCGGAAAGATAATCACTGGAGATTTACCACCGAGCTCCAAGGTACACTTCTTGAAATTCTTCGCCGCAGCTACGCCAATAAGGCGCCCGGTTTCCGTCGAGCCCGTAAATGAAATTTTGTCGACACCAGGATGCTCCACTAACGCCGCTCCTGCCACGGCACCGGCTCCTGTCACAATGTTAACCACACCATTGGGGATACCAGCCTCTTTAACAAGCTGAGCAAAGCGCAGCGCCGTCAGGGGCGTATTCTCCGCCGGTTTTAAAATAACCGTACAGCCGGTAGCCAGTGCGGGGGCAATTTTCCAGATGGCTTGTCCGAGTGGGACGTTCCAGGGGGTAATGGCAGCGACAACGCCTAGCGGCTCTCTCTTGGTATAGGAAAAGAAGTCCATGCCCGCAGCATAAGGTGCCGAAACCTCGATAGTTCTACCGTGAATTTTCGTAGCCCAACCGGCCATGTAACGCAGGCAATCAACAGACAGGTCTACATCAAAAAGCCGAGTATTGACCACCAGGCGGCCACTGTTGACGCTTTCAATTTCTGCAAATTCCTGCGCATTCTCTTCGAGTAAATCCGCTAATTTCAGAATGAGTCGCTCGCGTGAGGCAGGCTTCAGGCCAGCCCATTCGTCGCTTTCAAAAGCTACTCTGGCGGCTGCTACTGCGCGATCAACGTCTGCCACAGTTGCACTGGGAACGCTCGCTATTAGCTTCGCGCTGGATGGGTCATATATGGGCAAAGACGCGCCATCTCCCGAGCCAACCGACTCACCATCGATAACCATATTGTGCTCATTAAAAATGAACTTCCTACTAGCCGATCCTAAAAGAGAAATATCGTTTTCCATAGGTTCCTTGTAAGTTAGTTATTGTGCCGAGAGTAGTTATGTAATTCGTACATAAACGATCGAAAAAAGTAGGCAATTGGCTCCCCTGACCCAAGTGAAACAAACCACCGTGGGGGTATACCTACCAGCTGTGACTAAATGTGACTCCAGCCCAGCCTGGCTGACCCAACATATTCTGGGAAAACCCCAAACCGGGTACCTGAATGGCGTAGATTCGATACTCTTCATCCGTCACGTTCTTTACCCAGACGGAAACGCTGGAATTGGCCAGAGCCGGTCACATAAGTCGCCCTTAGATTACCGAGGGTGTAACTGTCTTCAGTTCCCAGTGTTGTATTCGTAATATCGAAAAATTGTTGATCGACGTACTGAGATCACCTTGAGCCGACATGTTGGAGGCTCTGCTGACGCTTCTGTGCGGTAACAATAACCTCTTCTAGAACTGCAGCATTTGCA
>JBLGAR010000211.1:0-4252 GCA_047612385.1 Cryomorphaceae bacterium | reverse complement strand
GATACACTGACTTTGCTCGTGCCGGACATGCAGCAGACACAAATTTCTCGAGGTGCACAATACGAAACCGTGGTGCTGCGAGCTACGCTGAGTACGGGCACAGAGTTGGACCAAAGCGCCGCAGTCGTGCACCTTGCACTTGCATCTCGAGTGGCTCAACTCGGCGATGGCGTGAGTGGCTTGCAAGTAACGACAAACAATATTTTTGATGTCTCGCGCATCGGGTGGGAGCTGGTCAATAATCTGCCCGTTGGTTTTTACGCAACCAATTGGCTGATGACTCACGGCAATCTCTATGCAGCTATTCAACTGTCCCGAGATTTGATTTCAATCTTGCTGTTTTCGATTATTGCTGTCGCCGCGTTCAACGTTGTCTCTTCTCTTGTTCTTGTGGTTTTCGATAAGCGTGCCGATATCGCAATATTGCGCACCTTGGGTACCAGGCCAGGTCAGATAGCAGCAATTTTTATCGTGCAGGGGGCCATGATTGGCTGTGTCGGTGTTATTTTGGGAAGCGTAATGGGCCTGCTAGGCAGTTATTTTGTGACGGATGTTGTAGCGGGACTTGAGCGCTTGCTTGATATGAGCTTTCTTAATACTGACGTCTATCCTGTGTCTTTTCTACCGGTGGAAATTTTGCCCAGCGACATCATGTTCGTTGGAGGTGTTGCTTTTACAATGTGTGTTTTGGCTGCGATCTACCCGGCGCTGAGAGCTGCCAGGCTAGCACCTGCGACCATATTAAATCAGGAGTGATTGCGGCGTTTTAGTCGCTTTTCTTTTCGTTGGCGCCAAAGTGTGACGACGCGCCATCGCCACATCATACTGATGATAAAAAACCCCATAGAGCCAAAAAACAATCCGCAAATAACACTCCCGAGTATCAGGGGTTTCCATATGGCGCCCAAGCTATCTCTTAGCCAGGCCCAATTCAATTCGAACTCAAGTGCTTGTACAGGCACATCGATGATTAAAGCGCCCACGCTATAAGCGAGATAGAACATAGCGGGTATGGTCACGGGGTTGGTGATCCAGCTTAGGCCCACTGACAGTGGAAGATTGCAGCGCAGAACAACGGCCAGTAAAGCTGCGATTATCATTTGCCCGGGTATTGGCATAAAGGCGACAAACAAACCCACAAAAAAGGCCATCGAGGCAGAGTAGCGATTGACGTGCCAAAGATTCGGCTCGAAGATCCACTCGCCCATAAACCGCAGGAGCTTGATCTCTCGAAGGGCTGCGGGGCTCGGAGCAAGTTGTTTGAGTGTTCGCTTTGGCATTGCGTAATTTGGCGGTTGAGGATGTGTTGTCGCGTGGCTCGGTGTGCTTGACTAGGTAGCTAGCGATTCCTCTAACATCGGGTCTCGTTAGTGAAGGTTTGGGCCATTATGCCCTTAATAAATTGGGTTCTCTACATGCGATCATGGATGATCGGTACTATTGTGGGAATAATACCGGTGGCAATGCTGGCGACTTTGCCCTCATTGCGAGTATTGGTATTATTTTTCTTGGCGAGTGTTGTTGTCCTGGCTGTGAATCGACGAACTTTCGGAAAGTGGGCCTCAGGTGTGTTGCTCGGTACTGCGATAGCCACTTCCCACGGTCATACTCTGCTGAGCAGCAGAGTGTCTCCTAATTGCGAGCAGTTGAAATTGCAGCTCGTAGGCGTCGTAGCGTCTTTACCGATTTTATCGGCGAGTCGATTCGGCAAATCGCGCCAGCGCTTCAGACTCGAAGTTGCTTCCATAGAGCCGAAATCCTGCGCTGGACCAAAGTCTATTTTACTTTCTTACTATGGGCCCCAGCAAATTCTTCCTGGCCAGAACTGGCAATTCGATGCCAAGCTAAAGCGACCCTGGGGCCTGGTGAATCCCGGCGGATTCAATGTTCAATCATGGTATGCGCAAGAGGGAATCGATGCCGTTGGTACGGCAGTCGCGCAAACCGAATCACGAGTGGGAAGAGCCTCTGACCTGCGATACAAGCATCATGAAGTTCGCAGCGCGGTGAGCAGCCGAATGTCTTCGACAGGCTTGGATCCGCAATCCCTGGGAATACTCAAAGCGCTTACTGTCGCGGATAAAAGTGGCATTGATGATCAACTTTGGCAGCTGTTTCAGGTTTTCGGGCTCAATCACCTGCTGGTGATATCTGGATTGCATATCGGACTTGTGGCCAGTTTGGGTTTTGGTTTGGGAAATCTAGCGGCAAAAGTGTTTTCTGTTTGTGGTTATCAAAGATATGTCCTGTTGCTGCCATATGTTCTGGCTGCTCTATTCGCTATCGCTTATGCGGCTCTCGCTGGCTTTACTTTATCTACGAACCGGGCGGTGGTAATGCTATGCACGTTTCTAGTCGCGTCAGTTTTCTCGCGACGCAGTAGTTCCTGGAACGCTCTGCTCATGGCTGCGTTTGTGCTCACTGTATCCAATCCTCTTCAGATTCTGGGTAGTGGATTTTGGCTTTCCTTCGGCGCTGTAGCATGGTTGCTCTGGCTTACTATTTGGATGCCTTCGACTGGTTTGCTGGTGCGACTAATCTATGTTCACTTGGGTATGTCAGTTGTCATGATACCCCTGGGTGGTTTTTGGTTCGGTGGTGCCAGTGTTATCTCGGGTTTAGCCAATCTGTTCATGATTCCGCTTGTCGGTTTTTTCGTTGTGCCACTTTCCTTGCTCGCTGCCTCAGTCCATTACTTCTATTCCGATCTGGGAAACGTACTTTTCCAAATGGCTGCCTGGCCTTTGGATCTGTTGTTACCCCTTGCCGAACGGTTTATGGAGCACGCGCACAAGGCCTTATACCATCCTTTCTATCCCAGCTTGCTCAGTGTCTTGTTGGCGCTGTTTGGGCTGGGTCTGTTGGTAGCTCAAGCTATTCCGCGATCTTTGTCGCTATGTTTAATCTTGTGCGGCCCTTTATTGTTTTCACGGGGGGCGCATCAGCTGGCCGAGGAGCACCTGGCCACGCTCACGGTGATGGACGTAGGGCAGGGCACTGCAATCGTATTTCGAGACGGAGAAAGGTCGCTGGTTTACGATACAGGAGGCGGAGATCCGCTGGGTCGAAACCTGGCGCAGTCAGAGCTTATACCCTATTTAGGCCGTGAGAATGTGGAAGCCTTGGAAACGCTGGTGATTAGCCATGGAGACAACGACCACAGCGCCGGAGCGAATGATTTACTGTCCACCTTTGCTGTGGGCCAGTACTTTTCGGGAGCCGCCATGGGTAAAGCCGCGGGAAATACGTCGATTGGATGCGTTGCCGGGAAAGCCTGGCAGTGGAGCTCCTCTATCCAGTTTCAGTTTCTTTCCCCCTCTATTGAGCAGGGGTTGAGCAGCAACAACGGCTCCTGTGTGCTTCAAATCACCGTGGGTGAAATGCGGATTCTCCTGACTGGAGATATAGACGCAAAGAGAGAAAAGGTCTTGGTGAAATACTGGCGCAATCAGCTTCATAGTCACTGGATGTTGGCCCCTCACCATGGCAGTAAGTCGTCGTCTTCAAGGCTTTGGCTAAAATACGTGCATGCAGACACCGTGGTATTCAGCAGTGGATATCGCAACGCTTTTGGTCATCCTCATCCCGATGTGCTCGAACGCGCAGAAAATGGTAATACTACGCTTTATACCACTGCCACTGATGGAGCCGTCGAATTTGTCCTCGGACCCACGGGTATAGCGGCGGTTACGCGGTATCGAAAGGATCAGCCGAGGTACTGGCACTAATATCCGGAACTCGGTCATTAGGTTTCGCCACGATCATGTGGCGGGGTATAATATTGCCTATTCTACCCACTACAGGATCTTATCGTGCTCGAATTGGTAACCGCTGGCGGATGGTTAATGGTCCCGATTTTGCTGTGCTCTGTAGTGGTCGTCGCCATTTGCATTGAACGTTTGTACACCCTCAACGCCAAGAAAATTTCACCGCCGCATTTATTGGCTACCGTTTGGCAACAGCTCAAGGCTGATCAACTGGATACGGCTAGGCTTAAGACCTTGAAGCAGTCATCGCCGCTGGGTCGTATTTTAGCCGCGGGTTTGAGCAACGCCTACCACGGCCGCGATGTTATGAAAGAGAGTATTCAAGAGGCTGCCAGCCATGTAGTGCACGAACTGGAGCGCTATCTGAATACTTTGGGAACGATAGCGGCGGTGACACCGTTGCTGGGGCTACTTGGCACTGTAATGGGCATGATAAAGGTATTCGCCGAAATCATGACGCAGGGTACGGGTAATGCCAGTGTATT
>JBLGAR010000210.1:0-4374 GCA_047612385.1 Cryomorphaceae bacterium | reverse complement strand
TATATTTCACCCATCGTATTTTCCTAGTTGCTCACTACCAGGCTGGCGACGGCATCCGCAAGAGCGCGTGCCCCCCTTGGAGTTTTGGCTCTGTGCTCCAACGCTTCCAAACTGGCAATTCGCTCCACAGAACACTCGCTCCAGTACCTGCGTCGACCCCGCCACAAATCAGTGCGAATAAACGCAATCACATAGGCCAATGATAATTCGTCAAGCACTTGGCGGACCGAATCATAGGCCAGACCATTAATACTTAGCTCCATAGGGTCGGTGCAAGCATGCGCTAAATCAACGCCAGGCGTTTCAAAAAACAGGCTGAAATCCAGCGCAGCACCGCCCTGCAGTACTTGTAATTGAGCGTAGGCGGATTGTACTATTTCGCGTTGCTCCGGCACCAATCGACTCAATATCCACTCTCTATCGGCTTCGGCAACACCAGAAAGTTTCATAGCAGCCTGCTTGTGGCCGGACTTGATAACCGAACGCTTCGGCATCGATAATTCACTCATGAAAACACCTCGATCCAGACCCTAGACATTTTCAACAGCCGCCTTTTCAGACTTTTCAGAGTCTTCGGCCAGCCAGCCCCTTATATCATTAAGAAGTTCCCTGCGCTGACTGTCCGACAGGGTAGACTGCTCGGCTTTCCTATTGGACAGCAGGATGTAGAATATCGCGCCAATCAGCAAAACGCCGAGTAGAAAAAGCAGGAGTAATTGAAACGGTAACCCTATGACTTCACCCGTATTGCTGCCGGGCTCTGTTCCTCGACTGGGCTCGAGTGTTACATCAGAATCCTGGGAAGCATAATCGTTGGATTGTTGCATGATGTCCTTAATGGTAGTCGCGGGCAGCGCCACAATCTGGATGGTGTCTCCGCGCCCCGCATCAAGTCCCACCGCGTTAATGACCAACTGCTTGAGAGATTCAATGAACTCTGGGGTGGTGCTGTCGGGAACCATCACGCTCACGGTCATCCGCTCAACGGACCCGCTGGCTCTGACAATTTGCTCGATACTTTTACCAAGTTGATAATCATATTCTGTGCTCTCTGAATAGGGCTGCTTGCTCTTGTTGTTGCCCTGAACCTCGCCATCAGAAAATTTACGCTGTGTTTTACTGCGCACGACCAAGCCACGCTCATCACTTTCTCCACCGGGAAGAAATGTCTCACGAGTCAGCTGAACCTGATCATAATTGAGCGATACATCTATGTTAACCACCGCATTGCCGTAACCAAACATCTGATTCAGAATCTTGGCTGTCTTGGTGACCAGGTATTGCTCAGCTTCCTGCTTATGCCCGAGTTTAGAGCCCACACCGCTCTCGTCCTGCTGCTGATTTTGGCTAAGCAGTACACCCTGCTCGTTGATCAAGGTCACAAAATTCGGCTCCATGTCCTCTACCGCCGAGGCCACCAACTTCTGGATGCCTGTAATCTGCGACCGGGACAGAACATAACCAGGCTCCTGAACTATGGTAATCGAAGCTTTGGGCGCCGTGACGGATTTCTGAAACAGACCCTTCTCCGGCAATACCAAGTGAACGCGTGCGTAGCGAACCTCTTGCAGACCGATGATAGTTCGTGAAATCTCGCCCTGCATCGCTCGCTGATAGTTGATTTTCTGGGCGAACTCAGTCATCCCGTAGTCTATGTTATCAAACAGCTCAAAGCCCTCCCCGCCTTTAATGGAGAGGCTGCCACCATCGAGGAGCACACGTGTTTCCTGCAGTTTCTCACTGCCTACGAGAACGGTGTGCCCATCGTTGGCCAACTCGTACGGCACCTTCATTTCTTGCAGTTGCAAGAGTACCTTTGCCGCATCCTCTTCATTGAGATTGTCGTACAGCGGACTAAATTCTGTCTGGAAGGTCCACCCGTACATAAACACGCTTAGACCGAAAAGGGCGGCAGCCGCCAATCCCAGGCTAGACTTTTGCCCAACCGTCAGATCACTGAACATATCGTTACCCTGTGCCATAATTTAACGCCTTTTCCTAGATGCTCATTCGCATGATCTGCTGGAACCCTTCCAGTAACTTGTTACGGACCTGTACAGTCAGTTCAAACGAAGTCTTGGCGGAAGATAACGCGATCATCACCTGGTGCAGGTTGTCGGCCTCGCCCAGGGCAAGCTGTTGTACCTGAGTTTCCGCTTCTTGGATCTTTATGTCAGTCGTTGTGATCTGATCACCCAGCCAATCGCTGAAATCAACTTGCGACGACTGGCCGCTCTGGGCAGCCTTGGCTATGTCTGTAATGGCCTCTATCGGCACAATAGGCTGAATACTCACTATTTACTGCCTCCTATTTCCAAAGCCCTGAGGGCCATGGTCTTTGCTGCGTTCATAGCTCTGATATTGGCCTCATAACCGCGTGTGGCCAACATCATGCTCAGCATTTCATCCACCGGATTAATGCCAGGCATGGCCACATACCCCTCTGCATCCGCATCAGGATGAGCGGGATTGAAGACCAGTCGGGGCGGTGTATTTTTTTCCACGACGCTTATATCTTCGATTCCCTTCAAGATGGAATCGAACTGCTGCTGGCCACTGCGAGCCACGGCTTCCAGAGGTTTATACATTCCTCCATCTACCCCTCTTGTGGTATTAGCATTCGCCAGGTTGTTAGCGATTGTTTCTAAACGCAGGCGCTGAAAATCCATGCCTGATCCACTGATTTCAAATAAAGCGGTATAGTCCATCAGCTTCTATCTCCCCTGATTGCTAGATTCATTAGCCCACCAAACTGCTGTCTTGCGCTCAGTAATGCCTGGTAGTGCGTAGTGTTCTTAACCATTTGGACCATCTGTTGATCGATCAGCACGCTGGTCGCGCTAATATCAGGTTCGTGAGAGACGTCGATAGAAGCAAGGGCCGACTTGAATGACGCATGGTCGCCTTTCGACTCAAAAGCGGTCTTCACCTGCTGCATGACGTCGTCAAAGTTGACACTCAACGGCCTGTATCCGCTGGTATCGACATTCGCTACGTTGTTTGCAATGGCTTGATGCCGCTGCAACGATACATCCAGGGCCTTGCTAATCAGCGCGGATGTTATGCTTTCCAATGGTCCGCTCATAGCGACCTCCTATTGAATAATTAGCTGGGCATGCAGGGCGCCAGCAGTCTTTATGCCCTGCAAAATAGTAATAACATCGCGGGTACTAGTTTTGATCTGCCGCAGTGCAGTAACGAGATCACTGATTGACGTCCCTGATGGCAGGTCAACAGCCGCAGCGACCGTTTCTGTAACATCGATAGTGGTGTTGGGCACCACCACGGTGCGAACACCGGGTGCCGAGCCGATGCGGTTGAAGCCGCCAAAATCCGGCTGGGAAACATTGTATTCCGTCGATATAACAACCTTAATCTCGCCATGGGATATGGTGACATCGTCAATCCTTACGTTACCGCCTGAGACCACTGTTCCCGTTCTTTCGTTAATGACCACTTTCGCTACCTGATCCGGGGTGAGCTCTATTCCCTCGATCAATGTAATCATTTCGACCAGGTCAAAATTTTCTGGAGGAACGGTTACAGCAATTTTTCCAGCATGAAGCGCCGCAGCACTATTATCCCCAAGCCGTGCATTCAGCGCTTGCTTCACGCGATTCGCCGTGGTGAAGTCAGGGCTATTGAGAATTATATTGATCGTTCCTTCAGGACTGACGAGGTTGGCAAGAGTACTCTGCTCTACCGAAGCACCCCCCGGTATCATGCCTACCGTCGGGTGATTTTTCTGCACGACATTACCGTTGAAATCGAACTTGAAGCCGCCCACGGAAACCTGCCCCTGAGCCAGCGCATACACACGATCGTTTACCGCCTTCAAAGGCGTCATCAACAAAGTGCCTCCAACAAGGCTTCTGGCATCACCGAGTGAACTTACATTGACATCAATCGCGTCGCCCGGCTGCGAAAAGGCGGGCAACTTTGCGGTAACTATCACCGATGCCACATTACGGCTATTAACGTCTTCAGCAGAAATATTGATCCCGAACTGCGCCAGTGTATTGGAAATCGACTGCATGGTGGCCTTACTACGCGTGGAATCACCAGTTCCCGCAAGACCGACAACAATGCCATAACCCACAATATCGTTATCTCTTGCGCCCTCGATACGAGCGAGTTCCTTTAGTCGGATTGCACTGTAGCTGTTTAAACACATTGACAGTGCAACAAGTGCGACCAGCGTCGTTATCAATCGCCTCCCACTCACGCATCCAAATAATTTCATCATATGCATCTCCTAGATCAAACCGATTTTGCTAAGCGTTCTGTATAACCAATTACGCTCTTCGCCTTCATAGCCGTTGTATTCGATTAACGCATTACCCAGCCTTGTTGAGTAAACGGTATTGTCAGCTT
>JBLGAR010000209.1:0-4511 GCA_047612385.1 Cryomorphaceae bacterium | reverse complement strand
CGCCTGGCCGATGCGGCAGCCCCGGCACTGGCGATTGTGCTTATCGGTTTACTTCCGGTAATTATAATGACACGCACCATGATTCGAGAAACGCCAACATGACGGCTCAGCTAGAACTTAGCAATGTGCAGGTGACTTACGGTGCCGTTCAGGCGGTCCGTGATATCTCGCTAACGCTTGCCAAAGGCGAGATAGGCTGCCTATTGGGCCCATCAGGCTGTGGCAAGACATCCTTACTGCGCGCCATAGCAGGATTCGAAACCGTTGCCGCTGGTGAGGTTTGTATTAATGGCAACACCATGAGCTCAGCCTCGCTGACTACCCCTCCAGAGCTGAGAAAAGTCGGCATGGTATTTCAGGATTTCGCACTGTTTCCACACCTGAACACACAGCGCAATATTGCCTTTGGATTGTCTGCGATGAGCCGCGAGGAGAAAAAAGCACGAGTTATGCAGTTACTCGACCTGGTAGGTCTGACCGGCTACGAGCAGGCTTACCCACACGAATTATCCGGTGGCCAACAGCAGCGCGTCGCCCTTGCCCGCGCCATGGCACCTGCCCCCGAGGTTCTACTGCTGGATGAACCTTTCTCGGGCCTCGACAGTGAATTGCGCGAGCAACTGGCCGGCGAGATCCGTCAAATACTCAAGGACAGTGATGTCACTGCCATTTTGGTGACACACGACCAACATGAAGCCTTTGCCATGGCGGATACAGTCGCCTTGCTGTGTGAAGGCGAGATTGCACAGATTGATACGCCCTATAACCTCTATCACAACCCCGCTGATGAGTTCGTCGCTCGCTTTATTGGTCAGGGATCAATCATCGATGTTTCTGCGCATGAAAACGGTGAGCTGTCCAACGGTATGGGCGTGCTGGACAGAAAATATCATCAATGGAAATCTGGCGAAACCTTACGCTTACTGGTCAGGCCCGACGATGTAAAGTACGAAGCCAAAAGTGAACTCCAACTAAAAGTAGGCTCCAGGTCCTTTCGCGGTGCCGAGTATCTTTATGAGCTTGAACTACCCTGCGGCGCCACAGTACCGTGTATGACAGCCAGTCATGTAGACTATGCGCCTGGACAAATGCTGCCGGTAAAATTCGACCTGCAACATCTGGTGATCTTCCAAAATAACAACCACTCTCTTTAGTTAGCATTCAATAATACAAGCGGTACCAACATGAAATTGTTTTTTCGCCTGATGCTCTCGCTACTGGTGGTACTCGTAGTGACAATCGCTGCTGGTTACGCCTATTTAGCCCCATCGACCACTGCCGAAGCTGTTGCGAACGAGAACACCCGCCGCGCAACGCAAAGTGGAGAAGTTATCGGCTATGAAGATAGTAAGGGGGCGCATGTCTGGCAGGGAATCCCTTTTGCACGGGCGCCAGTGGGTAACTTGCGATGGAAAGCACCGCGTCCGACAGTACCCTGGAGCGATACTTTTGCAGCTTTGTCCCCAGGAAACGAATGCGCGAGCCTGGGAATGGGCACCGCGAAGAAAGCGGATACGGTAGCGGGTAGTGAGGATTGCCTATTCTTGAATATTTTTGCCCCGATGGATATTTCACGGCCTCTCCCCGTGATGTTCTGGATCCACGGCGGGGCCAATACCGTCGGCAGCGGCAGCAGCAACCTGTACAACGGATCAAAATTGGCAAATGAGCAGCGGGTGGTCGTGGTAACAATTAACTATCGCCTGGGACCCTTTGGCTGGTTCACCCACCCGGCGCTGCGTTCTGAGGAAGCCTCTGAGGAAGACAACTCTGGTAACTACGGAACGCTGGACCAGATTCATGCGCTTAAGTGGGTGCGCGATAACATCTCGGCCTTCGGCGGTGATCCAGCTCAGGTAACGATCTTCGGAGAATCAGCAGGGGGCTGGAACGTACTCGCGATGATGGCTTCACCACTGGCCAAAGGCCTTTTCAAAGGCGCTATCGTACAAAGCGGGCGCCTGGATATCGCAACTGTCAGCCAAGGTGAAAACTTCGTCGACGACCCCAGTCCGGGTCATCGCCTCAGTTCTCGTGAGATCATTAATACACTGTTGCTCTTGGACAGCTCATCAAACTCGGCGACCGAGGCGAAGTCCAGACAGCTCAACGCCAGCGCGGCTGAGCTGGCAGGCTATTTAAAAGGAAAATCCACAGGCGAGATATTCGCCGCTTATCGCAGTGGAGAAGAAAAACTGTTTAGGCTTCCCGATCTGTTTGGAGATGGCGCGGTACTACCATCGGGCATCAGCTCCGAAAAATTATTCGCAAACCCTGATAACTATAATGCGGTGCCCGTCGTTCTTGGTACCAACCTCGATGAGATGAAATTGTTTCTCGGGTTTAACCCGGACCTGGTCACCACATTCTTCGGGCTACCAACCGGCATAAAAGATCTAGAACGCTACAATATGTTCAACCGCTATGCCACGGATGAATGGAAGGTAAATGGCGTAGACCGTTTGGCCAGCGCAATGCGCGATGGACAGGGAGACAACGTCTTCGCTTATCGATTCGATGCCAAAGATTTAAGACATCTGGGCCTGATAGATTTAGGCGAATTGTTTGGGGCAGCCCACGCTCTGGAGATACCCTACGTGTTTGGAGCTTTCACCAAGCCAATGCGTCTAATCTATCCCGAGCGTGGCAAAGTCGCGCGACTGTCGCTCTCCTCGAGCATGATGTCCTATTGGGGCGAATTCGCCTACAACGGTGATCCAGGTAAAGGGCGTGACGGCGCGCTACCACAGTGGAGCAGCTGGGAAAATGACGGCGAAAACACGCCCCGGCTGATGATCTTGGACAGTGATAGTATGAATGGCAGCGGCAAGGGAATACGCATGTCTCCAGAGAGAATTACGCTGTCAGAACTCAAGCAACGGCTTTTCACTGAAACCCGCTTCAAAGATCAGACCGAGTATTGCGAGGTTTACAAAACATTGTTCAGAGGCGGTGATTTTGTGCAGCACGAATACGAGACTCTGGGCACTGGGTGCACCGTTCCTTAATCATGACTACCGCCCACACCGTAACTTGCATCTGCGTCTATCGCTGCTATATATCAATATTAAATATTCAGTACCCAACACAAAAAGTAGATTAATAATGACTGACATCATCGAAGCTATGCAGCAAATACTGGACAGGGGCGGAGTCTTAACCGGAGTAGACGTTAGCTCGCGATCCGGCGGATGGGGCGAAGGCCCCAGCGAAGCGCTCGCGATTGTGCGGCCTCGTAACACTGAGGAAGTCGCGGCAATTCTAAAAATTTGCCATCAGCACAATCAATCAGTCGTTACCCAAGGTGGTAAAACGGGGATGGTGCGC
Organism: Cryomorphaceae bacterium; assembly: GCA_047612385.1. Taxonomy (GTDB): domain Bacteria; phylum Pseudomonadota; class Gammaproteobacteria; order Pseudomonadales; family Halieaceae; genus JBALVT01. Next base: position 1,184 of record JBLGAR010000209.1, on the reverse strand, counting down.
GGCTGCGTTTCATCCGCAGGTGATATCGCGATGTCGATGGAACGTATGGCGCAGGTCGAGGAAATCGATACGGCGAACGGAACCATGACGGTTCAAGCGGGTGTTCCACTGCAGGTGGTGCAGGAATCTGCGAAAGCGCAGGGATTTAACTACCCCATGGACCTTGGGGCTCGTGGAAGCGCGACCATCGGGGGTAATATTTCAACCAACGCCGGTGGCAATCGAGTGATCCGCTATGGCATGACCCGAGCATTGGTACTGGGGCTGGAGGTTGTACTGGCGGATGGCACCATCGTCAGTTCAATGAACAAAATGATCAAAAACAATGCCGGTTACGATCTCAAACAACTCTTTATCGGCAGCGAGGGCACTCTGGGAATTGTGACTCGCGCCGTATTGAAACTCAGCCCCGCTTCACGCAGCCAGCAAACCGCTCTGGTCGCTCTCAACCGTTTTGAAGATGTCACGGCTTTGCTACAGTACTGTCATCGGGGTCTGGGCGCGCAGCTGTGCGCCTTCGAAGTCATGTGGAGCAACTTTTTCAAACTGGTCACAGACGCGGGCGCGTACCAAAAGAAATCTCCCATGAACAGCGACTTCCCCTTCTATGTGTTGCTTGAAAGCATGGGGACTCACCCAGACAATGACGCACAAACCTTTGAAAATGTTCTGTCGCAGGCACTTGAGAGTGAACTCATAGAAGATGCGGTAATCGCAAAATCAGAATCAGAGAGAGATTCGCTGTGGGAGATACGAGACAACGTTGAAGCGCTCAATCTAATGAGCCCCTACTACGCCTTTGACATCAGTTTGCCACTGACCGTCATGCCTGATTACTTATCGGTTATTGAGGAGAAACTCATTCAGCGGTGGCCAGCGTTACGGCATGTTGTTTTCGGTCATTTGGGAGATGGCAATCTACATGTAGTCGTTAGCATCGGCAGCGACTCCGAGTCAGAAAGACAGGCCGTTGAACAGTTGGTTTATAGTACCCTCGAAACCTTCGGAGGCACGATCTCAGCGGAACATGGCATTGGACTGGAGAAGCGCGACTTCCTCCATCACAGCCGCAACGAACAAGAAATAGCGCTGATGCATTTATTAAAAACCAGCCTGGACCCCAAGAATATTTTGAATCCCGGCAAGGTATTGAACACTACAAAAGCGACTCACTAATCCGCTTG
>JBLGAR010000208.1:0-4699 GCA_047612385.1 Cryomorphaceae bacterium | reverse complement strand
GAAGCCGTAACGGCACATTTTAGCTTAAATGCGCAGACCGCTGATTTACACACATCGATTCCGCAAGACGTTGAACTGAGTGTTCCGCCTGAGCTGGAATTTGCTGACTTGTTGAGGTGGGCTTTCTCAGCGCGCTATAACATTTTGGAGGATGACAGGCTGCTTCGAACTGCCGCGACCGATACGCAAACTCCTATCGCTGCCGGGTTTGATGGGCTACGAAAGTCCTATCGTATTCGCCGTGAGTTACGCGGTTCTGCTGTCAGCCTAAATCGTCAAGCTTCCCAATCTCAGCTGCATCTGATGAAGGCCCTGGGTTGCCTTATTAGCCAAGCAGGGGATTGACGCGGGTGGCTTTAAAGATAGGCCTGATTGTTAATCCACTGGCGGGTATGGGTGGATCACTGGGAATGAAAGGCAGTGACAGCAATGATCTGCGCCTTTTAGCTATTCAGCAAAATCAGGCGAAGGAAGTGGCGGCTCTCTCGCGGTCCATGGGGCGTGCGCTAAGAGCGTTCGCATTACTGACAGAAACTGCCAGTGACTTCGAGATCGTTACTTGCTCTGGCGCAATGGGTCAGTGGGTTCTCGATAAACTAGGCCTGGATTACCAGCTGATAAATGAGCGCAGGCAGGCATTTAGTACAGCAGACAACACGCAAGCTGCCGCTATCGAAATGGAAAGTAAGCCTATCGATATTCTAGTGTTCGCCGGAGGCGATGGAACCGCTAGAGATATCTACGATTCGATCGGCCAGAGAATACCCGTATTGGGGATTCCCGCAGGGGTAAAGATGCACTCCGGTGTATTCGTCGTCTCACCAGAGGCGGCCGGAGAACTGTTGATTCGATTGGCAACGGGCGGATTGGTTGGTTTAAGTATGGGCGAGGTCCGTGATATTGATGAAGCTGCTTTTCAGGCAGGTGTGGTCCGGTCTAGCTTCTACGGCGAGATGTCGGTTCCTGGGGAAGGCCATTACTTACAGCGCACAAAGATAGGTGGGCGGGAAAGCCCTGAACTGGCTGCGGCTGACATCGCCGCTTGGGTGGTTGAGGACATGGAGGATCATGTTACCTATTTGTTGGGCCCGGGATCCACGACTGCAGCCATAGCCGCCGAGTTGGGGTTGACCGGTACGTTGCTGGGTGTGGACGTCATCCGTCGAGGCGAATTAATAGCCGCGGACGCTAACGAAGAGATACTTCTGAAGTTTTTAGGAGAAACCTCTGGTAAAACCAAAATTATTGTCACGGTAATTCCCGGTCAGGGTCATGTATTTGGAAGAGGCAACCAACAGTTTTCTCCGGCTGTCATAAGGGCTGTTGGGCTGGACAACATCTGTATTGTTGCTGCAAAATCGAAGATTACAGAACTGGGGCGAAGGCCCTTGTTGGTTGATACTAACGACCGGGAACTGGATCTGGCGCTGTCGGGTTACCGCCGAGTGATAACGGGCTATCGCGATCAAATTTTGTATCGTGTGGCTGCATAGCGGTAATCACAAAGCTTTATACTATTTTAGGAGATGTTTTATGAAAGATGACGAATATTGGCGTGAAAAGTTAACGGCCGATGAGTTTCATGTATGCCGTGAGAAGGGCACAGAGCGCGCTTTTAGCGGCGAGTATTGGGATTGCAAGAAAGACGGTGCCTACATCTGTAAATGCTGTGGCGAGCCGCTGTTTTTGTCAGATTCCAAATATGATTCAGGTTGTGGTTGGCCCAGTTTCTTTCAACCGGCGGATAGTAAAGTTATTCTTGAGGATGTCGATGTGAGCCATGGTATGTCCCGTACCGAGGTAATGTGCGAAAAATGTGGCTCACACTTAGGCCATGTGTTTGACGATGGTCCTGAGCCTACGGGGCTGCGTTATTGTATAAATAGCGCATCGATTAGTTTGGAGGAGTCTGGGGGTTGAAGGGAAGGGTGCTTGCGCACCCGTTTTACAGTTTCTAGGTTGTTTCTAGGTTGTAGCGTTTGTAAATCCGCTAAAACTGTCCAATCGCTTGCGGAGCGTCGACGTCCACTTTCGAATAAGTCGTTTGACTTCAGACGTATTCATAACCCGGTTCGAATTTTGCATCCTGCCATTGTCTCCAATCCTGTCGCGATCGATTGCGCGGACCAGGATCGCATCCGTCATTGAGTCATGTAGTTCTAGCACTAGTGTGACTTCACCAATTTCAGTCAAGTAGATCTCATTGCGTCCTATGGGCTCGGGGGGTACATACGACACAACATCCAGAAGCGCAGCACGGATCAGCAATACATCCTGACCGGGTTCGTTGACGAGCGTGAATCTTTCACTTTTGCCCAGTTCGTCCAGCAGTGTTTCTCCCACCAGTTGCTTAAACCGAGTTTTCTGCTTGTCGTCAACTTCAAAGGGCCCGTCGTTAGAGCGAGCCATAGAATTACGGCGTGTCTCACCACCGGGTCGGTAATGGATACCAGCGCCTTCAACAATGATCTTGGTATAACCCGAAAGATCAAGACCTGGCATTACCCACGCCTTGCCTGCAGCGCTATCTTTCACTTCGTGCAAGCCATCGAACGTGATTTCAGCATTTGGGCTCGTATCAAGCGTTGGGGTCGGCGTTGCACATCCGCTTATCGAAAGACACAGAACCGCCAAAGTAAGGTAATTCCTACTAAATAAGTTGTGGTGTGTTTTGATCATGTTTCTCCTCCTCATGCTTAAAATTTTTACATTACGCTGATTGTAGACTAAAGACGCTCTGAGAACAGGGTTCCCAGCTAATTTGTAAGACTTACCAAACGTAAAGATAGCTAAGGCTGAATATTTCGAAGTCGCCGCCGGACTCCGAAGCGATAGCAGTACTAAAGCTACTTCTAATCGCGTGGCTTTTCTTAAATGGATAAACTACTGTCGCACCTAATCTCGAGTTACGTTGCAGGTTTGCCTGTTCGCTGCCATTGACACTCGCGCGACCACCCACATAAAAATTTGCGTCCAGCGATGCCCAGAAGCCAGACCGGATTCGTTTGACCAGGTGAATTTCGGTCGACAGTACTGGATCTTGTTTACGTGTCTTGCCGAGATATTCATCATTATCGCCAAACAACCAGGCGCCAACCTCGAATTCGAGCAGCCACGATGGGCGTATAGGCCAAATCACGCCAATCGCAGGCTTGACCGCCCAGCGGTTCGTGCCGATATTGATCAATTTGTCTGACTGATACTCACCGGTCGGCGCTTGTACCAACAAACTTGCACCAACGATCGTCTTCGGCGTATGGCGCAGCGCCCGAAACTCGGCTGCATCCATACTGGGGGCCCCCGACAGGTTGTAAGACAATCGAACCCGGGTATCGCCAATTCCTGAGGTTTCGCGGCTACGAAACTCATCCTTTAACAGACCTGTAGTTTCTCCCTGAGAGTACGGTGCGCTCAATTGTATGGACGCAGTTCTTCCACCCAAACTGAACGTTCTTTGATACGACAGTTGCAGGTAATCGATAGCGGAATCGACGCTCGTCAATGGCAATGATGGATCGGTGACGATGTCCCCGGTCGAGTTTTGATAAGCGGCAACCAAGACATTGGTGCCATTGGGCGTCGGCCAATAGGCTCGGGGTGTTAGCTCCTGCGCAGACACCGTGCCGCATAACAACGTCAACAGTGAAAGGCGGGCGATGCACGCAATCCCGCTGCTGAGCATCTGTCTGAACATTGAAGATGATCCTTGGTTTAGAGATCGGTCGCTATAAAAGACTTAAAGCCGCTCAAGGCCGCTAGTTTAGTTGGTCGTTCCTCGAGTACTTGGTGCCTTGCAATGTCGCCTGTAGAGCTAGACCTTTTTCGGTCATTTGATACACAGTAACGCTCTCGTTCAAACCGACAGTGGCTCCCATGGTCCCAGCTTCCCCGCCTTCCTCGGCGTCAGTTGTCGCTGCCGCATCGACCTGCCCAGTAAAATTCCAGCCTTCCTCGACAAATTGCTCAAAAGCGTCTCGACTGTGAAAAACAAAAACAGCGCTGAATTTTTTTATGCCCATACCAAATCCACCACCGGCCGAAAACATGTTCATGTAGGTGTCTTGATTCGCCTCATTATCGTGCGCGACTCCTTTGCCGCTCGCGGTAGAAACGAGTAGTACGTTGATTCCGGTGTTCGCAAAAACGGCATATCCAACCGCGTTATCGACCATCTCCTTGGCAGCCGAATTTTCTCGATAGAGCCTCAAAAGCGTTTTATCACGCATTATCAGCGTCTCTTCGCGTTTTTCATCGGCATCCTTCTTGTTGCCGAATAAACCCGCGTTGGTATTGAGGGCAATAAGCGACATCATCACTAATATTGCGAAAATTGATTTTCCGATATTCATAGTTTGTTCCCATTGATTGATGATCTTTTCAAACACCAAACACCGAGTCTACCGCCGATCTCCCTGCGGGTCGACAGGTCTAGCCTGGGTTAATTGCGAGCCTGCTAAGCGCTGTAGCTGTGCTTATAGTTTTGACCATCCGGTCGTTATAGGTCTCGGTCGGGGAAGTATCCTGGGGTCAACAGTTCGATGAGTGCGCCCAATTAGGTAGGGGCGCTATGATGCGTGATCTGGAATGATGTTGTATTTGAAAATATGGAGCGGGAAACCGGGTTCGAACCGGCGAGACTAGGCGTCCCCCCACGACCTAGGCAAGGTCGCTCTGAAGTACAATCACTAATGGGGTTTTA
>JBLGAR010000207.1:0-4735 GCA_047612385.1 Cryomorphaceae bacterium | reverse complement strand
GCCGCTCAACTGCCGATGTTGGTAGACCAAGGGGACGCGGATAACTTTTTGGAAGAACAACTCAAAACGCAGTTATTGGAAAGCGCCTGTGAAGATGCAAACTACGCTGCCAAGATCCGTCGACAGCCGGGTTACGACCACAGCTACTTCTTTATAGCGACTTTCATAGGTGAGCACATCGCATTCCACGCCCAGGCACTGTCGAGGTAAATTGCAGTTAGCAACTGATCACACCGCTGCGGGATAGACCACCGATGTCCACCCGCTTCGTTTAAATGGTTGCCAATTTTGAGCCTCTTGTGCGAGCCTCTCAGCCATCAAGAACCAGGCGGTGGGGTTCATGGTCATACCGCAATGACTGCCGACAATTCGGATGCTTTCGGACTGTGCATGTCCATCAACCTGGACCGATGTCTTCCAGTTAACAACGCCATCCCCGCGGGAATAGATCGCCGTGTTAGGTACAGGGGGCGCCTGGGCTAAAACCTCTTGATCGATAGTTAACTCTTCAGGGGGATTCAACCTCGAAAATACTCTTGCCAAATGTGAGGCTGTCAGTCTGCCTTCACCAAAAGGACTGCCCAGAGAGATAACCTGACGCACATAGTCAGGAAGCTCTCGAGCGAGCTCACGGGCAAAAATACCCCCGAGACTATGACCTATGAGAGAAACAGGGCCACCGTGTTCTCGGTATACAAACTCGAGCCGCTCTTCCAAGGATTCTAGGACACCGTCTCTGGGCCCCAGGTTTCGACCCTGACCCCAACCGTAAACCGAATAACCTAAACCACTTAGAAACCTTCGCAGGGGTGTATTGTATCCATCGTCACCAAAAAATCCGGGCAGTACCATAACCGCATGACCATCTCCGCGGGGAGATTTTCGTAAAGCAGAATGAGACAGGCTCAGCGATACCACCTCGATGAAGGTCCGGTGGGCTTCGGTAAGTGCCAGTAGCGCACTGGGAGGCGCGACGTATGATTCGTCTTTCACTTTAGAATGTCCCCGGGGTCTGGCTGTCTACTGCAGCCTTACGCCCTGTCATTATAGTTTTTAATGACTAAAGAATAGCGAATATTAGCTTATAGTGGAACCCCTGCCCGGGGACCCCACTGAGCCTAAAGCTTTGAGAATTCCTTGTTGAGATTATACTGTCTTGAGGTTACATAGCTCTCCATGCCCTCAACTGCGCGCAGTGCTCCGTCCAACCGCTCTCGAGCGCGCAGCAACCGCTCGCTATTGCTATCGGGATAACGAAACACTTTCTTGGGACGATAGTCGTGACTGTACTCATCGTATTCCATTTCGACATTTGCATCGACGTAACCGTCTTCGTAATACTGTGAGCTGGTATCTTCAGATCGACGATGAGGATTCGGTGCCAGCATTATCCAGGCACCGATATACGCCCAAAAGGCCAGTGGTCCGGTAAACAAAAAAGCGCCCACCCACATCAGACGAACCACCCAGTGGGCAATGTCCCAATGATCTCCCAGCCCGGCGCAAACGCCAGAAATCTTTCCTTCGCGAGTATTGCGATAGAGGTTCATACCCCATCCGGATTTCTTCCGGCTACGAAACTTGTGTCTCTTCGAACTGTAGTGACGATGCTGGTCGCGTCTGCGTGTCATAAGTTACTCCTCGCCCCGAGCGTGCCGGGATACATTTTCTTTCCATTTGGGATGATCGGCATCCAGGATAGATTCCAGCGTACCGATCCTCTGTGTCAATTTGTCTACGGTCTCCAACATATGCTCTATGGTGTCGCGATCTTTCTCGCCCAGGCTGCGAGAGGAACGGCTGACACTGCGGTAGTGCATAGTCAGCCAGATGGGCGCAACCACGACCATAAATAATATGGCGGGGACAAACATAAAACTAGGAAGATCCATTCATTCGTTCCTTGGGCAGGCTCTGATAGCTCAACATGCTGCCATTAATAAAGGTCATAGCCAAACTCAAACTACTGTTCGGCTGCTGCGTTACTTCCGCCGGCCGTCTTGCTCATTCTCTCCTTGAGCTTAGCCAGGTCATCATTGATCTTGTCATCCTCAATCAAGGCGTCTATTTCGCTGGCCAAATCAGGTGATACTTCGCGGCCGAAATCCATTACCTCAAGCTGGCTTTCCAGATTATCCATACGGCGATCGAAATGCTCGAAGCGGGCAAACGCGGTGTCCAGGGCTTCGCGCTGAATCTGTCGTTTAACCTTGATGCGGGACTCAACTGTTTTGGTTCGCATTATCAAAGCCTTTTGCTTGGCTTTTGCATCTCCAAGCTTTTGCTGCAGCTGCGCCACCTCCGAATTCAATTGATCAATATGTTCATCGGTCGCTATCATTTCCGACTCAACAATCACAAGCTCCTGCTCTATTTCGCGCTTTTCCTGCAGTGCTGCGCGGGCCAAATCTTCTCGGCCCTTATTGATCGCAAGTTTCGCTTTGTCTTCCCAGCTATCAGCTTCCGCCTGAACTTGCTCGAGTTTGCGTGCAGCGGCTTTGCGGTCAGCCAGCACCTTAGCGGATGAACTGCGAACCTCCACCAGCGTATCCTCCATCTCTTGAATAATAAGCCGAATCATTTTCTCCGGATCCTCCGCCTGATCCAGCAAGGAGTTGAGGTTGGAGTTAATGATGTCGGTCATGCGGGAAAATATACCCATGGTGTTTCTCCTGTTGCTTACAAAAACGTAAAACGTTAAACCCAAACCGACCCGTGTCAGTCAACGGCTGTGTAGTGTCACATTGCGAACGGCGCTACCGCCAAGTGAGTCACTTCGAATCCTCTGTCTTGAGGCCCTTTTCAGGCTCACTGAATGCCATGACTCACTTTTTAAATACACAATGTGTAATACACTATTCGTGCCAATAACCTTAACCCGCTGATTTAATTGAATTTTTATTGATACAGGGCCAGTTTCGACAGAAAATATCACACATTTTTGTGTATATATAACCTTTGCAAGGTTATTTTTACACTTATATAAGGTATATTTGACCTATGAATAGACCTCAAGAAAGTATGATTGGAAATTCTGCCGCGCTTGCAATGGCTCTTGACCGGATTTCCGATGTGGCATCCATCAATCGCCCTCTATTAATTCTGGGCGAAAGAGGCACTGGAAAAGAACTTGCAGCAGAGCGGCTACACTTTCTCTCACAGCGCTGGGATGCCCCTCTTCTGAAGGTGAATTGCGCGGCGATTGCCGACCAGCTGCTAGAATCTGAGTTGTTTGGCCACGAATCCGGAGCCTTTACTGGCGCCACTCGCTCACATAAGGGTCGATTTGAGCGCGCTGATGGCGGCACCCTCTTCCTTGACGAACTGGCTACCATGTCCACTCGATTACAGGAAAAACTGCTGAGACTGGTGGAATATGGCGAGTTCGAGCGACTTGGCGGGCAGGAAACTCTGAAAGTGGACGTTCGTATTGTAGCTGCGACCAGCGCCGACCTGCCAACTCTGGCCAAGCGCGGAGATTTTCGTGAAGACTTGTTGGACAGACTCAGTTTTGATGTTGTTCACCTACCCAGCCTATCTCAACGCAAGGAAGATATTCACGAACTCGCCCAACACTTTGCTTTTGGTATGTGCAGTGAGCTGGGCTGGAGCCTGTTTCCAGGGTTCACAGACAATGCCCTGCAGCAACTGCTGCTGCACGCCTGGCCTGGAAACATTCGCGAATTAAAAAACGCAGTAGAACGCTCGCTGTATCGCTGGGGCGACCCCGACAGTGCCGTTGATATGATAGTAATCGACCCCTTCAAATCACCGTATGCCTCTCTTATGACGTCAGCAACCGTGCTTAAAACACCGGCAGCACAAAGCGATTCAGAGCACGAGCAAGCAGTATCGCAGGACATCAGCGACCTCAATGCACACATGGCAGCCACAGAAAAGCAATTGGTGCGTGAGGCCCTGGCGCGCAATAGTCACAACCAAAGCCTAACCGCTGCATCTTTGGGTTTGAGCTATGACCAGTTGCGTGGCATGGTACGTAAACACAAGCTTTCCACCCGTAAAAGAAAAAGCTGACACAGGACGTGACCGTAAATCCAAACAATCTAGCCCCGCTGCCAGCGGCCATTGATGCACTGGGCACAGAAGGCTTTCCCACCGCTTTGCTGGATTTTATTCACAGTGCCGCATCGTTCGACAGCGCCGTCATCATGGCGTACCCGGAATCAGGGTCTCTCAGAGTCTTGCACAATGCTCTACATGAAGGGGATCAAAAAGGGTTTGGCGGCCCCTATCGAGATGGGCTTTGGCTTCTGTCACCCACTTATCTGCAAGCGAAATCTGGGCTGAGAGGGTTTTTCCCGCTGATGGAGCTCGCTCCGGATAATTTTCGCGAAAGTGAATATTATGCGCTGTACTACCAATCCAGTGCCGTTATTGACCACAGTTTGTTCCTGCTGGACAGTGGTGACGGTACGCCCATCGCCATCTCCCTGGAGAGAACAGCGGCAATGAAGCGCTTTTCAGAGCGTGAGCTGTTGGGGCTTGCCGACACCACCCAAACTGTAGCGGCTTTAGTTAAGCAACACTGGAAATCTGACCTCGACCAAGGCGACTCGCCTCAAACGACGCTGCACCTGCAGGTTGAAAACGTTCTCAAGCGATTTGGTGCCAGTATTCTTACACCGCGAGAATTGGACGTCGTGCAGCTTGTGCTCAAAGGATATCCATCGAAAATCGCAGCCAAAGCCATGGGTATAAGCGGCCAAACCGAACA
>JBLGAR010000206.1:0-4860 GCA_047612385.1 Cryomorphaceae bacterium | reverse complement strand
TTGGAGAAATCGGTGCCGCACTTACCGGGCAGGCTTATATCGAAAATCCGGGCAGTGCGGGGTTTTGCCATCCTACCGTAAAAATCAAGGTTTACGATGATCAGGCTTGCGAAGTTGCCAACGGTCCGCCGGGGCGAATCTGGATCAAGACCCCTACCGCCATCAGCGAATACTGGAAGCGACCGGACACCAACGCTGAAAACTTCTGCGATGGTTGGTTTGATACGGAGGACATCGGATATCTGGATGAAAATGGCTATTTGTATCTTTCAGATCGTGCCAAAGACCTGATTATTCGCGGTGGGGAAAACACTTATCCGGCAGAAGTAGAGACCGTGTTGACGGAGCACCCTGCAATCGTCGAAGTGGCCGCATTTGGTATCGCCAATAAAAAGCTGGGCGACCAGGTTGCTATTGCCATTGTGCCGGGCGAGCGCGCGACACTGTCTGAAGAAGACGCGAAGGCATTCGCCAAAGAAAATCTCGCGGCCTTCAAGGTGCCATAGCAGGTATCAGTTCGCGATCCACCACTGCCACGCAATGCGGTGGGCAAGGTATTGAAGAATGAGCTTAGATAGTCGGACGGTCTGAGCGTTTGCCGCGCTCTAGCATCCACAACATCTGTCTTGCACTGCACACGTCATAATCCAACGACCATTACGTTCCACTGGCGACGGCCGCCGAGGCGACCGGCAAGGACGCTTATTCGCATGAAGGCCTTCAAAACCTGGAGGACATCGGCGTTGATATGGTGTTCGTTGGGTTTCACAATCTCTATGCGGGAAAACCTGACACGCGCACTCTAGAGTAGAAAATTGATACCTTGAACGGATATGCAGAGCGTCTAACTAAAAAAATAGAATATATAATAAAGTCAATGAGATAGATTCGATCTGCAGTGTTGAATCTACTCATTGTTCTAGCGTTATGTGCCCCCCGGGAAAACATTCCCAGCTTTTGGCGTGGACCTTATTCCCACCTCTTAACCGAGTCTCCCGTAGTATTTGCGAATTCTGCTGAATGTATTTGTATTGAAAAACGGTGTCTCTGGCTATTGTAGCTTCGAGCTGTTGATCTCAAAGTACTCGGCTTGTCGTTCTTTAAGCTCAGTACACAGAGGAAGCCCATGACTGATACATTTGACGCCCTGACGCAAACTGGCCAGATCGGTCCGCTCGCAATAAAAAATCGTATGATCGTGAGTGCGATGGGAACGAATCTAGCAGACCCCGAGGGTTATGTAAGTCAGCGCATTATCGATTTTCATGAACGACATGCAAAGGGTGGCGCCGGCCTTGTCGTGCTGGGAGTGACGGGTGTAGGGTGGCCACACGGCGGCAATCTGCCGCGACAAATCGCCATCTCTGACGATCGCTTTATTCCCGGGCTGACAAAAATGACCGACGCGGTGCATCGGCACGGCGCAAAGATTGCCGCTCAAATACATCACGGGGGCATGACGTCCACCGAAGACATTCGAGAGGGCCGTCCTATCTGGGTGCCCTCTATCCCCGTGAGCAAGCCGGGAAATTTTGCGGAGGGTTTTTTGGAGAGCGAGTTGGCTGCGATGTTTGATTCCAAAGCGCCAGCTCCGCAAATGCATGTAATGACGCTCGACGATATTGATGAACTGGTCGGCCTGTTTACACGAGCGGCCGCTCGCGCCATGGCATCAGGTTTTGATGCCATCGAAATTCATGGTGGCCATGGCTATATCATCTCGGAGTTTCTGTCCCCGCGTACCAACAACCGCGATGATGAGTACGGTGGTTCTTTGGCGAATCGCGCGCGTTTGTTACTGCGGATTATTGAAAGTGTGCGGGAGGCGGTTGGCCTCGACATGGCACTGTGGTGCAAACTCGATTCGGAAGAGTTTGGTGTCGAGGAGGGCATTTCACTTACCGATGCAATAGCCACGGCAAAGATGGTTGAGCAAGCCGGCGTGGATGCCATTACCGTGAGCGCTTTCCACGATACAAGCAAGGGGTACATGCACTCGGAGTCAAATATTCCCCACGTACCTGAACGTATGATTGGCAATGCCACGGCCATCAAACAGGCTGTGCGGTTGCCGGTGATTGCGGCCGGTAGAGTTGAGCCTGCCTCAGCAAATAAACATATTAAACAAGGTCATTTTGATTTTCTTGCGATGGGCCGAAAACTACTGGCAGATCCGGACTTGCCGAATAAAATTGTTGCGGGAACTCCCGAGCAGATTCGTCCCTGCGTGTATTGTTATTGCTGCGTTAGTCAAATCTACGTGCGCCAGGCGGTTAAGTGCGCTGTGAACGCAGAGACTGGCAGAGAGGAAGAATTGAAACTCATTGTCACCGACGCCGTGCGGCACATGGTTGTTATTGGCGGCGGGCCGGGCGGTATGGAAGCTGCTATACGGCTTGAAAAAAGGGGTTTCAGAGTCACTCTCATAGAGCGCACTAATCGCTTGGGTGGAACCTTGCAGTTTGCCGGTATCGCGTATGCGGCCAATGAAAAGTTGCTGCACTGGCAGCGCCGACAAATCAAAGAGTCCAGCGTGGAGCTTATGCTTAATACTCAAGCGACCGTTGAAATTGTCAAGCAACTGGGTGCCGATGAGGTGATCGTAGCCACCGGTGCCCGACGAGACATGCCGGATATTCCGGGGAACGATAAGGATTTTGTTTTTAGTGGTGATGAAATGCGCGCCATGGTGATGTCAGAAGACAACTCTGAACTGCAGCGCAAGACCTCTGCATTTACCCGCTTTATGACAAAGATGGGTGCTCTGACACGTGCATCACAAGTGGGGCCATTGGTGCGTCAGGTCACCAAAATATGGCTGCCGTTGGGTCGTAGAATCACCATTATCGGTGGTGAACTTGTGGGATTGGAGCTTGCGGAATTTCTGGCTGAGCGTGGTCGAAAGGTCACTGTTGTCGACGATGCCCGCCGGCCCGGTAAAGGCCTGTACCTGGTGCGCCGCTTGCGTCTTTTGGACGAACTTGAGCATCTGGGCGTGGTCATACTCAACAACGCAAGTCAGATCAACATTGGTGAGCAGGTGGTTAATTACACGAACTATCGGGGCCAGCAGCGCAGTGTCGCGGCGGATCATGTGATCGTTGCCAAGGGCGCGACAGGTGACACTGCATTGGCAGATCAGTTCAAAGCTGCCGGGCTCTCAACGCACGCAATTGGAGACGCCACTGGCGTCAGTTATATCGAGGGTGCTATCGAAGATGCAGCCAAGCTCGCGGTGGAACTTTAATAAATTATGTAGACAGGCGGGTGGATGATACCGTTCATACGCCCGAGTTCATTGAAATAAATGGTGACTCCCTCTATTTTTTTTGCCTATTCCGAGTGTACTGTTCACCGCTCTAATATGGCCGAAACCCCATTTTTACAAGAAGTGTCATCACAACATAACAAGTGCTCATATTCTTAGCGAGAAGCCACAATGAGATCTCTTTTGTTACCACTTGGGCTATTCCTACCTGCCTTCGCCGATGCTGCCGACGGCGCAATTTCCACTCTTAATTTGACGACTCATTGGGTCGGTTACGCTGCGCTAGCTATTTTCTCTATAGCGTATCTCTTAGTGATTTTTGAAGAAAAAATCCATCTCCGTAAATCCAACCCAGTGCTTTTGGCTGCCGGGCTTATCTGGATTTTGACCGCTATCGCCTATAACACCCAGTGTATGACGCATACTGTGGAGCAGGCGATACGCCACAACTTTCTCGAATACACCGAATTGTTCTTTTTCCTACTAGTGGCGATGACCTATATCAACGCCATGATAGGCCGGGTGGATGTGCTGAAGCAGTGGTTCATTGCGGCCCAGAACGATCGACTCGCGTCCCGTCTCAAAGCCTTGCCGGCATTCGACCGCCGCTACAAAATCTTCATTGTGCAGCAGCGCATTTGGAAACTGAACGCCTTCGAGGTGCGCAGCACGCTCTTCTTACGTCACCGGCCCAGTGAGCATATATGTTAACGGGACCTGCGCCTCGCTCGGGTGCGAGCCGGGGTAGATCCTTATCATCCGGGCTGCTGTGGGCGTCTCAACCAACACGCAGCTAGGGAAGAGAAAGTAGACGACGGTGCCCTCGAGCCGATCTGGTCATTGGTCTTGAGGCAAGCCACGCAGTTTGTCGATCGACCTCAAAGGGAAGGCCCAGCGACAGTGGCGTTCAAACAAGTCGAAAGAGGCGTTATTACTTGCGATAGCGTGCAGCGAGTTCTTGTGAAGGGCGGGAAAATGATAAGCTTCAAAGTTGACATCCACCACCAACTTCCAGTTTGCATCGACTGCAAATTCCCGCGTTTCCAGGTGTTCGTAATCCTTAAAAGAATAGGCAATCGCAGAAGAGACGGGATCAAGATGGTCGGCTAGCGTGACATCATCCTGTAGTCCTATAACAACCAGCCCTTTAGTCTCGGTCACCGGCAGCGGTTTGAGCCCCAGCGTTGTTTCGTCGATACCCTCAAAATGCTCAGCGCCTGGCCAGGCTACAAGTTGGCCTTTTTGAGCGTAGCTCCAAGCGTGCTTAAGATAATCCCACAGGTCAACGATCGAGGGACTATCGATCCAGCTCTGGGCAGTGCTGCGGTGATCACTGCTGTGGTGGTCATTGCTGTGGTGGTCATTGCTGTGGCAGCCATTGCTGTGGCAGCATACCGTGTCGAAAATCCACTGTAGAGAGTAATGATCAATAAGACTCCACCTCGTCCACGTAAATTGCCCAAGCAAAGCCGGTCTCAAATACTGGTGAACGCTATTCAGGAAGCCTGTCTCCAGATATTACACAGTGGAGGAGCTGAGCAGCTCTCCACCCAGAATATCGCTGATGTAGCTGGCGTGAACATCGCTTCTGT
>JBLGAR010000205.1:0-4991 GCA_047612385.1 Cryomorphaceae bacterium | reverse complement strand
TTCAGCGAGTTTTATCCCGAAATTGTTTTAGATGTGAATCTCTCAGACGAACTGTCCACTTTAGGTCGTGATGAAGTCGACATTGCCATTCGAGGTGGCTATGCGCCCAACGAACGTGTGCAGGCGATCAAACTAATGGAGAACCATTTTATCGCTGTAGCGGCGCCGAAGTACCTCGAGGAAATGGGCGTTCCAGAAAGTGTTTTTGACCTACCGAAGCATCGCGGGCTTTATTTCCGCACCCCAAATGGTCCCAACCCCTGGCTGTGTGAGATTGATAAACAGTGGCATAACGTTTCGGCACCGCAGGTAGGTGTTTCCAATAGCGGCAAGTGGCTGGGTGACAAAGCGGTTGCTGGCAGAGGAATTCTGATGGCACCGCGTTGGTCGCTCGCACCGTATTTGAAACAGGGTACACTGCTAGAACTGAAATTTGATCCTGAGTTGCGGGTTACGCAGAACAGCACCCTGGCTATTTACCTGCTGTACCAAAAACAACGCTATCTAGTACCGAAAGTGAAAGTGGCGGTCGACTTTCTAACATCGCGGTTGGGCGACAGTGGTCCGTCCACCGTAAAGAAAATTGAATCAGCGAAATAGTGGGAGAATTTTGAGAACTCGAAGCACTGTAATAGAACAGCGCATAGGTCGGCCTATCGCAAACATCTCCTTTGCAATGATGCGTCGCTATATTGGAGCTGTGCAGAAGGTGGGCGTGCCGATGATGCATACAGCCCGCTCTTTTTCTTACTACCGCAAAATATTTTATAACAATGAATCCGCAAACACTGTGATTGAACAACTGCGAGGACAGCGGATTGTCGACATTGGCTGTGGCTATACACCCTATGCCTCGGATTCAATGTTTCGCGCCTGCCATGACGCAGACGTCGAGTTTTATGGCGTGGATCCGGTTATTGGGCGCAACATAAAATTCGGACTCCAAGAACGCATCCTGGCAAGGTCGACCGGCGGTGGCGGCAACTTCAGAACTGACGCACCAGGCCTATCGAGAGCTTTGGCGGTCAGTGCCCAGGAATTGAGTTTTGATGACGACAGCGTCGATGAGATTCTGTGTAGCTATCTTCTATTTGTTTGGATAGAGGATGAACAGCTATTAGCGGAAATACTCAGCGAGTTTTTGCGGGTTCTAAAGCCGGGGGGCGTCGTTAAACTATTCCCTTTGCCCGAATGGCGTTTCATGCGATTTAAAAACCAGGAGTTGCGCACAGTGCTCGCCAAGTTTGAAATCGACCAGACCTTTGTTCACGGCCATGGTGATTGGCGAGTCACACCGTCAATGCTTACGTCGCTAGCTAAAAATCCGTAGCAGAACCGCTTTTCACAACGCTGCTGCTAGCTGTGAATATGCGCGGCGTCCTTCATCCGCTGCGGGCCCCCAGTGCTGCAGGCCATCAAGTTCTGAGTGTGCGAAGGCGATTCGACCATAGTTTTGACGGATGATGTCTCGCGGTGCCGGGTTGTCAGAGCTTCCGCCGTAGAATCCAGGGTAGGGCACTGAATAGGCATGACCCCAGCGATTGAGCACAATGCCCGCGACGTCTTTGCGTGGGGTGAATCCAGCGCGGCCGAATAACTTCAGCATCTGAGCCATGATTTGTCGTTCGTATTCGGCGTAGGAAGTGTTGAACAATGCCATACGCCCCTGCAGCGTTTGTTGCCGAATAGGTAGTCCAGGGTAATAGAACGGCGTATAAAAAGTAAGCACTGCCGGCTGGTCGGGGTGTAGTTCGGGTTTGTGTCTGCCGACGTGCATAGGGCGGCGCAGATTACAGGTGTAGCCGAAGTCGGCCCCGTCTCTATCCCAGATCGCACCGCTGATACCCAGTTTTTCCATAAATCGCCAGTTGGTGAGCGCGACATTCGCGACCAGAAACGGAGCGTGCTGGAAAGCTGAATATGCTTTGAGGTGAGGTTCGGGCATGTCCTTCACAACATGGCGATTAATCCAGCCGCCTGACGCCATGATCACCGCCTTGGCCTTGACCGCGTGGGTTTGCCCCTCTTTACGGTACAAGACATCCACGGCGTCGCGATGCTCGTTACTGTGTCTGACGCTGAAGGCGGTAGCGTTCAATCTCATTGTCACAGCCTCACCGGGCTGATCCAGCGCAGATAGATTGATCCGCCCGGTGATTATGTCATCGAATGTCGCGTCGCCCTCAATAGCGTCGGGTATTAATGCCTTGAGAAAATAACGCGCGTAGCCAGAATTTCCCCCAGGAAAAGAATGGCGGCGCAGGGATTCAGGAGGTACATCGCTGAGCGCCGGCATGGGTAATTGATAGGCGGCGTAGGCTGATATCGCGTCGCTTCCCAATCCTGCCGCGGCGGCCAGGAAAAGATCAGCCGAGGCGCTGCACTGCGCTGGCATTTTTAGCACCTTCTCGAGAAACGTCTTGTAGGACATGGTGTCCAGAAACCTTCTGGCTTGCTCCTCAGTGTCAAAGTGCTGCGTGTTGCCAGTTCGATACCAGTTGAGCAGTGCACTGCGTGACGCTTCGGGCAGCGGTGTGTTTCGCAGTTCCCTGCGCCACATGTCCACTGCCCAAGGATCTCTATCCGCTACCTGCCCCGGGAAGTAATGCCCTATGCTGATTTTGTCCTGCAACCCACGCACCATATAACCGAAATTGTCATTGCAGAAGTTGATGGGTGGCTGGGTGTCCGGCAAAGGTGCGTAGGGTAGCTCACGGGGTATGCCCAGCTGAGAATAGTATCGCGCGTCGCCCCGAGCCTGTGTGTGGTCCGAGACTGACTTTGGAACAAAAAAACCATTGGCTCCCTGAGGGGCGAGTAGAGTCGTTCCGTTGACGTTGAACTCGTTTTCTTTCGCCTCGCCGCCGAATATAGGATGGTTGTCCAGTATCAGGCAGCGCTGGCCTGGCCGACGATGGGTAGAGTGCTCAAGAGCCGCGCCGAGCCCGGCCATACCACAACCGACGATAACCAGATCGTATTCTTCTGACGAAGCGACATCCCTCGGCCGTTCATTGAATCGGCCGTTGCGAATTCGGTGTGCGGTGCTAACCAATTCAGGCGTGTTGCCGTGGGAGAAGCGATAGTCACCCACGCCGCCGTAGCCGTACCAGTGCGCACCCGGGCTAGTCAGTGGCGTCGTAGATTGTGCGGCCAACGGATTGGCCAGTAGCGCGCCACCCAGTCCTGCCAGGCTACCGTTAACAAAGTCGCGCCGGCTGATGCCAGATCTAAGGGATTTCCAGTTGCGTGTGTTGGCCATGTCCGCTCCTCCTGCCAAAGGTCTTTATGTCCGACGACGATCCAGAGTTGCCCAGGAATCCACGCCCAAAACAGCCGTTAGGTTTGCTCTTACTGTAACCCCTTAGAGCTGAGTTGAATTTGGCCATTTTCTTCGAGCACCGCCCAACTTTTTATCACGGGCTTGCCCTGTTTAATTATTCCAGGCACCCGCTGCCCCTGCGGTATATGCGTACACTGGCCAACACCGTTAAATCGCCAGCCGTGGTAGGGGCAGCGCAATTCTTCCTGAATCAGTAGTTCTGTCAGTGGAGTTCCCGGAGGTAGGCCATTGGGTATGTAGTTACCCTGGTGGGGACAGTAGGCATTGATGGCCTGGCAATCGCCGGCCAGAGTCCGGTACACAAGAAGATCGTTTCCCTGCAAACTGATTTCCAGTACTTGCCCCGGTTGTAGGTCCGAACTCGCCAGTACGTTTTGCCATTGCTTCATAATACTAGCTTAGAAGGAGAGCGGGGTTTTGCCTAATTTTTTAAAACAATGGAACCATCGTAAAGACCGTCCAGAAGAGAGCTGGCGAGCAACATGGCCGACTGGCGCTGTTCGCCTTTGTGCATCTCAATGGTAAGGCGACCCTCAGTGTCTTCGACAACGTCAAATACGGTTTTGTTGTTGAGTACAAAGGTATTATCGAGAAAGGTAATACTCTGTACTCGCTCTTCGTGTTCTATCCGATCGAGCCGGCTCTCTATCGCTTTGAAAAATACTTCAAGCTCATCTTCCATAGCACTTGCAGAATCTCCGCTGAGCGTTGTTACAACTCCGTCTGGAGACAAACCGTTAATTCTCTCCCCCAGTTTCGCTTGCTCACCGAGTAGTTTGAATTGCACTTGATAGCCGGGCACAAACTCGAGGCGCAAGTTGCAAACCAACTCAGCGGACTCGACGACACCGGACTGCATCTCCAAGGCTATATGACTCAATGCATAGCGTTGAAAATATTGCTTGCTGATCGCTGATATCAACATAGCTTACTCGGGGCTACTTTTGAGCACGCCATACACGGCGGCCAACAATCCAACGACCATGCCAACAGAGCCTAGCACCGCTAAGATCTCACCCAGTGCCGCGGCGGGGCCAATTTGCAACAGAACACCCAACGGAAACGCAGCGGTACTGAACGCCAGTAAACTGGCCAGCATCACTCCTTGCTTCTCGCTCAAGCCTACGCGATCGAACATCAGGCCCAGTACAATGAGAATCAGTGACAACATGCCCCAGTGGCCGTGGGAGTGCACTTCATTTCGATATTCTTTAGAGAGTGAACCGTAGGCGTCCAGAGATGAGAATGCGGTGGTCATGTCGCCCCTTGCCGCCTCCATAAATCCACCTGCCATGTGCATGCCCATGCCGACGAGTGTCTGGTGCTCATCGAAAAGGGCATAGCCCACCCCAAAAATCATAGTGCAGGCGATCAGGGCGATGCCCGTAAGTATGAGAATACGCTGTGCGGTTGTCATGCTGTATCTCCCTTTTCTGCATCTCTTGCGCCTGTGCGTCGCAATAAACCGAACAGCATGGCCATCAAACTAACAATCATGGTGAAGCCAAAAAAGTCCGCCACGATACTGCCCAGAATACCAAAATTGATCTCCATTAAAATGCCAATTGGCAATCCGAAGCCACTCACAATGGCAAGTTGTGCCCAGCGCCTGCGGACAGTATCGGTGTACTGGATGAACGCCTGCACA
>JBLGAR010000204.1:0-5047 GCA_047612385.1 Cryomorphaceae bacterium | reverse complement strand
AGAACGGTCTGCCTGTGCCGGTGCTTCTGTCGTAGTGAATCTTTGGTGTTCTGTAATAGCCTGTCGCAGACAGTGAGATGCGGTTCATGTAGCTCAGCTGGGCAAACTCAGCAAAACTCAGCTGCGTATCGCCGCACAGTACATGGTTGTTTTCAAACTTTACCTGTTCGGGCGTAATGGAAAAATGTTCGGTTGCGAAATCGACCATGCGCTGTTTAATTTTGCGTACTGCATCTCTGGCAGCCATCCCATTGAGGTCGGTGCCGGAAGAGGCGGCGGTGGGAGATGTGTTGGGCACTTTATCGGTGCGAGTTGACGTACACAAAACGTTCGCGATATCGACCTGAAACTCCTGCGCAACGATTTGCGCTACTTTCGTGTACAGACCCTGTCCCATCTCTGTGCCGCCGTGGTTCAGTTGAATACTGCCGTCGGTATACACATGCACCAAAGCGCCAGCTTGATTGAGATGTTGGACTGTAAACGAAATTCCGAATTTTACCGGAGTGAGTGCGATACCTTTCTTTAATATGGCGTTGTCGCGATTAAACTGTGCGATATCTGAACGTCGCTGTTGATAGTTGGATGTTTGCTCCAGTCGCGCGACTAGCGGTTCGATAATGTGCTGTTCGATCTTCTGTCCGTAGTGGGTCGTATCGCGCCCGGCTTCTTGAGCGTAGAAATTGAGTTTTCGAACGTCCAGGGGATCTCGACCGACCACTCTGGCGATGTTGTCCATGATGTTTTCAATCGCTACCATGCCCTGTGGACCGCCAAAACCGCGAAAGGCCGTATTCGATACAGTATTGGTTTTAACCCTGTGGCCCTTGATGTGGGCAGCGGGCAGGTAGTAGGCATTGTCGGAGTGGAACATGGCGCGATCGACAATGGCATCTGACAAATCGGGAGAGATACCACAGCCGCCTGACAAATCCATGTCCAGTCCCAACAGTTTGCCCGACTCATCGAAACCCACCCGATATTTGACCGCGAAGTGATGTCGTTTGCCAGTAGCGGTCATGTCGTCGGCCCGGGCCAAACGAATTTTCACGGCCTTCTTGGTCTTGTTAGCCAGTAGTGCTGCCAGGCAGGCCCATTGATTGGCGTTGGTTTCCTTGCCGCCAAACCCTCCGCCCATTCGGCGCATATCAACCGTCACGCGGTTGAGAGAGATATTTAGGACTTCCGCCACCAGCTTTTGTGCTTCGGAGGGGTTCTGGTTTGAGGTATACACCAGCATTCCGCCATCTTCTTGAGGAATACAAAGGGATACCTGGCCCTCCAGGTACAGCTGTTCTTGCCCACCAATTTGCATTTCCCCTTCGAGGGTGTGGGGTGCGGCGGACAAAGCAGCGCCGACGTCGCCGCGCTGCTGGGCGTGACTTGGCCTAACCAAGCTGTTGTTGGCCAATCCTTGTTCGATCGTGAAATCGCCTGCTTCGATTTCATATTCAACAATCGCCAGGCGCGCGGCCTTGCGGGCGGCGTCATAGCTGGTTGCGGCTACGGCAAACAGCACCTGACCAAAAAATTCAACTTGATCGTGCACCATCAGTGGATCGCCGGGAAAAACGGGGCCGATATCGGTGTGCCCGGGAACATCATCCAAAGTCAGAATATCCACGACACCGGGAGCGGTTCGCACCTTGTCCAGGTTCATGCTGAGGATTTTTCCTCGGGCTACTTCGCTCAGTCCTACATAGGCGTGCAATGTGTTGGCTGGCACAGCAATATCATCGATGTAGAGCGCCTCACCACTGACGTGGTTGTGAGCGCTTTCATGGCGGAGACTCTGCCCGGAAACCCCGGCCACTTTGGCAGCGCTGCCGTCGGAGACTTGTGGAAGGTTACGCATATTGTGTCACCCGCACGGTCTGGGTGTCGCTGTCCAGGAACAGGCGTTGCAGCAAGTTTTTAGACACCTGGCTTCGATACTCCGAGGACGCCCGGAAGTCACTAATTGGCGTGAAGTCCTTGCCTAAAGCCTCCATCCCCAACGCTATCGTGTCTTGGCTCCAGGCGTGGCCAATGAGCGCTTGCTCGCACAAGCTTGCCCGTTTGGGTATTTCCGCCATACCGCCGAAGGCGATTGACGCATCAGTAATCATATTTTCTTCGATGTTCAGATAGAAAATGCCGCAAATTGCGGAAATATCGTCCTCGAGACGTTTGCTGATTTTATAAGCCTTGAACAGGTAACCCGCTTTTGCCTTAGGGATGATGATGGTTTCAATAAACTCGCCGGCTTTGCGGTCCGTCACCTTATAGCTGACGAAATAATCCTCGACCCCAATAGTGCGTGTTCCAGAGGTGCTCCGCAAAACCAATTTGGCGTCGAGAGCGATTAGCACGGGTGGCATGTCACCGATAGGCGAGGCATTGCCCACGTTGCCACCGAGTGTTCCCTGATTGCGTATTTGTCTGGAGCCGAGACGCTCAATAAGTTCGTGCAGGTCAGGGAATTCGCGACACAAGGCATCTTTGCAGTCGCTGTAACTGGCGGCAGCTCCGATTTCTAAAGCAGAGTCCGTTTCTACCAGTTGGAGCATTTCTTCTACCCTGCCAGTATAGATGAGAGTGTTTATCTCACGAAGAAACTGCGTGATTTCCAGGCTTAGATCAGTTCCGCCAGCGACCAACTTTGCATCGGGGTGTGTTGCTAACAACTCGGCTAACTGCTCTGAGCTAGTGGGGGAGTAATATTGATTACCTGAGCCACTTAGGAACACTGTCTGTGCAGAGTTTTCGATCGCACTCAGCGCAATCAAGGTATCTTTTTCTCTTCCAGAGAATTGATCTTCTCCACTGGGTTCATACATTTGTGCGGCTGCGGCAATAATAGGTTGGTATCCCGTGCAGCGGCACAGGTTACCGCCCAGCGCCTCGATGATGGATTCGCGCTCGGGTTGAGCATTATTCTTGCGGTAGGCAAACATCGACATGACGAAACCCGGGGTACAAAACCCGCACTGGGATCCGTGGCAATCGACCATGGCTTGTTGTACGGGATGTAGCGCCGACTCGCTCTTGAGATCCTCTACAGTAATCAATTGTTTGCCCTGGAGGTTGCCCACAGGGGTGATGCACGAATTAATTGCCGCGTACGACATAGCGCCATCGCGAACCTCGCCGAGTACGACCGTGCAGGCTCCGCAATCTCCCGATGCACAGCCCTCTTTTGTACCGACTCGGTCAAGATGGTCGCGCAAGTAGTCCAGGACAGACGTGTTGGGGTTTACGTCCTCTATTGTGTGCTGTTCGTTGTTGAGCAGAAACTGTATCAAAGCAATACTCCTGCGTTCGGTCTCATTCCCCGTATAACGAGCTCGAACGGTGATTCCGAGTTGCTGTGAACTGTGGTGAGGGAGATCCGATGCGTTAAAATCTGACACCAGTGACAATTAATATAACAATTTCCGGATTGGGTCAATGGGAGTTGCTGTAATCCTTTGTTACGACGGAATATTTCTTAGCAAATACGCGTCGCGTAAGCGAGCCTTTGATAAAACTCCGATAGTTAAATTGAACCCCTAGCGCTACTGGACGCTTACAAACCTGTTGTATTGTAATTTTCGCGGTCGCTCTTCCAGAACCTTAACAACACTCGGTCAAACTAAAAAAGCACCTGTCACTTTTTCAACCACGTCGAAAAGTGGACAGATGGTTTGTAACTAGATCTTGCTGGATTATGAAGTCTCATCACACAGCAGAGATAGCCTCCATGAATGCAGCACGCAATATTGAGTTTCAGATTACCCGACAGTTGGTGAAGCGTCGTGAAGCGCACCGCAATAGTCAATCTGTGGATCGTGTAATCAAGGTGCTGGCGGCTATCGCTGGGGCTCTTATTCTTGCGGTCTGCGTTCCAGAGTTACTGCTGCCGATCTTCTTCGCTTCGGCAGTCGTAACCCTTGGGCTTTAAGTCTTTATTCCCCAAACCAATCCTGTATTTTCAGCGAGGCCTTGTCGCGAACCTCGTCGTTGATGTAGGCGGCGACAGTAGCCAGTGCCAGAGCCAGTACACCCAGATCATCGGCGTAGCCTATCGCGGGCGTTAAATCCACAATGGCATCCAGCGGCGCAATAAAATAGCCTAGGGATCCAATGATTGTGGCTTTGGCCCAAGCGGGTGTGTTCTCCTGTTTGCCGGCATAGTAAAGAAGAAGCGCCTTTGTGACGACTTCCTTGCCCGCTGATTTGGCGTAGTTTTTTAACTTGCCCCAAAAGCTGTCTTCGGTGAACGCGTCTTCAAATTCGTTGTTACTCACTTGGACACGTTCGAAGTTTTATACCAGATGGGCGATGACCACGCCCGTTCCTGCAGTGTTGCCTGTAGGTCCGACCTGGGATCCACTCCCGCTTGAATCGCATCCCAGGTAGACCATCTGCAGCTGGGGTTTTCCAATATTCTGGCGTAGTAGAAAGCGTCTTGCCCAGGCTCAAAAGTGGGGTCTTGCCAAAGAGCTTTTAACTCTGTGGCGCCTACGTCCGACGTTGTGGAGCAGTCGCTGATATCAACCTTGGCACCGTTGTCTGGGCAGCGGCCGGTAGTGATATCCACTTGCAATCCACCGCTGCAAGCGACATCGAACACCTGCTCAAAATGTTCTCCGTCTTTGACATATCCTTTGATGATTTGCGCACGCTGAAGAGGCAAACCCAATGAGTCGCTCAGTGCCCATATGAGGAACCCCGGCTTGAGGTCATCTTTTGCCAATAGATTCCCACCCATCGTCACACCCGAATTGTAGGCGATTCTGGACATATTGGGCTGGGATAGCATTGCTTCATCAAAATCGTAGCCCGCAAAGAACCGCAACTTTATTCTCGGTCCGGTGGTAGCGAAGGTCTCTTTGCGTCTAAAGGCTTCATAGATAGCTTCCCGGGTATTTTCTTCCGCCCAAACTGCGGCCACTCCGGATGCGCTCCAAGTCTCAAAGGAGGAAGAGGCTATGTAATCTCTGCCATCCAACTCGGTAACCAGGGATTCGTCGGACCATTTGAGTAAAGCCCCCGCCAGGAAAGAGGCGGGGGTAGACCCACGACG
>JBLGAR010000203.1:0-5140 GCA_047612385.1 Cryomorphaceae bacterium | reverse complement strand
TCGATTTCGCCGTGTATAAATGCGGTGTGAAGTATCTGCGCGGCCATAATGGCAATGAGTCTGCGGTCACCTCGGTATAAATCAGATTTGTCGGTGTTGCAAAAGTTGGTCATCAACGATTCGAGAAGTTTAGCTTTGGGCGGAATATGCGCGCCAACCTTGACGCCTTTTGAGCGCCAGGCACCGGGTATAATTTTGTTAGCAAAAACTCCTATCTGCATACTCGCCATTCTTAATCAGTAGCAGAAAATGTCGCCGGTATTATGTAACAACACGACAACCATCGTCTTGAGTCTGGAAGGTTGCTTTTAGATCAACAGCCGGTCAATTGAGTAAATAATAAACAATTACCATCGAGGAGCGGATTTTCGCGACAACTGGTCGGACTTCAGTAAACGATATGAAACTGCTCTTGCCGTACTTGCAGTCACACAATCTTGCTCAAAATATGGTTTTACTTATGATCGTCGTAAAGCGTATTGTTCTTCGAACAGTCAATGTTGGTTTGCGAATAGGAACTCAATGTCGTTAGACACATTCAAACCAAAAATTATTTATATCTTCATGCAAATGACGATCATCGCCGCTGTATCAATGAGCGCGCTTGCGGATACACCTATCTGCGAGAAGGTCGATGCGCATGCAGCGGAACATCAACCTGTATTCCAATTATTGATTGATCGACTGGGCATTTATCCTGAGGAATTTGCCTTTTGTCGGCACGATAAATATCCGCAATGGATAGCAAGATGGACTCCTTTCGAAGATTTTATTTCTGAAGGTGAAACTTGGAGTCGCTATGCTACCGCTAAATGCTTTGATCGAAACGGGGTTTTGGAATGTTATGTCACGAAACACGTCGCAATAGGCTCGTCTCATGTTGTGGTGGATATTGATGATTGCGATGTCAGCATCGCAGTCATTACTGATATCCATCGCGCCGTCAGTCGTGACTACCCAGGCTATGAAATGAGCGAGATTGAGGTCGCAACAGTTCTAGATGGCGGCGCCTGGTCAGCGACTAATTATGGTTACAACATCAGCTTAAACGCGCCACCCAAATTTGATGGAGGGGTAGTCCAACACTATATGCAGCGTTGCAACGAAAACACATGTAGTTGGTACGATAAGGGGCGTAAGGCCAGTTGGCATGCCGGTACGAATGATCTACCTGGACTTCGCCGTAAGCGTGGTGATCCACTGATCGAATATTTCGAACCATGAATTACCGAATTCTCGCTACTCTGACTTTGCTCGTGATTACGGCATCAGCATACTCTGGAGAATGCGTACAACTGCAGCCAAAAACCCCGGCTTACGACATTGCCACTAAAGCGATGGCTGGTCATTTCACAGTCGAATTATCTGAAATCCAAGATTGTGGGAAGGCGGCTGGGCCAAGGCATTTCACTGCAACAGCGGATACCTACCAATCTCATAAAGCGTGGCGAAAATCAGGACAGCTAGATTGCTGGCAGTTAAGCCAGCATAAAGCGGGCGAACCTTACTCTTGTACTCGTAAGATCATAAGCCAAAATGGCCAGTTAGGCATAGAGATCGAATCCGAGTATGAAATCTCGTTAGACATTATTGATGAGGCAACCGTAAATTTGACTCGGTTGCTAACCAAGGCAGATCAAATTGAATCGATGGATTACATACCCGTTCACTGTGGCGGTGCATGGGCAATTGATCGTCACGGTTACTTGCTAAAACTCAAGTCCAAGACGCGAGGTATGCAGCGTCAATTCGTGGCAAAGAAAGACTGTTCAGGGCCTTGTTTGTGGGAAATTAAGGAAGTCGAGCCCAAACGGTGGCGGAACTAACAGGCTCCAGCGATCATCCCCTGCATTGCCCCATGTTCAAGAAGACTAACTAATTTAGATTTGATCCCTACTCCTAATGGTATTGGCGGGGCGCAACTCAATCCCTAGCCCGATACAGGCGCGCTATGGCGGTGTGAGTCGATAGGCCCGTGCCGCTGTGCCGCTGAAGACGGCGGTCTTTTCCGCGTCACTGAGGCCCAGTTCTGCCGCAATCCGCTTGAACAGGTTCCAACAGGCCCGGTAAGACAGGCACTCCCGGTCGACCGGGAAATTGCTCTCAAACATGCAACGCTCCGGGCCAAACGCCGCCATGGCGTACTCATACCAGGGCAGCAGAGTCTCGCAGAAGAACGCCGAGTCTTTCGGGCGCTCAGTCTGGTGCATGTGGTAGGGCGGCTCCCACTCGTTGACCCGCATCTGCACACCCCCCAGCTTCATTACCGTATTGGGACACGCGGCCACGGCATCAATACAGCGGCGCCAGTCAGCAATCTCGTTGGCGCTGGCGGCCGGGTCAATGCGCCCACCCAGATGGTTGACGATGACAGTGGTTTCGGGAAACCGGTTCGCCAGGTCGGCCAGCCGTGGCAGGCGCAGGAAATTGGGCGACCAGTTATCATAGCTGAGGTTGTATTTACCCAGCAGTGCGAAGCCTTCAAGAAACTGCGCACTTAAATCACTGGGAAAGGCGCTTCGAATGCCGCGAAAGTATTCTGATGCATGCAGGTGAGCCTCGAGTATGGGTGCGGCCGCACTACCCAGCCGCAAGTCGGCCGTACTGAATATACCCGTGCAGAGCCGGGTGTCGCCGTAAATCCCAGAGCGACTCATGGCCGCAACCCCATGGGCAAATTCAGTCTCGCCGATACAGCGCATCTCCTCCGGGCCGTCAGCCCGGTAGAAAGCACCGCACTGGGCGAAGATTGTTTGTACGATATTGTGCCCGGAAGCAGCGATATCCCCAGACAACTCATCACACAGGTACAGTCGTTGCCGAAAACTGTGCGGCTCAAGCGGTTCAGTACGCTTGTCCCACAGATGGTGGTGTGGATCAATAATCGGCAGATCCGGCTCCAGCACCACCTCGGGTTCTTCGAGTGCCAGCCAGGCCTCTATGTCACTGTTCTCGGGTATCGTCATCGCAGGCCGCCTGAAATTGCTATGCCCCTCATCTTAACGCATCTCTCCCGTGTTGGCAGTTTTAGGGTCGGGGTTAAGTGCCGGAGTAAAACCACGCCACGCGTCGCGATCACGTTGGTGGTGCAGGGCTGGCCCCGGTCACGCGAAGCGCGGTCGCGTTGATTCGGCGCCCGCTGGTCCGGTCATACCAAAAGACGCCCTCAACCTCGATCACTTTGCCGACCAGCGGCGCCAGATCCTGATCAGTATTAATGGCGACGCGATTTCTTAGGTCATTTTCAATCCAGTAATGCCGGGGCGCTGCAAAGGTGCGGAGCGTGCCGCTAACGCGCACATGACGACCGGAGAAGTCCTGTTGGACCTCGCTGAGTACCGCCAGGGTCGTGGGCGTTGGGGCATCGCCGCAGGCGGCGAGCAAAATCAGGAGACCAGGCGCGAAAAGTTTGATGGTATTCATGTCTGCAGCATAGCGGAGTATGTGCGGTAAGACATCTAACTGAGGCGCCCGACGGCAAAAAGTGCAACCGCTGAAAAAGTTGAGCGTAGGTTTTCATTGTTACCCTTGGGTGTGGGTATTCGTGTATTAACAGCTGACTAGCGTTGCTTTGGTAAAGCAGTCTATAGTCACAGTTCGCTCTCAATCAAAGATTACCCGTATGCGTCGTTCGTGCTTATCTGTAATTGTATGCTTATCTATTTCCGTGAGTTCAGCTTTTGCGCAGCTGAATAATGATCCTGACCGTATTGAAACCACCCAGGGAGATATAGTGGTTCATCCGATTCTTCATGGTACGGTTATTTTTGAGTGGGATGGCAAAACCATCTACGTGGACCCTTGGGGCTCGGCAGGCTTGTATGAGGGTAAGCCAGCGCCTGATATTATCCTCATCACTCACCCCCATGGTGATCACTTGAGTCCTGATACGCTCGCGGTCCTGGATACCAGCAGTGCCAAGTTTTATGTGCCCCAAGCCGTAGCGGACAAAATGCCTGACCAATACCTGGAACAAACGACGGTTATTGCCAACTTTGATACGACAGAGGTTGAAGGCATCACGATCAATGCTGTACCCATGTATAACCTCCCTGAAGAAGGCGCAAGACATGCTAAAGGCTGGGGGAATGGTTATGTGCTAAGCATGGGCGGCAAAGATATCTATGTTTCCGGCGATACAGAAGACATTCCTGAGATGCGTGACCTAAAAGGAATCGATGTGGCTTTTGTCTGCATGAACTTACCTTACACCATGGACATCAACCAAGCTTCAGACGCAGTTCTGGATTTCGAGCCGGCAATCATGTATCCCTACCATCACCGGGGACAGGATATAGAAGCGTTTAAGAATTTGGTGGAAGCGGGTAACAAGGCTATCGAAGTTCGCCTGAAGAACTGGTATCCGGCGAGCAATTAGCATCCGATCCCTGCGCTTTCCCGAAGATGATCAAAGAGCACAGGCGTCAGCACACGGGCTAAACACCGCTCAGAAAACTTCAAGACATCCATCATCTTGTTCTGACTTACACAACAAAAAACCGGATGCTTACTTTACTAACGGCTAAACTCTGGCCTGGTCTATGCAAGACACCACTCTTGTAAGTCATTACCGAATTATCCTGGCAGCTAAAGCGGGTTGGTGGATGTCCCGAATATTTTGCCATTTGTTGCCAGAGGTGGCTTACATGTCCCTTTCCTCGGCAACTTCAGCAGGCTATGATTCAGACCTATGAAAGCAGTGATCCTCATATTGATAACCCTTTTTGTAGGGGGCAGTGCGCAGGCAGATCAAGCTCCCCAGGTTGTCCGGGGATTGATCGATCTTTCGAACTGGCACTTTGAAAGGGATGGGCCGATAGCGCTGTCCGGGGAATGGCAGTTTTCCTGGCATGAGCAACTGCAAGCCCGGGACTTTTACCAAATCGCAGAAGCGGATCGAGAATACATTGAGGTTCCAGGTAGCTGGAACGGTAACATTTTTGATAATCAGCTTCTGAAAGGGAGTGGATATGCCACTTACCGTGTCAAGGTTCTAACCGGAACAACACACCAGCTTGCCTTGAGGATGCCAGGCGTTGGGACCAGCTATCGGCTTCTGGTCAATGGCGTGTCGGTGCTGACGGTAGGCAATCCCGGCGTAACTCGGGAGACTACGAGGCCGAGATATATGCCGACGGTC
>JBLGAR010000202.1:0-5156 GCA_047612385.1 Cryomorphaceae bacterium | reverse complement strand
GTAACCTACCGCCTGAAGCACCTGTCGCCCCTGATTGTCTGACATTGTCAGGTTTACATTCCTCGCCAAAGCATTCCAATTCTCGCTGAATCACTGTCTGAAAATCTTTAACTCTTTATTTTTTATGATTTTTTAAAGCTTGGCACGCACCATGCTCTCCTTATTAGCAAACTTGGACACATTGGTAACAATGCATCCGAGCTTGCCAATCCAACTGGAGAACGAAAAACCATGACCGTAACAACCGCACCGAAAACCGTCTCAACTCACCTGCGCCCGATCGACCGAGACGGCTTATCCGCTTTTGCCGAAAAAGGCCTGAATAACCCGGAAAACCGTGGCACTAATAAAGTCCACACCGTCACCGATGGCCAGTACCGCACCGTCAGCCACGTTAATCAGCACGAAGTTGTGGTAGACGAGCCGCTGCACTTGTTCGGAGAAGACACTGCTCCGGCACCGGGCGAAATCGTTCTGTCCGGTTTGGGTGGCTGCCTTTGCGTTGGCATTACCGCTGTGGCTACTTGGAAGCAGGTCAAACTGAGCCGCCTAGAAGTTTTCCTTGAGGGTGACATTGGCAACAGCGCTGCCTGGGGCGCTGGTGGCGCTGATCGTATGCCTGACCAGATGGGCTTTCAGGCGATCCGCGTCAAGATTCTGATAGAAGGCGATGCGACCCGGGAAGAGCTGGACGAGATTGTCAAGAAGGCCAATTACTTCTCACCGGTCGCTAACAGCATGCGTAACCCGATCCCGTTCAGCATCAGCATGATGGACTGATTAATTTTCAACTGACTAGGAAGGAATGCCATGAACAACGTCGCAGTCTCTTCAAACACAGCTCTCTGGGCTGACGATTCACAGGTGCTCGCCGAGGTCAGTCTGATCGGGCGTGAGCAGCTCGCACCAGCAGCCTACCGAATCGATCATGAGGGTTACTACCCGCTCGATATCATGGCAAACCTTGGTCAGGCAGGCGCTTTTGCCGGTCATCTTGATCAATATGGCTCCCGCTACGGTCTGGCAATAGCGTCCATGCAGGAGATCAGCCGACACTGCGGAGCCACCGGTTTCATGACCTGGTGCCACGACGTATGCGGACTTTACATGGAGCAATCAGGCAACCCGGCACTGCTGGCTCGCTTGGCCGACCACGCTGCCGGCCGCACCTTTGGTGGAACCGCTCTTTCCAACCCGATGAAAGCATTCACCGGCATCGAGAAGATGGCACTGAAAGCCAGGAAGGTGCCGGGGGGCTATAGCGTCAGTGGTACGTTGCCATGGGTAAGTCATATCGCCCCAGGACAATACTGCGGTGTGATCGCCGCCGTCGACCGGGATGATGGCACACGCTCCCATGAAATTATGTTTCTGCTGGATCTGGACGAGCGCGTAACACTGAGGAAATGCCCCAAATTTTCCGGTATGGAAGGAACCAGCACCTGGGCTATTCCGCTGATCGATTATTTTGTCAGCGAAGATCAAATGATTGCAGATCCTGTCCGGCCTTTTATCCAGCGCATTCGCAGCGCCTTTATCTTGTTGCAGGTTGGTATGGCCACCGGCGTCATCCAGGGCTCTATTGATTCCGCCCGCGAGGTCGAGCCGTCACTCGGTCATGTAAACCAGTATCTCCATGACCGCCCGGATGAAATGCAGGCCGAGTTTAATGACATTGCAGCACAAGCGGCGAGGCTTTCAGAAACTCCGTTTGATGGCAGCAAAGACTTTCTCCTTGATGTGCTTGATTTGCGCGCCCGGGGTTCCGAGCTGGCACTCAAGGCATCCCAGTCGGCGCTTCTACACCAGGGTGCGCGAGGTTACCTGATGAATTCAGCTCCGCAACGCCGAATACGCGAAGCACATTTTGTCGCTATCGTGACACCAGCACTCAAGCACCTGCGGTGGGAGATGGCAAAACAACTGCGTGAAGAGGTACCGGCATGAGCGAACAAGCATTCGATCAAGCGATGCCCTGGAGGCAATATATCTGCCTCGCCTGCGGACTGATCTATGACGAGGAGCAGGGCGACCTGGATAGCGGCCTCGCGCCTGGCACCCGCTTTGAGGATATTCCTGACGACTGGGAATGCCCTCTGTG
The DNA here is from genome assembly GCA_047612385.1 of Cryomorphaceae bacterium. Taxonomy (GTDB): domain Bacteria; phylum Pseudomonadota; class Gammaproteobacteria; order Pseudomonadales; family Halieaceae; genus JBALVT01. The sequence continues at coordinate 3,055 of JBLGAR010000202.1, read as the reverse complement.
TGGCGTCACCAAGTCAGATTTCGAGTTGTTCGAACGACAGGAAATCACCGTTTCCGATCAGCCTATGCAATTCAACCGCGAGATCGGCATTGTCGTTATAGGTGCAGGCATTGCTGGCTGGTCCATCGTGGAAGCGCTCCGAACGCTGGACTCCACAGTGCCTATTACACTGGTCAGCGCCTGCAATGGCGATGTGTATCACAAGCCCGAGCTGTCCGTCGCAATAAGCCGTGGCGCGGATAGAGCGGCGCTGGTTCGCGAGACCGGATTCGCAGCCGCTCAACGCCTCGGTGTCCAGCTAATGCCCGACACCTTTGCGGTTGGTCTCAGCCCGACATTGCAGCAGGTACGCACAACGCGGGGGTCGCTGAGCTACACACAGTTGATTCTGGCTCAGGGCGCAAAACCGGTTCTTCCTCCCCAACTGCCACCCTCCCTGTGCTGGCGTGTGAATGACTTGGCTGGCTGGTCCGGCCTGCAACAAGCTCTTGCGCAAGGTGAACAATCGGTGGCCATTATCGGCGCCGGTATGATCGGGTGCGAACTGGCAGAAGACTTCGCCCGCGCCGGACACAAAGTCACGCTTCTTGATCGCAATGCCTATCCGCTGGCTGGGTTATTGCCTGAAGAGGCAGCCTCTCGACTGGTCAGCAGCCTGGTTGATCTCGGCGTCAACTATCTTGGCGGTGTTGATGTTGCTGACGTTGCTAAACTCGAATGCGGCAAGCGGATTATTAAACTCAAAGTGGGCCATGCGCTTGAGGTCAATCACGTTGTAGCAGCCACAGGATTAGTCACTGATAACCGACTGGCCCTGCAGGCAGGTCTGCATTTTGAGCGTGGTCTCACCGTGAATCCGCAAACCCTGTGCACCAGTGATTCAAATATCTATGCATTGGGTGATTGCATCAGCATTGACGGGATGCCCTGTCGATTTATCGAACCGATCAAATATCAGGCACAAGCGATCGCACATGCGGTACTTGGCCTCGACGCAGTAACGTACGAACACACGCCTCCAGTGATAAGGCTCAAAACCCGTGCTATGCCTGTGGTTCTGCATGGCCAGCCTTCAATTAAAGGCATTTGGAGGACCATTCGGCAAAATGCTAACGAACTCGTGATGGAGCAATACCTGGGTGGTCAGATGATCTCACGGCTGAAGGTAGGCTCGTCTACGCAAAGCCGTGCCGCATGAGCGTTGGAACCACGAATCCGCTAATACAACTGACAGCAATAAATTTGAATAATCATCTCAACTAAAGGAAGCCACCATGATCAATAATCGCGATGAAGTAACCCAGATGATTCTATCCTCCAAAGTGCTCAAAGGCATCAAGTGGAGCACGGTTGCAGATACTGTTGGTCTTTCCAAAGAATGGACGACGTCTGCCTGCCTTGGCCAGATGGCGATGAATAAGGAACAGGCTGAAAAAGTCGGCGATCTGTTCGGGCTCAGTGACGAAGCGATGGCCTGGCTGCAGGTGGCTCCCTACAAAGGCTCACTGCCCACCGCTGTGCCTACCGATCCGCTGATCTATCGCTGGTATGAGCTTGTGAATGTATACGGCAGTACTATTAAAGAACTGATTCATGAAGAGTTTGGCGACGGTATTATGAGCGCCATCGACTTTTCTATGGATATTCAACGCGAAAATGACCCGAAGGGTGACCGCGTGAATGTCGTCCTGTCTGGCAAGTTCCTCCCATATAAAGCCTACTAGCCCATATCTAGCCGGCACCCATCATTGGGTGCCGGCGCCTTGCGACAACGTCTATATCTTTAATGGGAAGCAGGGTCTGAATTATGCAAAGTGCTAAAAATCATTGGAATAAAATCTTCTCTAAGAAAACTGACCACGAGTTTGGTTGGTACGAAAATGACATTTCACAAACGACTAAATTTTTTAAAAATATGGAGCTGTCTTCCAGATCCAACGTGTTCCTCCCGGGTGCTGGAACATCGTATCTTGTAGATGAGCTATTAAAAACGGGTTGTCATTTAATACTTAATGATATCAGTGACAGAGCGTTAAATAACCTCAGCGACAGAATAGGTTCGGGAAACTTTGATTTTCTTCATCACGATATGAGTTTAAAATTACCCCAAAAATACGAGGCAGATATTTGGATTGATCGTGCTACATTACATTTTATTTTAAAAGAAGAAGATATATTGCAATACTTTAAAAATTTGCGAAAAACAATTAATTCAGATGGTTATGTTTTACTCGCAGAATTTTCTAAGTTAGCTGTTACCAGGTGCGCAGGCTTGGAAACCCGCCAATATTCTGTAAGCGAGATGCAGTTTCGTTTAGGAGAAAAGTTTAAGCTAATCTCAAGCGAAGAATACGTATTTATTAACTCACTTGGAGAGGAAAAGCCGTATATTTACGCTTTATTCCAGAAAAAAATAGATTAAGAAAACGCTGACCGCCGGCCAATAGTTAGTAGCTAAGGTTCAGGCCTTTTAACACTTCATAGCATAATTGGTGGTTCAATTGCCCACTTCTTTATTTTATAAATTGATGAACTTTCTCAGCTTCCAATAATGATACTCAGTCACCTCTGACCCGAACCTTCTTAACTTGCATAACGTATTTTAAGCCGCCTTTAGTACCTACAGTTTATTCATTCCCAAGCATCTCTTATAAAAATCCTACTATCTAAATAATAGCAGGGTATTTTTATCGATATTTGATACAAAATTAGCAGATAATGTCGGAGGACAATAATATTTGATAATAATTTCGTTATTTTCGTACATTTTGAGGCTTCAGACATACCTAAAGTTTGATAAATCTTTGGCCCTGACCATCTATTAAGTTCACGGTAATCCCCCTATTTTTAGAAGGGGTGCATTCAACCGGTCAAGACAACACCTCGATTTTTAGGGGGGATTACCCTATCAGTGAATGCGATGTTGCGGTTCAACTGTAGACTCAGATGCCCATGTTCGGCTGCTGGAATTTTTGCGACGAGTTTTTCTGGCGCAGGGCCGGGCTTGGCCCCCGACGCCGGAAAGCGGTCATCCGGTCACTCTACGGCTCCAGCT
>JBLGAR010000201.1:0-5277 GCA_047612385.1 Cryomorphaceae bacterium | reverse complement strand
GCCATTGGTCCGCTCCGCAGGCCAAAAACCGATAGTGGCGCTAGCCTTGAGGAGTTTCTCGTCGAGCACGCGTTTCAACAAGGCCTTGGCATCGTTGAACAATTCTGTGGCCTGAACTCCTACAACCTCATCCTGTAGAATCTTTGGGTATTTCCCTGCCAATTCCCAAGTGATAAAGAAGGGCGTCCAATCGATCGTGTCGAGCAAATCTTCTAATGGAAAATCCTCGAATACGCGGATACCTATAAAGCTGGGAGTGGGTGGTTGATAGTTATCCCAATCCAGTTGGACGCCGCGCTTGACCGCTTCTGAATAACGCAGCTGCTTGCCACGTGGCTTTCTATCGCCAATGCGTTTTCTCACCACCTCATAATCCGCGCGAGTTTTGGCTATGAAATCCGCTTTGGAATCATTCATCAGCTGGGTCGCCACAGAAACACTGCGCGACGCATCAGGCACATAGATAGTGGCGTCGGCACTGTATTTGGGCTCTATCTTGACAGCGGTGTGCGCTTTGGACGTGGTTGCGCCGCCGATCATCAACGGTATTTGGAAGTTTAGGCGCTGCATCTCACTGGCAACGTGGGACATTTCTTCCAGTGAGGGTGTAATCAACCCACTCAACCCAATGATGTCGACTGACTGTTCCTTCGCAGTACGCAAAATTTCGTCGCAAGACACCATGACCCCAAGGTCAATTACCTCGAAGTTATTACACTGCAGCACCACGCCCACAATGTTTTTGCCGATGTCGTGAACATCACCTTTCACTGTGGCCATCAAAATCTTTCCGTTGCTGCTGCTCTCGCCAACGGCTTTTTCGTCCTCGATATAGGGCTGCAGGTAAGCCACAGACTGCTTCATGACACGTGCGCTCTTCACGACTTGCGGTAAGAACATCTTACCGTCGCCAAACAGATCGCCTACCACGTTCATGCCGTCCATCAAGGGACCCTCTATGACTTCGATAGGTCGATCAAATTGGGTTCGGGCCTCCTCAGTATCTTCGATGATCCAGGTGTTTATGCCTTTTACCAAGGAGTGTTGAAGCCGTTTTGCAACGGGTTCTTCGCGCCAACTCAAGTCCTCTTTACGCGGTGCGGTAGTTCCGGTGCCGCGAAAGCTTTCGGCGAGATCTACCATACGCTCGGTGCTGTCATCCCTGCGATTGAGAACGATATCTTCTACCGCCTCTTTAAGGTCTTTGGGCAGGTCATCGTAAACAGCGAGTTGCCCGGCGTTAACGATGCCCATATCCATACCGGCCTTGATGGCGTGGTATAGAAACACGGAGTGTATTGCCTCGCGCACCGGGTTGTTGCCTCGGAACGAAAAAGACACATTGCTCACGCCGCCAGACACGAGTGCATGGGGCAGATTTTCTTTTATGTATTGGGTGGCCTCGATAAAGTCGACCGCGTAATTATTGTGTTCCTCAATACCGGTCGCTATCGCAAAAATATTCGGATCGAATATGATGTCAGCTGGGTTGAATCCCACCTTATCCACCAGAACATCGTAGGAGCGTTTGCAAATCTCCATCTTGCGCTTGAGGGTGTCTGCCTGCCCCGACTCATCGAAGGCCATGACCACAACGGCGGCACCGTAAAAACGGCAAAGGCGTGCCTTGTCGATAAATTCCTCTTCGCCTTCTTTCAGGCTAATGGAGTTGACAACGGCTTTGCCCTGAATGCAGCGCAAACCGGCTTCTATAACCTCCCACTTGGACGAATCCACCATGATTGGCACGCGGGATATATCCGGTTCTGACGCTATCAGATTGAGAAACGTCACCATGGCTTCTTCGGCATCGAGCATGCCTTCATCCATGTTGATATCGATGATCTGGGCGCCGTCCTCTACTTGAGCGCGGGCTACTGTTAAAGCGGCTTCGTAATCGCCTGCCAGAACAAGGCGCTTAAACGCGGCCGAGCCTGTGACGTTGCAGCGCTCGCCCACGTTAACGAACAGGCTCTGCTTCGTGATATTGAAAGGCTCGAGACCACTGAGACGACAGGCGGGCTCAATATCGGGCAGCCTGCGCGGCGCTATCTTTTCTACCGCGTCTGCAATGGCGTTAATATGGGCCGGCGTCGTTCCGCAGCAGCCACCGGCCAGGTTTAGGAATCCACGCTCGGCGAAATCGCGCATATCATCATGCATATCGCCGGGCGTCTCGTCGTATTCACCGAACGCATTTGGGAGACCGGCATTAAAATGTCCGCTGAAATAGCATTCAGCGGAATTGGCCAGCTCTTCAACAAAAGAGGCGATCTCTTTAAAACGTCTTCCGCAGTTGGTGCCGACAATTAGAGGCTTCGCATGTGCCACGGCATTCCAGAAAGCCTCCGGACTTTGCCCCGACAACACGCGACCACTGATATCGGGAAATGTCACGGATATCATGATCGGAAGCTCAGCTCCGCGATCTTTAAAGGCTTCCAACACCGCAAAAATCGCGGCCTTTGCATTGAGCGTATCGAAGATGGTTTCGATCATAATGAAGTCGACGCCACCATCGATCAGGGCATGGGTTGCCTCGGAATAGTCTTTGCGCAGCGCTTCAAAATTGATATTGCGCGCTCCCGGATCATTGACATCGGGCGAGATGGAAGCGGTTCGAGGGGTGGGCCCAAGGACACCGGCTACAAAGCGGGGCTTATCAGGCTCGGCTGCCGTTAGTTCATCTGCGACCTTGCGCGCAATCTGTGCTCCGATCAGGTTCAGCTCGCCAGCAATATCGCCCAGCCCATAGTCCGACTGAGCAACGGCTGTGCTGTTAAAGGTGTTGGTCTCAATAATATCTGCGCCGGCTTCCAAAAATTTGCGATGGATACTGGCTATCACATCGGGTCGCGTTAGCGACAGCAAGTCATTATTGCCCTTGACATCAGTGGGATGATCCAGAAAACGTTCGCCCCGATAGTCCGCCTCTACTAACTCCTCAGCCTGCAACATAGTGCCCATTGCACCGTCGATCACCAAAATTCGGTTTTTGAGGGCTTGTGCCAGGGGATGAAGTGCGAGGTGGTGAGCGGTCATTGTCTTGCTAGGTCCTGTGTCTGATAGTGATAGAGCGTCTATGGGGACATTTATAGGGCGCAGAGCGCCAAAAACGGGTGAGATTCTAACAGAATGACTCAACTATTTGGGCAGCTAAGTGCGACTTCTCGCGCAATTGTTCATAATTTTGGTAGAATACCTGAGTAAATTACTCGGAATGGAAATTAAGATGGTAACCATCACTGAATCTGCCCAGGATTACTTGGCAGAACTGCTAGAAAAACAGGAAGACGCGCTGGGTGTTAGGGTATTTATTAACCAGCCTGGTACCTCACGTGCGGAAACCTGCATTGCATACTGCCGGCAAGATGATCTTGCTGAAGAAGATCAGAGGCATGAATATGAGAGGTTTTCGGCTTGGTTCGAAGGCCGAAGCATTCCTTACCTGGAAGATGCACTGGTAGATTATTCCAAAGATCGCATGGGAGGGCAGCTTACAATCAAGGCTCCCAACGCGAAAATGCCGCGGGTGGATGAGAACAGCCCTATCGAAGACCGCATAAATTATGTGCTGTATAACGAGGTTAATCCCGCGTTGGCAGCTCATGGTGGCGAGGTGAGCCTGGTTGAAGTGACTGAGGAGGATGTCGCCATTCTTAAGTTTGGCGGTGGATGTCAGGGTTGTGGCATGGTCGATCAGACCCTCAAAGGCGGTGTTGAGAAAACGCTGCTGGAACAGCTTCCGCAACTCAAAGGTGTTCGTGACATGACCGATCACTCAGATACTTCACAGGCCTACTACTAGATCATGAGTGCCTCGGCGTCACAGCTTCTGGAATTCGACATCGTGTCAGATGTGGTCTGTCCCTGGTGCATTATTGGATATCGACAATTGCAAAAGGCTTTGGAGCTTATGGCTGAGCCTCCTGCAGTTGTCGTGCGATGGCATCCCTTTGAATTGAACCCACAGATGCCGGAACAAGGGCAGGATGTCGCAGAGCATCTTGCGCAAAAGTACGGCACCACACCCCAGCAGAGTGCGGCGGCCAGGCAGCGCCTGACCACGCTTGGCGAATCCCTGGGTTTTAAGTTTGATTATTCGCCTGGTATGCGCATGGTCAATACTTTCCGTGCACATCAGCTACTGCACTGGGGTGGCCTTGAAGGCAAGCAAACTGAGTTGAAACTCGCGTTGTTCGAGTCATTTTTTAGCCTGCGAGAAAACGTCGACGATATCAATGTGTTGGTGCAAGTGGCGGAACGCGTCGGTTTAGATGCAGCTCAAGCGCGAAGTGTTATGGCCGATGGGCGCTTTGGCAGCGACGTGCGGCAAGAGCAAAAAAAATGGCTGGATCGGGATGTACATGCGGTCCCAGCCTTCGTTGTTAACCAGCATCATATGGTGTCCGGAGCGCAAGAGGCTGAAACGTTTGCTCGGATCATTACCAAGATTCAAGCCAAGCAGGTCGCTTAAAAAGCTGGAGTAGGGTCAGGCTCACGCACCACTGATTACCCCGGGCTAGTTTTGCTGCAGCTGCCGTTGTCTAAAAAAAACTATGCCAATCGGGTAGGCAATATTTCTCGCAGTTTTTCGGCCGTCTCCAGCAAACACGCTTCAGTCGTTTCCCAGTCAATGCAACCATCTGTGATGGAAACACCGTATTCAAGTTCACTTAAATCTTTCGGGATTGACTGGTTGCCCGCGTTCAGATTGCTTTCAATCATCAGGCCGATAATGGATTGATTCCCTTCAAGGATCTGATTAGCCACATTTTCCACTACTAGAGGCTGTAATTCTGGCTTTTTATTGGAGTTAGCGTGGCTGCAATCCACCATAATGTTTTTCTTCACACCGGCTTTCTCCAAAGCCTGTTCACACAGGCGAATATTTACAGAGTCGTAGTTGGGGCCAGAACTGCCACCGCGCAAAACAATATGTCCGTAAGGGTTACCGCGGGTTGTGAATACGGACACCTGCCCCTGACGGTTGATACCCAAAAAGCGGTGAGCGTTGGCCACTGAATTCAGCGCATTGGTGGCAACTGTCAGACTGCCGTCGGTCCCGTTTTTGAAACCCACCGCCGAAGACAGGCCGCTGGCCATCTCTCTGTGGGTTTGAGATTCCGTAGTGCGTGCGCCAATGGCAGACCAACTGATCAGATCCTGCAGATACTGAGGTGAAATGGGATCCAATGCCTCTGTCGAAGTTGGCAGACCCAGCTCCAAAATGTCCAGCAGTAACTTGCGTCCAATATGCAATCCCTCTTCCAGCTT
>JBLGAR010000200.1:0-5607 GCA_047612385.1 Cryomorphaceae bacterium | reverse complement strand
AAACACATGGTGTCCGCAGCGCTGCGCCCGCGGTGATGAAATACGTAGGCACAGAGGCGGAGAAAGCCAAAGGCGAGTTGCTGCTCGCTATCATGGGAACTCAAGGCCTGGGCTGGGCCGGAGAAGGCTTCAGCGAGGAGGAAATCAACACCACGCGACAGTGGGCTATGTCAAAAGGCTACACCATTGCAGGTGGCACCTCTGAAATACAGCTGAACCTTATCGCGAAAAACGTTCTGCGACTGCCGAAATCCTAGGAGGATAGATTTATGGCCCTGGTACTCAATGAAGAACAACGCCTGCTGCAAGGCTCAGCAAAAATGTTTCTAGCAAGCAATGCGCCGGTCGCGGCGCTAAGGAAGCTGCGCGACGAAACAGACGCCACTGGCTATTCCACCGAGCTTTGGGCGCAAATGGTAGAGCTGGGGTGGGCGAGCATTATTCTTCCTGAGGAGTTTGGCGGGCTGGATTTTGGTTTCGCGGGCCTCGGGGTGGTCATGGAGGAGGCAGGGAGAAATTTGACAGCATCGCCACTATTCGCATCGGCCGTCGTTGGAGCTTCCGCTGTGATATTGGGAGGAACAACCGGTCAGAAAGAAGCGCTACTGCCGAGAATTGCTGCGGGGGAACTCACCTTAGCGCTGGCGCTGGAGGAATCGCAGCACCACAACCCCTGTTCGATATCCACTACGGCCACCTCCAGTGACAAGGGCTTTATTCTGAACGGAAGCAAAACTTTCGTACTGGACGGACACAGCGCCGAACAACTGATTGTGGTGGCGCGCACTTCCACAGACACCGATAGCAGCGAAGGTATCTCGCTGTTTTTAGTGGATGCCAATGCCGAGGGTGTGAGTCGAACACGCCACATCATGATGGACGCAAGAAACTCCGCCAGTATCACGCTGACCAATGTGCACGTCGGCGTGGAAAGTTTGATGGGCGAACTTGGGCAAGGATGGAAGACCCTGGAACCCGTATTGGATCGCGGCCGCATCGCCATTGCAGCCGAAATGATGGGCTGTGCCCTAGAGGCTTTTGAGCGCACCGTTAAGTACCTCAAAGAACGCGTTCAGTTCAGTGTCAAAATTGGTAGCTTTCAGGCACTGCAACATCGGGCTGCGCATATGCAGTCAGAATTGGAACTGTGCCGTTCGGTGATTCTGCAGGCCTTATCCGCTGTTGACGATAATCCCGAACAACTGCCACTCATTGCCAGTCTCGCCAAAGCCAAACTTAATGAACTCGTTAAGCTGGTCACCAATGAAGCTGTCCAGATGCACGGAGGAATAGGCGTATCGGACGATCTGGATATCGGCCTTTTCCTGAAGCGCGCGCGCGTAACCATGCAGGTGTTTGGCGACACCAAATACCACAAAAATCGATACGCGAGTCTATGCGGTTACTAATAGACAAGTGAGTACTATTGCACCAGCTTCGAACATTATCGATCACCTTAAATCACTTTTAATGACTACGAGAGAGAGCGAACATGGAAAACAGCGACAAAATAGCGGCAGTACACAAGTACGTAGAAGCTTTTGAAAAAGCGGATATGGATATCATTCGCGAACTCTACGCGGACGATGCAATCGTGGAAGACCCCGTGGGTACCGACCTTCATGTGGGCATCGATGCAGTCTGTGCATTTTATGAAGGTGCTCTAGCCTCAGGTGCCAAGCTCGAACTCACCGGCAACCCGCGCTGTTCAGGGAATGCGGTAGCGTTCCCTTTTCAAGTCAAAATGCCCGGCATGGGAATGGAAATCATCGATGTCTTTGAATTTAACGAAGCCGGCAAAGTCAACAGTATGAAAGCATACTGGGGACCAGACAGTATGATCAGCAAGTAAAGACCCAAGGCAAAGATATGAATTTTGAGTTCTCCCAAGAGCAGCTGTTTATTCGCGAGCAGGCCCGTAACTTTCTCGCTCAGGAATCTACACCTGAAGTCGTACGCAGTATTTTAGATACTGACGAGCCATTCCATGCAGAACTGTGGAACAAGATCGTAGAACTGGGTTGGACCGCAACCAATATACCCCAGGCCTACGGTGGTCTCGGTTTGGGCGTTCTGGAATTGTGTGTCATTGCCCAGGAGCTGGGGAGCTCTCTGGCTCCAGTACCGTTCTCCTCGAGTGTCTATCTCGCCACACAGGCCATTATGCAATGGGGAAGCGAAGAACAAAAACAAGACTATCTCCCCAAATTGGCAAACGGTGAATTAATTGGCACGCTGGCAACGAGCGAAGGTCTAGGAGCAATCACTGTTGAAGCTTCCGTCGTCGGCGGTCAGCTGAGCGGCACCAAAATACCGGTACCCGATGGCATTGTTGCAGATTTTGCTGTGGTGGCAGCAAACGATGAGAAGGGAAACTGCAGCTTGTACCTGGTAGACCTTAGTGCTGAAAATGCTGTAGCAGAGGCACTGAACAGCATCGATCCTAGTCGTTCGCTTGCCAAGATCGAGTTCAATGGGGCAATCGCCACCCCACTTGGGCTGGCGGGGAGCGGAAAGCGGCAGCTCAAAGAACTTGCGAATATAGCTGCCATTTTGTTCGCCTTCGAGCAAATTGGTGGCTGCCAGGCAGCCATGGACATGGGCATAGCCTATACCAAAGAGCGCTACGCCTTCGGCCGTCCTGTCGCCTCTTTTCAGGCCATTAAGCACAAATTTGCAGACATGTTTGTCGCACTGGAACTAGCAAAATCCAACGCCTACTACGGCGCCTGGGCGCTGTCTTCAGACTCTCAGGATTTACCCCTTGCTGCAGCTACAGCCAGGGTCAGCGCGAGCGATGCCTACTACTTGATCAGCAAGGAAAACATTCAGGCCCAGGGCGGAATGGGATTCACCTGGGAATTCGATTGCCATCTTTACTACCGACGCGCTCAGCTGCTGTCGTCAGTCATTGGGGCGCAGCCGCAGTGGAAAGAGGCAATTGTTACCCATCTCCTCAGCGCAGCCCAGGAATAAAACTATGGATTTTAACGACACCGCGGATCAGGCTGAATTTCGCACAAGGGCCAGAGCCTGGCTGGGGGCCAACTATAAAAAGCGCACCGACAAAATATTGCGCGGTATGGACGGCGACAACGCCTATGAAGAAGCCAAACAGTGGTACAAACATAAGTCTGACGCAGGCTTTGCCAGTATAACCTGGCCTGTAGAATACGGCGGAGCAGGCCTAAGCTCTGTCCACGATGTGATCTGGTCTCAGGAAGTGGCGGAATACGAAACCCGCGAAGGCTATTTTGTCATAGGCATCGGCAATTGCGGTCCGGCCATCATGCATTTCGCCGACGAGGAAACGAAGCGGGAGTTGTTACCGGCAATGGCCAGTGCGGACGATGTCTGGTGCCAGCTGTTTAGCGAGCCCAGTGCGGGCTCCGACGTTGCCGGTTTGCGGACTAAAGCAGAACCAGAGGGTGACGACTGGCTTATCAACGGTCAAAAAATATGGACCTCTGGCGCGCAGCATTCCGACTATGGTGTTGTGCTCACGCGCACGGACCCCACGGTGTCAAAGTATCGCGGACTAACGATGTTCATGATTGATATGAAGCAGCCGGGTGTCGAGGTACGGCCCATCAAGCAAATGGATGGCGGCTCACATTTCAACGAAGTGTTTTTCGACAACGCAGTGGTACCCGATAAATACAGGCTCGGAGAAGTCGGAGGAGGCTGGGGCGCGGCGCTGACCGTTCTGATGAGTGAGCGATTGGCCATCAGTGGAGTACAGCCAACCGGATTCCCACAGTTTCTAGACCTAGTCAAAACTTTAAAGATCAACGGCGAGCCTATCGCTGAAGATCCTATTGTTCGCGAGCGCCTCGCCACCTGGTATAGCCAGTACGCTGGCCTGCAAGCAACCAATAAACGCATGATCTCGAAAGTATCCCAAGGTGGGTTTGCCGGAGCAGAAGCCTCTCTCGGCAAGCTCGTCGGCGCAGTGATGAATCAGGAGATCGCCAACTTTGCCTGCCAGTTGTTCGGGCAAGCCGGTGCGATTGTCGACGCAACCTTCAGCCCAGAGGAAGCTCATTACCAAAAAACCGTACTGTTTTCCCCGGGCGTCCGGCTCGCCGGAGGCACCGACGAAGTCATGCGTAATATCATCGCCGAACAGGTCCTGGGCCTCCCACAGGAGCCCCGGGCGGATAAGGGTATGGCCTTTCAGGACATCCCTACCGGGCCAAGCTAAATTCAACTACCTTGTTCCTACTTGTCGCCAGCTGCTAGACTGCCGGTAAGATGGAATTATCCTTATATACAGAAGTTTTGGCAATCGCCGCGGCGCTACTTTATATATTGAGTATCGCCTTCGCGTTAGAAGCAATCATGAAGGCGAGAACGTCCCAGGGTGCCATTGCCTGGACCATCTCTCTATTCGCAATCCCCTTCATTGCACTACCGTGTTACCTGGTTTTCGGTCGCAATAAGTTCGACGGTTATCTCGAACAACGTTTAGAAATAGAGCGGGTGTCCCGGGACCTGGTCAAGCGCACCTCGGATTCTATCGAGCAGCATGTTATGCCGGTCACCGGCGAATCGCTGCTCTCTACAGGACTGTTCAAGCTTGCTCGAATGCCAGCGACCCAGGGCAACAAAGTTGATTTACTCATAGATGGCGAGCGAACCTTTGATAGCATACTCGCCGGGCTTAAGACTGCGCGCGAATACATCATGTTCGAGTTCTATATTATTCGTGATGATGATTTAGGGAAAAGACTGAGTCGGGTTTTATCCGAGAAGGCCAAGGCCGGAGTTAAAGTTTTTCTATTGTTCGACGAGATAGGCAGCCGCCAGTTCCGGCGAACAAGATTGTGCAGAAGCCTGGAGACGTCAGGTGTGAGGGTTGCCTCATTCAATACGACACAGGGACGTAGAAACCGCTTTCAGCTTAACTTCAGAAACCACAGGAAAATTGTTGTGGTCGACGGGGAGGCGGCGTGGATTGGGGGGCACAACATTGGCGACGAGTATTTGGGCAAAAACAAACGAATCGGTCATTGGAGAGATACTCACACTCGGGTGCAGGGGCCGGCCGTGTTGGGCGCAGAAATCGTCTTCGCGACCGATTGGCGATGGGCCACTCGCGAGCCGATCAATCTAAATCTGGAGTTCGTCGCCAAAACTCAGGGAAAGAGCAACGTACTGGTGTTCCCCTCTGACCCCGCGATGGAATACGAAGAAGCGAGTCTGATGTATCACCAGATGATTGTAGATGCACGCAAGCGCATCTGGATCGCCAGCCCCTACTTCGTTCCCGACCGAGGGATTATCTCTGCGCTGCAGCTGGCTGCGCTGCGAGGCGTGGACGTGCGGATCATAATCCCCGATGAACCCGACGGCCCCTTTGTGGGAATGGCAAACTGGTCCTACACGAAAGAACTAATGCCCGTGGGCGTTAAAGTGTATCGCTATCAGAACGGGTTCATGCATCAAAAAGTATTCTTGATGGACGATTATATTTCCGGCGTAGGAACTGCCAACTTCGACAATCGATCGTTCAGATTAAACTTCGAAATTACCTTGCTGGTCGACGACATGCAGTTTTCTAAAGAAGTGGAGACCATGCTACAGACCGATATGGCCAGATCACGC
>JBLGAR010000199.1:0-5644 GCA_047612385.1 Cryomorphaceae bacterium | reverse complement strand
AACGATAGGGCTATCGCCTGCGCACAAACTGGCGCTGGACTTATTGAAGAACATATTAAAGTTCTTTTCATCAGGGTTTAACCCTGACTCAATCATATGCTGTCTATAGTTTGCTCCTTGACAGAGCACTCTGGCATCGTCAGTAACTGGGCTCAGCAACTCAAGGTCTGCCACCGAGAGGCTATCCCCCAACAACGCTTCGGGGTTAGCCGATATTTCAAAGGCGCGATCTCGCCCTTCGGCCAGAAACGCTCTGGTAGTCTCGAAGCTACCCAACGGGATGAGACGATCACCCAGAACCACACCCCACTGAGGTGTGTTTTGGTAACGGTAACGCATAACATGACAAGGCATGATAAATCTCCTGTAGGTAGCTTGATCAGCTCAATTTTCGGTTCGACGCCCGCACCACTCTACGCAAATGAGCGAGCGTGAATTTTTTATCAAATACCAAACGAGCAACAACTTCTCTTATAAAAGACGGCAGCGAACGCACCCTCAAGAAGTCGGCAGTGAGATCGGGGCCCCACTGGTGATGCGAATCTTTATGAAGAAGATGATAGCCCGCCGACATCCGTGCATCGAACTGGTCCACATCGCAAAAGTGCTCGAATAAATCTCCGCCAGGATCGCGCCAATAATCGAAAATATTACTGCCTAGTGTATGGCGACCTATGCCCCACACATGTTCGTGCCCGCGTCGCTGCAAATAGTCCCCACCAGTGGCAACCGCATCAAAATCTAAAACTTCAAAGGCGGAATGTAGCAAGCCCAAAACAGGGGCCTCTACCAGAGCCAGACTGTGGTGGTCACAAGGCAGTAGGCCATTGTCAAATCGCAGAAATGCCTGAAATGGACGCGTGTCATCTTTGTTCAAAAATAAGAAATCTGATACCCGCATACCGAAATTCTGCTGATAAAAACTGATACTTTTTTCTATGTCGCGAACACCCAATACCACATGGCCGAGGCGGTACACAGGTGCAGGGCCAAATCTTGGTGACACGACTGAATTCACTCGAGCCTTAAGATTAGGTGAGTTGGCAGACTCTATACTCGCATTTGCGTCAGCACCATCATGTTCTGAGACCCCTACATGCACCAACCAACCATCAGGATCGCGTACCGAAAGGCTATTGCCCTCAGGCGAGCAGTGCGTGTCCAGATCCGATTCTTTCAGGGCATTGAAATCTGCCGTTCCTCGTAGGCGCACTCCAAAACCTAAAAAGCGATCACGCTCTTGCCCCTCTAGAATGACCGCGGGCCCGCTTTCACCAACCGCGCCAAAGGTTTTTGAATCTGCTGATTTTTGCAACTCGCTGAGACCAAAATCTTCGAGAAACCGGCCGGTAGTGCTCAGGTCTCTACGAGCTAGCCGCAGGTGAGTAAGGCCAGACGCAGTCGCACGGGGCGCTGGATCGAACTCACTCACCTCGCACCTCCCTTTCATGACGGCGGACTCCAGTACGCCACTTCTCTCTTGCGCAGACTCCATACCATCTCCTTATTAATTATCGTTAAAGGCGGAACTCAGAACATGGTGCTTGCAATCCCACTCCAAAGTGAACTATATTCACTAATGACGATTATTTCAACTAATAATAGTAATGCCACCAGCTCCAATGCTGGCGAAGGAGATTAGTCATGGAAGTCCAGAGCATGAGAAAACCCTCTCGCCTGCTTACGCTCCCCATTATTCTGATGGCGAGCGTCGCACTGGGGGCAGCTCCAGAAGTACAAGCGGCCAATGAGCCGGCGCTTGAAGAAGTTATTGTGACAGCCCAGCACAAAGTCGAATCGCTCCAAGATACTCCGATCTCACTGGCAGCCTTCAACAGTGAAGATCTGGAAAAGGCCGGGGTCGCCGGCTTGGGCGATCTTAAAGTGGCGGTGCCGGGCATGACGATGGAAGCCTTCCCGTTAAACAATCAGACTTTAAGAGTTTTTATTCGAGGCGTCGGTATGATCGACGCGCAAATCACCCAAGATCCCGCAATTGGCGTCTACCTCGATGGTATATACATCGCGCGATCTACGGGATTGGCGTTCGATGTTGCCGAGCTCGAACGCATAGAAGTTCTTCGCGGCCCACAGGGTACTTTGTATGGACGCAACTCTACCGGGGGTACAGTGAATATCATTACGCGTCGCCCGCAGTTGGACGACATAGGCTTTAAACAAACTCTGACAGGCGGTTCACGAAATTTAATGACGTCAAAAACTGCGCTGAACTTGCCGCTATCCTCTTCGCTAGCTATTCGACTGTCTTACCTGTCTACGCAGCAAGACGGCTTTGTCGAAAATACCGGTCCGGGTGGCGACTTTGGCGATCGCAGCGCAACCGCCCACCGCTTTGACCTGCGCTGGGACACCACGGACCAGCTGCAAATGAATTACAACTACGAGCACTCCGACACCGAGTTCTACAACTACACACTTCAGCCCATTCGGCCAAAAACTATAGTCGCGTCATCCAGCCCAGCCGAGATCATTAACAATCAAGTTTCAGAAACCTCCAGCCGATACTTCAATTATCCCGGCGACGACGTACGATTCGACGCACTCTCTACCCAATCGGAACTCCTGCCATCAAACACTACGATTGAAGGGCACACCTTTACAACCGAATACATGTTTGGTGAGTCAGTATCGATCAAATACTTGCTTGGCCACCGCAGCATGGAAGATAAATCTTCTCCGGATCTTGGCGGCGGTAGTAGTTCCCCCGAATTTCGTCTCGATGGTGGTGCATATACCTCTAAAGATGGCAGTTTAAGCACACCCACGGAAAAAATAGCGCTAAATCACACACAAACATCCCACGAGATTCAGCTTGCTGGCAGCGCATTTAATGACCGGCTGGATATAATTGCGGGGCTTTATAGCTTTGATGAAGAGGCCCGTGAACGCCAACCCTATCACCACGTGCTGAATGCACCCGTCAGCATCGTCGAAGGCCCACTGGCAACCACCATCATTTCTGCACTGCTGATCGATTCAACCGGATTTGATGTTAGAAATAAAGCTCATGCTGTGTTCACCCAAGTTAATTGGAATCCACGCGTTCTAGATGATCGTCTTGAATTCACGCTAGGGCTGCGCTATTCGGAGGACAACCGATTTACTCGACGATATCGCCAACAACAGATGTACCTAGAAACTGAAACAGTGAACCGCCAGACCGGCGCTGCCGTTGCAAGCCCACCGACTGAGGCTGGACCGGCAATTGATTTCGATGTCAGCAGCAAAAGATCCTTCACAGATACCTCTAGCACGCTTGTTGCAGCCTATCGACTCAGCGACAGCAGCAAGCTCTATGTTAAATATGCACAGGCCTACAAAAGCGGCGGTTTCAATGCAAGAGAACCAGACCCACAGCAGTTCGTCCGTGGCTTTGACGCCGAATATGTTGCTTCCTATGAACTGGGAATAAAGAGTGAGCTACTTAATCGTCGGCTGCGCTTTAATGCCAATGTTTTTGAAACAGACTTCACTAACCGCCAGATGAATTTCAAAATCGATGGCACTGTTACTGATACACGGGTATTCAACGCCGGCGAATCACGAATGCAAGGTGCCGAAGTTGATCTGACACTCATGGTGACGCACGATTTGATACTCACCGTCGGCTACGCTTGGCTTGACGCTCGCATAATTGAGGTAATCAATCCAGACACTGGCGAAGACACGACAGATGAATTTACCTTTTTTTCAGCACCTAAGCACAGCTTCAATGCCCGACTGGATTATTCGCCTGTTACGTTTTCATGGGGCCGCCTCAACCTTAATCTGAGCTACAGCTACAAGGCAGAAACAAATGGCGAAAACAAAACTACCAGTATTTCCGACACTAAGGTCGATGCCTTGGGCCTCTTTAATACCAGGGTGGGAATTTATGATATACCCGTGCTACAGGGCCAGCTCACCGTGGCCGCATGGGCGAAAAATTTGACCGACGAGGAATACGCTACCGTCACAATGAATTTTCTTCCACAGGCTGATCGCGCGGTCATGTGGGGTGAACCACGAACTGTCGGACTCGACCTCATATATAGGTACTGATATGAAAATACTATGCAAAATGTCCGTTATCGGCAGCCTCTCGCTTGGCATCATCCTCACGGGATGCGAGTCGCTTGTCGATCAAGCCATCCGCCGTGATCTTGCCACTGCTCCGCTGGCGCAATCTCTCGACGAGGGTATACACGTGGTACTTTGCGGCACCGGCACCCCTAAAGCCAGTGAACGCGGGCAAGCCTGCACCGCAGTGATAGCAGGTAATCAAACACTGCTCTTTGATGCTGGTGAGGGCGCCAGTATTAACCTCTCGCTGGTGGGCATCCCCCCTAAAAGTGTGTCTTCCGTTTTTATAACTCACTGGCACTCAGATCACTTTAGTGGGCTAGCTCAACTCATTAATACCGCATGGATTGATGGGCGCAAAGACGCTATTCCAATTTACGGCCCCGCTGGCATAAAACGTGTAATTGCAGCTATTGCCGACACCTATACTTTCGATATTAACAATCGACGAAACAACCGCCCTAATCTTAGCAACGATGCATTTGCGGGCGCGCCGCGACCAATAGCGGACGAATCTCAGCACGTACTGTACGAAAAAGCCGGTGTTACCGTCTCGGCATTCGCGGTTGATCACAATCCCGTCCACCCGGCATACGGCTATCGCATTGATTACGAAGGCCGAAGCGTTGTAATTAGTGGCGACACCCGCGTGACAGAGGCGACAGCCCGCGCCGCTGCGAACGTCGACATTTTGGTTCACGAAGCCTTAAATACGTCACTGACAAATAGGGCTATACAGCAAATGACGGCGCTCGGTCTAAGTAAACAGGCAAAGCACACAAGTGACGTTATCGACTACCATGCCGATACGATCGCGATCGCCAAAATGGCGCAGGCCAGCGGCGTCAAACATTTGGTGCTTACCCACCTGATTCCAACCGTTCCCAACAACGTGTTCATGCGCTGGTTGTTTGCCGACGGTATGAAAAATCATTTTGACGGAAAAATCACTGTTGGCCACGACGGCCAAATACTATCCCTGCCGACAAGCGAAACCACACTATGACCCACATGATGAGCAGCGCACAGAATGCCGCCTTCGCTGTGCTGCCGCAGAATTCGCCAGTTTGCCTCCACATTTTTACAGATGCCGCACTGGAAGGAGCCAAAGGATTGCAGAGGACCACACATTGTCTGTTGCAAGGCATTGGTCGCGAGGAAGTATCGGCAAAGCTATACCAACGCTTTTTTTTCCGTTCACCTGCCGACGCTCTTAACGCCATGAAATTATGGGAACAACAGCCGATAAAAAGTGCTGTCGTTTCACACCCCGCGCCATTACCCGCCCGCATTGTATTGCGTGCGATCGGCACCTTGTTCCGCCTGATCCCCTTCAAGCCAATTTTTGAACCGATTCCGGATAGCTATTTTTCTGGCGCGGCCAACCCGTCCAAGCAACAGTACGAAGAACTTGAACGCTTTAGTAAGAAGAACACGGGGGCCATTTGGATGATCAACTTTAATCAGCTGCACACGCAGGCTCAGTATCCCGACAAGAGTATTCAGCGAACCGGTAAAGCGGCATACGGCCTCTACGCCAAGCAGGTTCTAAAAATGATCT
>JBLGAR010000198.1:0-5650 GCA_047612385.1 Cryomorphaceae bacterium | reverse complement strand
GCGGCATAGCTCAGCAATGGAGCACTCGCCTCGCCAGCCATCCAGGACAAGGCGAATCTTTTCCTCGCTGGAAAACTTCCGGCCGGTGTTGCGGCGAATATCCTTGACGGCCTTTTCTGTGTTTGACTGGCTCATTTTGATACTCCTCTACATCAGTTTAAATGTAGCAGAAGTATCTCTTAGTGAACCAGGTCATTTGGCACCATATGGGTTGACGTCACACACCGTGGACTTCATTGCGCGATTGGCGGCCCTCGCCCGAGCGCGGTCCGGCCCAAACCGGGGGTCAATCTCACGCGATTCCATGGGGTCCTCCCTCCGAACCACCGCTGGCGAGGGTTGGTCACGCCAGCCAAACGCGGCAAAGGTGCGTCTATCTCTAATGCGGAAGTCGGCATATCCGCCGAGCGTCATGCCGCAATGACCTGGGCCCAGCGCCTAAAACATGTGTTCAGTATCGAGATCGAGGTTTGCGGCGTGAGCGCAGTAGGCGCTTGAAGAACCGCCTAGCCGCAGCCCCATCACACTTTGCCTGAAGAAATACATCAACCACCTAGAGCTCGGCCCCCTTGGGGTTGCAGGAAGCCTCAATCTAGAAGTTATCCGTTACGACGCGTAGTCAAGGAGGCGCCAAGCCACAAAGATGTGATGTGCTTGGCAATTTATCGCTGCGCCGTAAGAAGACTCGCTTCTGTGTGGTACAGCGCACAATCGGGGTCCCAGACCAGGCTGACCAAGTATTGACCAATAACAGCAGCTCCACTAAAGTGCGTACTTATAAGTATATCAAGCCTGAGAACAGGAAATGCGCCATCGAGCGATATCCAGTTACATAGCAACTCGGCCTGCGGCCAAGCATCTGCGAATGCGCAGCCAGAAAGCGTTCTCGATCATCGAAATGATGATCGTGGTCGCGATAGTGGGTGTATTAAGTGGTGTCGCCGTTCCCGCTTATCAAGAGTACATCTCACGCTCCGAAAGCTACGAGACTCAATTGGATATGACCTCCATCAGCATAGAGCTTGACGATTTTCTCCTCGAAAACAACCGTCTGCCAAACAGCCTTGTAGAAATTGGTCGTGGGTTATCTGTGGACAGCTGGGGAAATCCCTACCAATATCTGAACATTGCCAGCGCAAAAGGGAACGGAAAACTACGAAAAGATAAAAACCTCGTGCCGATCAATACAGACTACGACCTGTACAGCATGGGGCCAGACGGCCAAAGCGTTTCTCCCTTGACAGCCAAATCCAGCAAAGACGATATCATTCGAGCGAATGACGGGGCCTACTACGGCATCGCGGCGGATTACTAATGCGGCACTATGATTCCTCCGCCAAAATTCAATAAGAGTAAAGTACTCACACGCGTTCAAGTACTGTTCTCACTGGCGGTAATCCTGCCTATAACCGTTGCAGCTTTTTTTTCCTATTTCCAAATTAAAAACTCGCTCTCAGAACAAGCACACCAGCGGTTACATCTCGCCAGTAAATACCACGCCAACATACTCATAGAACACCTAATCACAACTGAGTCTCTCCTAACTTCGCTCGAGCCTTTCTCTGAAATTGATCGAGACCATTTAACAAGCCGGCAAAAGGACTTAAAATCGCGGACAGTAGTTATCGCAACGACCAACAGTCTAGGAGCACCGCAGACTATTTTTGGTCGTGAGAAAACACTCGGCAACATCGACCACTTAACCGCCGACACATATGTTACCAGCAACAAAAAGTCCACCATTACTCAATTCGCCAATAACGGTGATCTATTACTGACCGTAGAGACTGCCCACAACCAGAAGCTAACTGCGCTGCTCAGCAAAGCTAACTTGTTCGGTGAGACCGAGGACCACCTGCTAAACAACGATTTCTGTGTTTTCGAGGCATCTGTTCCACTTTTCTGTACACCAAGCTTAAAGGGTGAACTGGCCAATCTGCAGTCGCTGGATGATGGCAGTGGATACTCTGGCAAGCTCAGCTGGAGATCCGATGATCTGCAATACTTTGCCACCGCCAGAGACCTATTTATCCGTTCAAATTTTAATGGCAGCTCTTGGACAGTAGTCTCCGCAGAAGACGCCGAAACAGTCTTCGCACCCATTCGCGTATTTCGCTGGCTGTTTCCGGCGGTGGTGGCTTTATCAGTATTGTGCCTACTACTGTTCGTTTTCTCACAGACCAGGCGACAACTGACGCCGCTTTCCATATTAACCAAGGGAGCAGCCACGCTGGGCCAAGGTAAGTTTGAAACCCGGATAGCCCTGGACACCGAAGACGAGTTTGGAGAACTAGCTGTAACGTTTAACGGTATGGCCGACAGACTGGAAGCACAATTCAAATTTTTAATCGCAATGTCGGAAATAGATGCGCTACTACTGTCTTCAACTGACATCGCTGAAATCATGGGGCTAATAGCGAAGCGTATGCCAGAGCTGGTTTCAACTGATGTCGCCGCTATTTTCGTGACGGACCCCGACGATTCGAGGCGGGGAAAAATGTACTGCTCCGGCCCAAACGAGACCGGCGTCCGCGTATTTTTGAGCAGAAACCTTGAAGATCTACTTCCGAACACCGATTTAGGACGAGAGCATTACTCCGTCGACAAACTCGATTACATACCTGAATTTGCCACAGGTCTTGTGAAACGCGAAGAAGAATTGAATCTGCTACCACTCTATTTCGAAGAGCGGCTGTTAGGGTGTTTGTGCCTGGCAAACCACGGTGCCCCGACCCTTCCATCGAGCATATTAGATCAGGCAAGCAGCGTAGCGGATCGCCTGACAGTTGCTCTTTCGGCAATACAAAGACAGCGCCGTCTCTATGAACAAGCGCACTACGACAGCCTAACGGGGCTGGCGAACCGTAACTTATTTCTGGATCGGCTTGAACAATACATCGTGCAGGCATCCCGTAAAAGCGCGAAAGTAGCGTTGGTGTACCTTGACCTGAATCAGTTTAAACAAATCAACGACACCTTGGGTCACTCCCAGGGTGACGAGGTGCTTAGACAGGCAGCTCAACGCTTTCGCGGGGCCATACGGGAGTCAGACACCATCGCTCGCCTGTCAGGGGATGAATTTGCCTTCGCACTACCCGATCTCCCGAAAGTCAACGGGGCTGTAAAAGTAGCGGAAACCCTGATCAACGAGCTCAAAACATCGTTCCAGGTGATGGGCCAAAACTTTACCTTGGGTGCAAGTATCGGAATCGCAATTTACCCCGATGACGGTATCTCTGCGGAGCAACTTCTAGGCAATGCAGATGTGGCCATGTATCGCGCTAAAGCTGAGCAGGGCTCTCGCTATCGATTTTTTGAAGAGAGCATGAACCAGGAGCTGATGGAAAGGTCTTCTATCGGTCAACGACTGCACGAGAGTGTTGAGAACAATCAGCTCCATCTTGTCTACCAACCGAAAGTGAAGGCGGCCTGCGCCACAATACATTCAGCTGAAGCACTATTGCGTTGGCACGATGATGAGTTGGGTTGGGTAAGCCCGGAAAAGTTTATTTCGATTGCCGAAGATACTGGCATCATCGATAAATTAGGCGAGTTTGTATTAGACAGTGCCTGCAATCAATTCGCGCAATGGCAAGCGCAGGGATTACCTATCTCGCAAATTGCCGTCAACGTCTCGCCAAGGCAAATACTTTATACCGACATTGTAAAAACAGTTGCGGACACATTAGACAGGTACGATTTGCCCGGTGAATATTTGGAACTGGAGATAACTGAGAGTCTCTTGATAAGCGATTACGAGCTAACCCATAGTATTCTTAAGGAGTTGCAACAGTTGGGCGTTCGCTTGGCCCTGGACGACTTTGGAACCGGATACTCCTCGTTGAGCTATCTACATCAGCTGCCGTTTGACACCTTAAAAATTGACAAATCCTTTGTCGACAACCTGGGTACTAGCGCCGATGCGGACGCCATAGTGGAATCGATAATAGCGTTGGCTAAGAGTTTGGATAAAACGATTGTGGCCGAGGGTATCGAGCACGAAGAACAAAACCAATTCCTGGTAAGCCGTGGCTGCCAGTTGCTACAGGGTTACCTCTACAGCAAACCGCTAGCGGCAGAAAAAATGACTTCAGTACTTAAAGAACGGCGGCCACTACCGATACCAGAGCCCGCTTAATATTCAATACCGCGCCCAACATCCAGACACGCAAGTTTTAGCTCGTGCTGCCGACCCAGCCAAACCGACACTGCCATCCACAATAACTCCAGCGGCAATAATCTGCACTTGCTGAAGATACGGCAAAGTAGACAGTGCGCTATAAGAAGGCATCAACCCTCGACGTAGGTTCTGCCAAGTTAAATTGCTGAAATTGATACAATCAGCACATGAATACTTATAAACGCCATCGATTCCCTCCCGATATCATCAGCTACGCAGTCTGGCTCTACTATAGATTCAATCTCAGCCACAGAGACATCGAAGATCTCCTAGCTGAACGTGCTATCACAGTCAGCCGCGAAGCGATCCGTCTTTGGTGTATCAAGTTTGGAACTTTATACGCTAGAAGACTCAAACGAAAACTCCGCCTCTGGTAGCGCCTTTTACGCAGCCTCAACCCGCGCAAACTTCCTCAAGTATGCTCCACCAAGTAGCAGGGTCATCAGCGTCAAGACTGCCAGTGCCCAGCGGCCCATAGTGGGTACCGGCACAGCAGTGTCGGCGAGCGTGACGGCGAGCGTGACGGCAAAATTTACCACGAAGTCGTCGCCACCCTGACCATTATTACTACCATCCAGCGCATTACCGGCAATATCATAAATGGTCGTAGTGCCACAGACCATGAAGCGATACTCGCCCGATGAAAATTGAGCGGCTGGCGGCAGAATGACGGTCGCTGATTGTGTTGATACCACCGTGCTGGCCAGGGTTATCTGCCGATCTGTGGTAGCTATACCCGTGGCGCAGTCTTGCGTTTCAAAGCTCGAGTCAGGGCCTGTGCCAAACAACAGATAATTGGCCGGATTGGATGTGTCAGATGTAAGCGTGTCACCGGCGGGGTCCTGTGTGAGTTCGTCGAACTCGACAACAAACGCTTGGGGAACAAAGTCCAGTAAACCAACACCGAGGCTGGCGCCATCGTCTAACGCCGGAATAGTGACAACGCTTACGATGCGCGGTGGAGTCAAGTCAACCTCAAACGGATGCAAGTAGTTGCCACCTGGCAGCCCATCTCTATTACCATCCAGTTTCGAAGAAAGGCTAGAGTTCAACGCATCACAAACCAGCAATAGGTAGTTGCCGCTGG
This sequence comes from Cryomorphaceae bacterium, assembly GCA_047612385.1. Lineage (GTDB taxonomy): Bacteria > Pseudomonadota > Gammaproteobacteria > Pseudomonadales > Halieaceae > JBALVT01. The sequence goes on along the minus strand of JBLGAR010000198.1, from coordinate 383 downwards.
CAAGAGGTGTACCGCCATTAATCGACAGCTCAGCGGTCGCAGATCCGCTTATCCAATTAACCGAATCTATTGAGATCGCTGTATCGGTTAACGTCGCCCCTTCTTCGCAGCTAAAGGATTGGTAGCCCGTTGCCGCATCAACCGCTTTGACCAGCAAATAACTCCCAGTATTACTCACATCGCCTCGTTGCTGATCACCGGCAGGATCTGACATGGCCTGGGAGAAGATAACCCGTAATTTCGAAATGGGCGCATTGGTCTGTTCGCCCTGTACCAGTACATTGTCACTCGTATCGGCACTGGATCCGATTTTCTGTACTTGCGGGGGCGTTGGTGTGCCCCGCTCGATAACGCGCTGAACCCACGGTGCTGAAGTAGCTCCT
>JBLGAR010000197.1:0-5743 GCA_047612385.1 Cryomorphaceae bacterium | reverse complement strand
ACTTAATTTACTGAAGCCTTTAGTGACACGAGCTTGCCTACTTCCGCGGGCTGCAAGAAATCTACCGTATCAACCGAAACCGTCACACAGTATGTGCCCGCAGTCTGCTTGCGCAGGCATACGCCACCTTGTCCATGAGTGATAGTAAGATGCCACCTCTTTTGATGTCCCGGTTGGGTTTCGGGTCTCAAGGACCATAGCATAGCTGATTGCGCAGTAACGTGAAGATCTGCAGCAGTTATTGGAAGCTGAGTACACCTTCTAATCATTGCTAATATTCAATAAGATATTTTTATTCTAATTTGCGGCAGGAAGTGTTGGGTCTTATGGGAAAAATCTGGTTCAATCGCGCAGTGCTTCAGACATGGTTTGTCTGTGGCATCTTCACTGTATTTTCAGGTCAAGGCATTGCAGCTGAGAAAGTAACAATATTTTCTGACTGGCAATCGTCACCGGTAGAGTTTTCTAAAACCCCGTATAGCTCGCGGGTAGATTGTGGAAGTTTGAAATCATGGAGTGTTGAACCGGCGCAAATACTGCTAGCCAAGACGGTTAGCGAGGCAGATGGATTTCCCGAGTATTGTGATGTGCTAGGACATATCCAGTCTACTATAAAATTTCGCCTGTTTATGCCAATACACTGGAATGGGCGGTTCTTCATGGTTGGTAATGGGGGCCTGGCTGGAGACGACTTACTTCGGCCAGGATATCCGCAACACTTGAACAAGATGAAAGCTGCCATTCGACTTGGTTTTGCAACGGTAATGACGGACTCGGGACATTCAGATTCAGAGCAACCAGGTGGGAGTTTTGCATATAATAATTTCTCATCGGAAATCGACTTTGCTTTTCGCGCGACTCACGTTGTCAGTGTAGCCGCAAAGCTGTTGATCCAAGCGTTCTATGATCGATCTCCGGCATATAGCTATTTTGATGGTTGTTCTGGTGGAGGTCGCCAGGGGTTAATGAGTGTTCAGCGCTACCCCGACGACTTTAATGGCGTAGTGTCGGGCTCTCCCGCTTTTGATTGGACGGCATTGACGATGTCGTGGTTACTTGTGAATCCGATATTGGAAAGTGCGAAAATCTCTCTAAAACAAGTAAAAACGCTGGGTGATATTGTCACCAACACCTGCGATGGGCGCGATGGGCTCAAGGATGGATTAATCGAAAATCCGCTTGCTTGCGACGTTGACTTTGAAAAGCTATTGCCGGTATGCAAGAAGGTGGATAAAGACGGCCAATGTTTCACGCCCGCGCAGGTGCAGGCAATTGCGCGACTTCATGCTGATACGTTTGTTAAAGGAGTACGCATACAACCCGGCTTTCCCCCTAGCAGCGATTTGTCGAAAGCCAATGCGTGGGATACTTGGCTGCCCAGTGCCGATAAGCATGATGGAGGTGCTGGTCAGTTTATTGCGCAAGAAGTTTTGCGTTATATCGCCTTTGATAGAGATGATCCAACCCGTGAAATAGCCGACTTCGACGCGGAGAGAGATATGGGTAATTTCGGCCTGGCAATGCGCATGCTGGACGCGAAAGATACCGATATACAGCAGTTTCAGAGAGCGGGAAATAAATTACTGATGTACATGGGGTGGGAAGACTTGGCCTTCTCGCCTAAAGCTTTAGTGGAATATTATGAAACCTTGATCCAGACAATGGGTGAAAACACGGACGATTTTGCGCGACTGTTCATGGCGCCGGGAATGTATCATTGTTTTGGTGGTCCCGGCCCGAACAGGTTTGACTACATGACACCTTTGGTGACGTGGGTTGAGAAAGACATTGCACCAGAGACGATCATTGCTCACCAATATTCGGAAGGCAAGGCTGTCAGGACGCATCCTCTCTGCCCATGGCCGAAGGTAGCAAAGTATAAAGGGCGAGGATTGGCAGAAGAAGCAAGTAGTTTTGCCTGTGTGGCGCCCCTTTTCTAAAGTTGCGTGCACTTCCTCGAGGGTTAGATGACCGCTACCGACAACTTAATTTGTCAGAACTCTTTGAGCAATTGCGGCTAAGCAATTGCGAGTCGAGCCGTCAGATTTTTTTACATTCCCGGCATTCAGTGCACCGGAAAACCCCCGCAGACCTGAATATCAAAGGCTTGGTGCGATTATTGCATGTTTCTCCCTGCGGCTAGAAACGGCTGCAAAATTGTAAAGAGACAGTCGACACATGTACATGACGATGATCGTAGCGGTGATTGTGGGAGGGATATATCTGCTGTTCAGGCCCCCTGAACGCCGTATTAGGGCCGCGCCCGGGAGGCTGGTTGCCAATCCCTATCCCGCCGCCGCTATTGGCCCCAAGGGGGGGGGCGGATGTGCGGAAGTGTTGGCACTGAAGCACCAGCGCTTCCTCGCGTGGGAAGCACCCTCTATTCCGGTTCCCCAATGCAGTCTGGAGATCTGCCAGTGCCGCTACGTTTACTTTGCGGATAGACGGATGGACCACCGGCGCTACGACAACCTTTCAACAGCAATTTGGGATGACTCTGATCGGCGCGAGACATCCGACCGGCGCAGGGAGATTTTGGGGAAGGAGAAGGAGAAGGAGAAGGAGAATGTCGAGGTGGATATGGAATTCAGCAACTTCGCTTGGAGGGATGAACTGACTGTTGGCGCCAGCGAGCCCGCCAACTTAGGTGTCTGGCGTGACCCGGCAGATAAGCGCCCACCACCCAAATCATCAACGCAACAGAAAGAACCTTCCCACTGAGGCTATGGCGATATCTTTTTTAGCGACGAAATAGTCCAGAGCTTAACTTGTCAGCACCGTCATTTCATCACGCAGCTTTTCTCGGACATCCATCAACACCGCGCCATAGACATTGTGACCACGTTGGTCGCGGCCCAAGCCCCAAAAATAATCGTATTGGCTGGTTTCCACCAAGGTTCTATCTCCGGTTGCTAGCAGTCGTTGGGCAATCTCTGCATGGCTACGGCACTTGGTATACGTGGCACGTGTCATTACCACTCGGCGTACTTTCGACCAGTCCTTGCGGATCCTAACAAACCGTCTGCGGCCAAGGCGCCGCGCTATCTTTGGATGATCTGCATGTCGCACTTTCTCGCGCTCTTCGGGGTCCTCGAACTTCATTGCCTGAAAGTAATGCTCAACCGAGGGCCAGTGAGCCCCGTCTAGATCGAAGCCGTGTCTGGAATAGGTAGACAAGGTCTCGTTGGGATCTGTGCGGGACACAAAAACGTGGCTGTCTTTAGAATCGATGTTAAGCGGCATAGGATCAGCCTAACAGTCTGTATCCGGCACTGCCAAGGGGACTGACAGGTTAATGCACCCTGATTAGTGCGAGAATTGGAGTGACCCATTATTCGGAGAAACGAACAAGCAGGAGGTCCTGTGCTATGGCCTATGGTTTTACTTGTAGGGGAAGATCAACCTGGGCCCGGACCTTGGCAGCGGCCAATCCGTATTCCAAGGTTTGCAGTTTTCTCACCCGCCAATACGCAAAGACCGTAGTCCAGGCTACCTTTTTCGCGACAGTTAACGGTAGTCTCTTTCGGCGACACATGCGATTATGACGCGCTGCAGTGCAGACACCGACCACAAAGCGCTACAATCTAACAATGATTTTCAAGTTCTTCGAAAACCTGGTAAACCCGTTCCCCCCTAGTGCGCCTGAACGTTCACCGGGATCAATCTATCGATTTTGCCGTCATTACTCGCGCGGATTAGAGCCGTGGCTGTTGCTGATGGCCGTCCTCAGCACCGCCATTGCGATTGTCGAGGTCGCGTTATTTGGGTTGATGGGGAAAGTGATTGACTGGCTGGCTAAGCAATCCCCCGACATGGCGATTGATCCCAGTGGTGAACGACTGCTATTGCTCGTGCTGTGCGCGGTGCTGGCCTATCCCGTGCTGGTGATTTTGCAGTCTTTGTTATTGCACCAAACCTTGATGGGAAATTTTCCGATGATTGTGCGCTGGCAGGCGCATCGTTATCTATTGCGACAGAGCCTGAGTTTTTTTCACGATGAGTTCGCCGGAAGAATAGCCACTCGAGTCATGCAAACCGCTTTAGCAGTGCGTTCTACGGTTATAAAGTTACTGGATATCCTGGTGTACGTTGCTGTCTATTTCATTAGCACCCTGGTGCTGTTTGGCAGCATTGATTGGCGTCTCGCTATGCCGCTATTAGTTTGGCTTATTCTCTACTCGACGATTTTGGCGATTTTACTGCCACGATTGCAGGCGGTATCAGAACGGCAGGCGGATGCACGGGCGATGATGACCGGGCGCATTGCCGACAGTTATACCAATATTTCTACCGTAAAATTGTTCTCTCACGCGCGGCGCGAATCCAGTTACGCGCGCGAAGGCATGGAAGAGTTTTTGGGCACGGTACATCCTCAAATGCGGCTGGTCACATGGATGGAAACTGCAGTCGCCATCAACAATACCTTAATGCTGCTCGGTGTGGCCGCAATGGCGGCTCACTTGTGGACGCTGGGGGCAATCAGTCCAGGTGCAATTGCGGTGGCCATTGCGCTGTGTCTGCGACTCTATGGCACATCAGAATGGATTATGTGGGAAGTCTCAGATCTGTTTGAAAACATCGGCACTGTAAAGGACGGCACCAATGCGCTGTCTAGTACTATAAGCGTCACCGACCGCGACGACGCCCAGGCGCTGGAGACTCCATGTGGCGAAATTCGATTCGAGAATGCCAGTTTTCGTTATAGCGATACTCGCCCTGTATTTGATCACCTCAATCTTGTGATTAAGCCCGGGGAAAAAGTGGGTTTGGTTGGCCGCTCCGGCGCGGGAAAATCGACTCTTGTCAATTTGCTACTGCGCTTTTACAACCTCAAGGGCGGCAAGATTTTAATCGATGGACAGGATATCACCAACGTCGATCAAGAAAGTCTACGCGCCAGTATAGGCATGGTCACTCAAGACACCTCGCTGCTGCATCGTTCTGTGCGCGAGAACATCCTTTATGGCCGTCAAAACGCCAGCGATGATGAAGTAGAGGCAGCCGCTCGCATGGCGCAAGCCTGGGATTTCATTCAAGATCTGGAAGATAATAAGGGACGGCGCGGATTAGATGCTCAAGTGGGTGAGCGAGGCGTAAAACTCAGCGGCGGCCAGCGTCAGCGCATCGCCATCGCCCGGGTGATTTTGAAAGATGCCCCACTGCTTATCCTCGATGAAGCCACATCGGCGCTGGATTCTGAAGTAGAGTTAGCCATTCAGGACAGCCTGCAGGCATTGATGGAAAGCAAGACAGTGATCGCTATTGCGCACCGCCTGTCGACAATCGCGGCGATGGACCGTCTGCTGGTGCTCGAGGCCGGCAGTGTCGTCGAAGCGGGCAGCCATGCCGAGTTGTTAGCGCGCGATGGCATTTACGCCACTCTTTGGGAGCATCAGTCAGGAGGTTTTTTGGGTGTGGACTAGAGTGATAGCGTGGAATATGTCGTAGCTTCAAATGTGCTTAGCTCGTCGGTTGATTTGTCTTGCCTCAAGGGTTTATTTTGGCATTACCCCAATCTAGACATCGGTCAATATTCCAGCTAATCTCAGGTTCCGGGTTACCAAGCATGAAGTGCAATGATTCAGACGTTTGACAAAGAAACAGATACCGCGACTGTTGTCAGCGCGCTTAACTCTGACGGCGGCGTTATTGTGGCCAAGCAAGTGGCTCACGAGTTAGTGGATCAAGTGGCTGCAGAACTACGGCCCCATTTTGATGAGCAGGGCCGCCGATTTTCCAATGA
>JBLGAR010000196.1:0-5804 GCA_047612385.1 Cryomorphaceae bacterium | reverse complement strand
TTTTCGTTTTTCGATTGCCTCGATAGTACCGCAGAGGCAACACTGATCCTGTCGATCGACACCAAGGGAGGATGCGACCATGGGCCAGTACAGCATTCGCGGCAGTTCAAGGCAGTGGAATCTTTTTGTAAAAGCGTCATTCGCCGTGGCTATTCTGTCTATGTTACTTAAAATCTATATGCTTCCAGGGTCAATGGTTAGTAAAGGCTACTTTCTTATAAGCACATTGTTGATTGTCTGTTTAAAAATTACTCTATCGACAGCGATTTGACAGGGCCATAAATTTCAGCTGCAGCGAAAAAAGATGGCTAAGGTTGGGTCTTCGGAACTGATCCATGAGCTAGAAAGAAACCCGGACTAGTCGCCTTGAGCACGAGCGCAGCGAAGCCCTTATGCTAGCGGCCGCGCAGCGCCAGGCCGACGAAGGAGTTTTAGCATCCAGACAGACGTCCCCAAGCAAACTCGTTACTTTGCAGGAGACCCGGGATTCTATTCTGTGTGCGCTTAGCGCCCATAATCATTTAGAGGCGCCTGATGACGGGGTGATTGAGTGAACCAGTATCTCGTTCGTGGATTGCGGGCCAAAAGAGTATCGAGCAAGTTAAGCCTTCAGTAAATACTCAGCTCTAAGTCCGCTCGTGGTATCCGATTGTGCCCGGCGTCCAATTTCGCTAGAATGCGCGCCCTCCATTCGCTGCATAATAATTCTCCGGCCGATTGGCGTAACCTTTTTCATCTTCGTGCTCGGAGCTCGGAGGTGGCATAAATGCAGATTGAGAGCCGACCATGTTCGAGTTTCACCCCAGTAAAGTAGCCACTATTAAGAACGACGTATTGTCAGGGCTTACCGTTGCCCTGGCATTGGTCCCTGAGGCAGTGGCGTTTGCGTTTGTCGCCGGTGTAGAGCCTCTGGTAGGTCTGTATGCGGCATTTATGGTTGGATTGATCACGGCCTGCATCGGTGGTCGTCCAGGGATGATTTCTGGGGCGACGGGCGCTCTAGCCGTCGTTATGGTCGCTCTCGTCGCGGACCATGGTGTGGAGTACCTCTTTGCTACCGTTGTGTTGATGGGTGTATTGCAGATTTCTGCCGGCGTTTTGAAGCTGGGTAAGTTTATTCGCATGGTTCCACACCCGGTAATGTTGGGTTTTGTGAATGGGTTGGCCATCGTTATATTCCTGGCGCAGTTGGGTCAGTTTGGCGTAGCGGGTGAAGCGGGATGGCTGGCTGGCACCTTCATGGAAGGCTCTATTTTGGACGTATCCTGGTTAGAGGGGCAGCAGCTTTATATGTTAATCGCGCTGGTGTTGTTGACCATGGGCATAATCCATTTTTTGCCGAAGCTAACTACCGTTGTACCTTCCTCTCTTGTCGCTATTCTAGTTGTCAGCTTTTTGGTGTTTGGCTTCGAGCTGGATACGCGTGTGGTTGGTGACGTGGCCTCTATTAAAGGCGGTTTGCCTCAGTTTCATATTCCGTCGGTGCCGTTTAGCTTTGAGACTTTGTTTATTATTTTTCCGTACGCAGTGATTCTGGCCGCGATTGGACTCATTGAATCGTTGTTAACTCTGCGTCTGGTTGATGAAATAACTGAAACCCGAGGCCAAGGCAACAAGGAATGTGTCGCTCAGGGCATCGCCAATACCGCCACTGGAATGTTTGGCGGCATGGGTGGTTGTGCCATGATCGGGCAAAGCATGATCAACGTGAATTCTGGCGGTAGAGGCAGATTGTCCGGTATCACTGCTGCACTGAGTCTGCTGCTGTTTATTCTGGTGGCCTCCTCTCTTATCGAACAGATTCCCCTGGCAGCGCTAATAGGCGTGATGTTCATTGTGGTTATTGGCACGTTCGAGTGGAGTAGCTTTCGAGTCATTCGGAAAGTGCCGAAGATGGACGCGATGGTGCTGATTCTGGTATCCGCAGTTACGGTAGCCACAGATCTGGCGGTAGCAGTTGTGGTCGGCGTGATTGTATCTGCACTGGTGTTTGCCTGGGAACATGCAAAACACATACTGATAGAGGCTAGGGAAGATCATAAAGGCTCTACGGTTTATGCGGTCACTGGCCCTTTATTCTTTGGTTCAGTGACTTCATTTTTGGATCGTTTCGATCCTCAGCAGGACAATGATGACGTGATCATTGATTTCGCCCGCTCCAGGGTGGCTGATCATTCCGGCTTAGAGGCTATTGATACGCTAGCCGATCGCTACCTCAGTGCCGGTAAAACACTGCATCTGGTCCACCTAAGTGATGACTGTCGCAAGTTGTTAACGAAGGCCGGTTCTTTGGTTGAAGTGAATGTCATCGAAGATCCCAAGTATTTTGTTGCCGATGACGTGCTAGGCTGAAGTCGGTATTGTCTATCTCTCCAGAGCCGTTACCAGTGGAATAGCCATGGAGGGGTAGTCGGTAATGACACTATCAATTTTCATCTTGTATAAGTTCTTTATCATTCGGGCGTCGTTAACCGTCCAAACGGAAACGTGGACATTGGCTCTTTTTAGCTTTCGTATTGTGTATGGATCACAGGCCGACCAATGCATTGCACTGTAGACACAGCCCAGCTCGAGCAGTGTAGGTACTTCGTTGGCATTAGAGATAACCATTCCTCTTCTTATGTGCGGAGCCATTTCCCCCAGGCATTGATGTAAATATTTGCTGGAAGATGTTACGACGACTTTTTTGGCAGCTGTAGCAGTTTTAAACCGTTCAGTGAGATGGCGTGATACGCGTCTAATATTGGCCTTTGAATCTGGTTTGACCTCCAGTTGGTAGCCCTTGAGTTTTTTTGTAGCGCTTAGCAGCATCTCCAGGGTGGGCACTCCGCAGTTCTTTTTCGAAGGCCACACCGGGCCGTCAGCACGCGCCTCCATGGCAGCCATTTTTTTCGCGGTGTAATCGCGTGGTCTGCCCCAGACTCCTGTCGTGCGTGTAAGTGTTTTATCATGTATGACCACCAGTTGGTCATCCCGAGACAACTGCAAGTCGATTTCGATATAGCGCGTGCCGCGATCTATTGCGTGCAGTGCTCCAGCAATTGTATTCTCGGGCGCTTCACCCGCTGCGCCTCGATGGCCGTAAATTTGCATGGTAGTGTTCTTCCTTGGCGTGGGATCCGGAGTACTTTGATAGTAGCATAGCAATCTTTGGTCTTATGTTGTGCTGCGCTGGCCGTGGAGGGGTATTGATGTATGCGTGATCGTGCGCTCAATTTTGCTTGTTTAAAAAATCGATATTTTGCTTTGCGTCATGGTCATAGCCAGGCCAATGAACAGTCGATTATTGTGAGTGATCCAGGTCTTGGAACAAAATCCTACGGCCTAAGTGATTTGGGTGTCGAGCAAGTAAGAGCACTAGTAGAGCAGCTCCCTGATACCTTCGATGGCCAGTTAAAAATTATTAGTTCAGATTTTTTGCGAGCGAGAGAATCGGCGAAGATCATTGCTGATTCTCTGGAGGTTTTGACGCCAGTGACGTATAGCGAAAAACTGCGTGAGCGATTGTTCGGTGACCTTGAGGGCCGCGCGGACGATCACTATAGCCAGGTCTGGGAGCGAGATAGCGTCGATGCCAACCACGAATCGTTTGGTGTTGAGCCTGCATCTGGCGTTTTAGATCGCGCCGTCGAATTGATTGAAAAACTGGAGTGGCAACTTTCTGGCTCAGTGATATTGCTGGTGGCGCATGGTGATGTTCTTCAGCTATTGCAGTGTGCATTTCAAAGTCGTCCAGCGGCTGCGCACCGGCAACTCGATCCTCTAAAGGTCGCTGAAGTGCGTGAGCTTAGTCCGTCCCACTAGGCGTGCGCCAGCTTCTGTGGCAGAGATTGGCCCTCGTTTAACCACTGTCTCAGCTGCGCGTAAACTTCAATATTGTGTGCAAGAGCAATATGTTTCACACCCGGTATCAGGGCGCAGTTTTGCTGGAGATTGCGCGGGGCGGGCATATGCCCGTGCAGCGCTGATCTTGCCTGGGCACTTCCAATCGGAACCAGCACATCCCCAAATGCATGGCTGATAAGATGATTGGGATCTTCGTTAATAGATCCTGCGATGAAGAAGTGTTCGATGCCGTCGAACCAATCAACGGGTTTGCTGGGCTCTTCAGATTGCCAATGCTCGTCGATCAGTGCCATATCGACAATATCTCGTACTGAGGCACTGCGGCCTTCATACAGTGAATACAATTTTTGAACCAGTAGATTGTTGCTTGCGGACCATCGAAGCAGCATGTTTGCCGTGAGCGATTGCCAGGGAACGCCGTGATGAGGAGTGCCCAAGTAGATTGCTTTGCTCAGACGCGCCACCCAGTTGCAGGTTGTCTGCCGACCGTAATGACATGCGCTGCGAATCAGCAGACCACCAAGGCTGTGACCCACAAGCACCAATTCTTCAATAGGTTCTGGGTAGACTTGCAAGAGCTCCTCCAGCAATACTGACAGTAAGCGGCCGTTCTCGGATATGTGTAAGCCGCTGTTGTATCTTAGATAAAGCGGTGTAGCGCCTTCTTCCTGCATGAGCAGGCTTCCATAGGAGGCTCGCTCGAGCTGGTCTTCCTGTGATGGAAATGCCCACATCTGTTCATGGCAAGAGAGGCCGTGAACGAAGACGACCAATCGGCGTGACAGGCTATGCTCAGCTGCTTCGAACTGTCGGGTAGTCAGTGCCAGCGGGCGATTTTGGTGGTAGAAGCCCATGTTAGTCGCTAAAGGGCTGCTATTCGCTTTGAAACGGTCGCCCATGACCCCGTTAATAGCGGCCAGGGCCATCCCCAGGCGGTCAGATCTTAGTGAGTCAGCAAGATTTATCGGATGCATTGGTTGATTCCTCTTTGTATTTGGTTTTTGAGCCAGTATTATTAGGCATTGCAAATTTGCCCTGGATAGATATATGCACTATATGCATAAATGTGAAAAATACAAGTGACTAAAGAAGAGAAATTTCAAGGCAATACAACCTACCCCGCCCTGGTGGGCAATGTGCTGGCCCAGCTGCGAAAAGAAAAAGGCATCGGTCAGGCGGAGTTTGGTGCCTTGGTGGGGATAGGCCAGTCGACCTGGTCGCGCATAGAAAAGGGAGAGTCGGCGCTTACGATCGAGCAGCTGGCAAAAGCGGCTTTTCAGCTAGATCTGGCACCTCATGAGTTCCTGGCTGTCGTTGATGGAGCCAGAGAAAACCTGGAAGATCAGGGTATTGGTACTCTGCTAGATCGTATTGGCGCAAACAATATGGCGCTGCTGGGATCTATTCCCATTGTCGGACCAAGCTTGACGGCTGTCTTGTCGGGGGTTTCTACCTATCGTCAATACGCGGAAATCTTTCGCAAGAATCGTGAATCCGATGAAGTAGAAGACTAGACCCTATCTCATGTGATCAGGCTTTAATATTGCCCTCAACCGCATCGAGGAAGCCCTGCATATCAACAATCGACTCGGACTCAGGGTCAGTGGTCTTGCCCTTCAGATCGCCTGTTATCGTCCCTTGTGCCACTGTTTCAATGAGAGCGGCCTTCAGGGCGCAGGAATAGTCTTTCAGCGCTTCATTACCTTCTCGAGACGCCAAATTCTCGAGTGCGTTTGCCAGCGCATAGATGAGTGCAGACGAATTAAAATGCGCCGTTTTGCCATCGGTTTCCAAATACTCCAGGTAAAGGTCATGGGCCGTTCCATGTGGAGCCTCATACAACATGGTGCCATCTTTACTCTCAATAATTGAGCTGGCTGTCGCCAAACTCCCTCCCAGCGCTGCCGAAATATCTGAAAATATATCGCCGTCAAGATTTTGTGCTGGGTACAGCCCGT
>JBLGAR010000195.1:0-5942 GCA_047612385.1 Cryomorphaceae bacterium | reverse complement strand
GGCACCCGGGAAGGCAAAAGCGATGTCCAGTGTAGGGCCGTAAAGGAAGGCTCCAGCCACAAACGACACGTCATTTGACGCGTCAAACGAGTTAATTGCCACAGAGGCGATATTTGATCCGCCGGCGTCGTAGTAGGTCACCACGGTTTCGTTAGTGATATTGTCAGTTGGGTGGAGGGTCAAACTGACGCGAGCGCTTTTACGATCTATTTCACCCAGCGTCTCATTGAGGAAGGTATTGTCCTGCCAGCCGTCATTTTGCTGATAGAACCCGCTAATGCGCAACAGTGCCTTATCTTTGACAAGTGGTATGTCGACGGCACCCTCAGCTTTGACCTCGCCGTAATTGCCGCCCCAGATAGTGGCGTAGCCGCCAAATTCATCGCCTGGCTTTTGTGTCGTGAACAATACCGCACCGCCTGTAGAGTTGCGGCCAAACAGAGTTCCCTGTGGACCCTTCAGTACCTGGATGGAGGCCAGGTCATAAAACGCACTGGAGGAGCCTCCGCCTCCAATTTGTACTTCGTTGGTATAGGGCAGAACACTGGGTCGGGAGCTGGTAAATGCATCAACTGTCTGTCCGCGTATTGCGTAGTTCAACTGATTGCCATTTTGCGAGGCTTTGATCGTGACGCCGGCCAGGTTTTGTAGATCCATTTCTGAAACTATGGCGTTCTTTCTCAGATCTGCACCACTCAGTACTGTCAGTGTTACCGGGGTACGATCCAAAGATTCAGATCGTCGCTGGGCGGTCACGATCACTTCCTCCAGGACTAATCCGTTGTCGGTTTGTGCCAGGCTCGGCTGAGATGCGAGCGCCGGGATAAGTGCAGTTGCCTGTAGAAGTATTGCCACCTTATTTGCCATATCACTTGCCTCGTTAATTTAGTTATCTTTATTGAACATATGATTACAGTACGGATACTTACTATACGGGTGGAGCAAAAGACCATTAGCTAAATCGTATCGAGGATTCAGGGTAGTTGTCAACACTTGTATTGATAAGATTTTACGAATTGGCATATCAGATATAACGATATAGAGAGAGGTAGGACTTTGTTTGGTATTCAAATGAGGTAAAAGTGCTGCATTTCGGGTTTAGAGGCGAATAAAGGCCCTACCAGTGCTCCGAATCCCTTGAAATCCGAGGTAGTTGTGAAGGCAGTATGGCACTCGACGTTATCCCAGTCGATGATCAACACAAATGTAGATGTGTGCTCGATGCCGCGAAGCAGTGTGACCTCAATGGCACCCTCGGCAGCCAGTAGTAGCGCTTTTCCCTTTTCCATTCTCTGCTCAAAGGTTTGCTCCTGCCCGGGTGTGATAGTGATCACTACGTGTTCTTTAACCATGATAAGAAACCTCTTTTTCGAATAATAATTGTAGTGACGTTGCCAGCTTGAATTTTTGCGGTCTGCCGGTGGCTGTCATGGGGATCTCGTGTTCGTCCACCAGGAGGAAATGCTTGGGCACCTTGAACTTCGCCAGGTTTTGGCTGCAGAAGATCCGCAGTTGATTGAGGTCGGGTTGTTGCGCAGTGTCTGCAACGATGCATGCACAGCCTATCTCACCCATTTTCTCATCCTGAAGACCGACCACCACACATAGCGCTACGCCCGGTTGTAGATTCAACAGATCCTCAATTTCTTTGGGCATTACCATCTCGCCACCGCAGCGATAGGCTTCCTTTACCCGCCCCTTAAGGGTGATGTAGCCGTCCCGCGTTACGGTTCCGATGTCGCCCGTTCGAAGCCACCCGTCATGGGTAAATGCCAGGGCGGTTTCATCGGGTTTGTTGTAGTAACCGCGCGTAACGGCGGGTCCACGCACTAGCAATTCGCCCTTTTCACCCCAGGGCAGCACCGCGCCACTTTCAGGATCGACACTTTGATAAACGGCGAGTACGCCATCGAGTGAGCTATCACCGGCGATGCCAGCGTATTTCAGTTTGCCATTGGTACTTAGAAGGTAGGCGTCATCCCCCTCCGGAAAGGTGCAACTCGTCGAAGCGGTAGTCTCTGACATACCGTAGCCGGTGATAATTTCTCGGGCACCCAGGTATTGACGAATCTCCCCCCACATGTTCTCAGGGGTGTTGCCTCCGGAGTTGAAAGCGGTGACGAGCGAGGGGCAGTCGAAGCCCCGCTCTTTAACGACGTCGAGTATTTTTCCGGTCATCAGCGGCACAGTCACAATCTCCGTAATCCGGTGTCTCTCCGCCGCTTCAATCATGGTGAGTGGGTCAAAACTCAGCTGCGGAATGATGGCGCCGCCCACAAAGGTCGCCGCCACCAGACACTCCACGTAGCCGAAGACGTGGTACATCGGCAGTGAAAACAGCATGCGGGTCTGGGGGACTAAAGCGATGGTATAGGCCGAGGCGAAGGCGGCACGCAGCAGCATGTCGTGCTCCAGCATCACGCCCTTGGGTGTGCCAGTGGTCCCGGAAGTGTAAATGATATCGGCGTTTGAGCCCGCCAGGTTCATAGCCGCGTAGCGTTGCAGACGCTCTTGATCAGCTGCGGTGGCGCTATCGGTCAGCGCCGCGAGGCTGTGAGGCAATCCCGTGCGAGAGATACTCTCGCCGGCTTCAAACACGATTATTCGGTCGATCTTTCCCGGACCGCCGGCTTTTCGGTCAGAATCCCAGCCCGGTGACAGCTCGTCCAGGTCCTCGAGATAATCGCGCCCCATGAAGCAATCCATGGTAATCAGCATAACCGCATCGGATTGTTTCAGGATGTAGTCGATTTCTCGTGCGCGCAGCGCAAAATTCATCGGCACAGCCACAGCGCCGACCCTGGCGATGGCAAACTTCAGGGCCACAAACTCAGGGTAGTTACCCATGATGAGCGCGATGTGATCGCCGGGTTTGATGCCGGCATTGACCAGTCCAGCCGCCAGCTGTGTGGACCAGTGGACGATATCGGTATATGAGTATGTGTCACTTTCTGTAACAACAAGCGGTGATTCCGGAAAGAGGGATGCCATATGGTCCAGGTGCTGTGAGAGTGTCCTGGGTACCCACGCCGGATGCAGTGAATCAATCCACTGGCGCCTATCCTGGGGAGTCTTAATTTCCATTGCCGTCTAAACCCTTGTCTTTCGCAGCTGTGCAATACAGCAGGGCGTACAAAATTCTACACCAATGTTGACTAAAAACAAACATTTGTTATAAGCTCGAGCTCAACTGCTTTTTGCCTGCTATAGGTATAGCGCAGACAGCACGTTTGGCCAGTTACCGGCCGCTGGCCATTACAACATGTGACTCAACCGCAAAGGATACTCGCCAGCTTATGGATTTTACATTTTCCGACGAACAGCGAATGTGGCGAGACACTGTCCATAACTTTATGGACAAAGAAGTCGGCCGGGAATATACCCGCGAACACGATCAGTCCAGAGAATTTCCCCATGAGGTGTATGCGAAAATGGCTGAGCAGGGGTGGCTCAGTCTTTTAGTACCCGAGCGGCTCGGTGGAATGAACTGTGATCCTGTCATGTTCGCCATTTTTTGTGAGGCCATCGGCAAGTTCAGCCTCGATACGGCGGCCTGCATTATGACTTCCATGTTCACTGCCCTGAACATCGTTAATCATGGTACCGAAGAGCAGATTGAGACCTATATTCCTGCCTACATGGCCGGCAAGCAGAAGTTTTCTATTTCTATCAGCGAGCCGCAGTCCGGATCAGATGCAGCGGCGGCGCGTACCAAAGCCGAACAGCGCGACGGTGAATGGGTTTTTAACGGCAATAAAGTCTGGTGCTCAGGTGCGCATCTTCCTGACACCACCATCGTTCTCATGGCCCGTACCGGCCCAGAGCGCTATGACGGTCTCAGTCTCTTTTTAGTCCCGAACACCGTCGACGGTCTGATCATAAAGAAAATGGATACCATTGTTCGCAAAAGCCTGGGCACTACAGAGTTTTTTCTGGACGACGCCCGGCTTCCACTGAGCGCGTTGTTGGGCGAAGTCGGCAAAGGCTGGACCTATATTTCAGAGCACCTCGAACTCGAGCGTTTGAGTATTGCGGCATCGCAATTGGGCAATGCGCGCACTGCTCTGGCAGACACCATCAAATACACTTGTGACCGTGAAGCATTCGGTAAGCGCCTGGCAGATTTTCAGGTGCTTAAACATCGCATGGCAGAGGATGCAACACAAATAGAAGCGGCCCATTGGATGGTCTACGCGGCGGCGGCTCGCATTGCCCGCGGTGAGCGTGCTCTCAAGGAGGTCTCCATGGCAAAGGTGTTTTGTGCGGACGTGGCTTTCAAGGTGGCCTTCAACGGCATGCAGGCATTGGGGGGCTATGCCCAATTGCCCGAATACGATATGGAACGCTACTTCCGCGAAGCGAAGCACGGCATGGTGGGTGGTGGTACCCGCGAAATACAAAATGGCATTATTGCGAAAGAGATCGGCATTTGAAGTGCGATAGCGAGCTCGGTTGCAGTTAGCTGCGCCGTCTCGCCGCCGCGAAAAGTATCCATACATTCGAATTACTGAGGTTTTGTTATGAAAAGGCTAGATGGAAAGGTGGCTATAGTTACAGGTGCATCACAGGGCATGGGTGAAGCGCACGCGAGGAATATGGTTCTTCACGGCGCAAAGGTGGTCATGACCGATATTAATGCGGGCGCTGGTGAGGCGATTGCTAAAGACATCGGTGACGATGCACTTTTTGTGAAGCACGATGTCACTAGTCCGGAGGATTGGAAGCAGGTTTTGAAAACGGCTGAATCGGCTTTTGGAAAGGTCAATGTGCTGGTTAACAACGCGGGGATTCTTGGCGGGCTCGCTGCAACAACCGACTTTCCACTCGAAGAGTTTAATATGGTTTGCAACGTCAATCAGACCGGAGTGTTCTTGGGGATGCAAACGGTATTGCCGGGAATGATCGCGGCGGGCGGAGGGTCGATCGTCAATATCTCGTCCATCGCCGGCATCGTCGCGATCGTCGGCGCACCCAATCTGGCTTATGTGGGCAGCAAGTTTGCGGTACGGGGTATGACCAAGCAGGTGGCGATAGAGTACGGCAAGGACAACGTACGCGTTAACTCGGTACATCCCGGTTATATCAGGACACCGATGATGGCGGCGGCAACAGACGAGGAGGGTGGAGGCGCGGTCGATGTCATTCCACTGGGGCGTCTTGCAGATCCCGTAGAAGTGTCGAATCTGGTGATATTCCTCGCCTCAGACGAATCGTCGTTTATTACCGGTATGGAGCATGTGGTTGATGGCGGTATGACCGCAGCGTGAGTTTTTCGGGCTGCGACCGGGTGTTTTAATCATCGGCTGTTAAGGCCGTGGATCATGATATCGGCTATCTTGCTGCCGATTTCTGCGGGTGAGTAGGCCCCTCGTGGCTTATACCATTCCGGCATCCAGTTTAGTGCACCCATGATTGCAAGCACTTCAACTTTGCTGTCCAACTCCGAGGAAAAAGCGCCAGTGCCAATACCTTCTTTCAATAAGTCCGCGTACAGCTTTGCGTAGTTGCGGCGCATTTTTTTGGCTTTACGCAGATTTGGCCCGGTCAGATAGCGCCACTGATGAAAGACGATTAACATTTTCGCCGGATCGACAGCCACGACTTCCACGTGGCGCCCGATGGCAAAGCGGAGCTTCTCCTCAGGTGTCCCTGTCATTTTGTTAACATCGGATTCAATTTGGAGGAAGCTCTCGATGCCGCTGGAAACAATGTCCAGCAGTAGCTCTTCTTTACTTTTTATATGTGAATACAAGCTGCCAGGTAACACGCCAACCTTTTCGGCAATATCGCGCATGGTAGTGCCGGTATAACCCATCTCGCTGAACAGCAGTGCAGCGTGCTTAACGATATTGTTCCTGGCCTTGGAGTTGCGTACTTTCGTTTTCTTGGTCATCTGATTGGGTTTTATCTCGGGTAGTGAGAGAGTCATGGCGCTCATCGCG
>JBLGAR010000194.1:0-5944 GCA_047612385.1 Cryomorphaceae bacterium | reverse complement strand
GGGAAGTCCAGGCCGCCTTAGTAAGCGCAGTTGAGTAATCATTAGTAAAAATGGATGACGACCTATATTGGGTCAGAGCGATGAATCTATTGGACGGATTGCTTTGTAGCGTGCCCGGTAGCTACTGGGTTTCAGACCAGTATTGCGTTTGAACAAACGAATAAAGGAGCTGACGTCCTCATAGCCTACCCAGCGGGTTACCTGTTCAATGGTTTTATTGGAACGTACCAGTAACCGCTGGGCACTCTCGATACGGGCCGCTTGAAGATAGTTCAGGGGTGTCAAGCCGGTTGCCCGCTTGAATCTACGGATCAGGGAACGATTGGACAGGCCAAATTGCTTACCCAGTACCTCGATAACAACAGTCTCGCGCTGGTGCTCTTCAATCCAGCGCTGAATAGCCAGAACCGCTTTATCGCCGTGATACTTGGTATTTGTCAACGGCGAGAAAGAAAACTGTCCCACACGTTCCATATCTACCATCAGAAGTTTTGCAGCATTCGCCGCTGTCGCTTGATCGAAAAAAAGCTCTATTGCATACAGTCCCAGGTCAAACCAAAACATACCGCCAGCGTCACATAGGATTGAGCCGTCGTGGGTAAACGGCTGATCTGAACGCAAGTCAACCTGAGGATAACGCTCCCGGAAAAACGTTTCGGCAGTCCAGTGTGTGGTGGCGATCCTGTTATCCAGAAGTCCAGCTTCTGCCAGGAAAAAAGCGCCTGTGCCGTTGCTGCCAATAATGGAGTTGCCGTCTCCGATGGCTTTCAGCACCTCGATCACTTGGGGGTTCTGTGTCAAGGTTCGTTCGATATCCCCACCGATGGTTGGCACCAGATAGAGGTCGCTGTGGCCACTCTCTTGCAGTGCGCAATGGGGAGTCAGAGTGAGGTTGTTACTCGTGCTGACGGGCTGCCCATCCCAGCTGGCGATACGTACATTAAATAGCCGCTCCTGATTATCCGGTTGCGCCCGCCCCGCAAAATACAGCAAGTCGTGAATGCCCATCAACGCGGCCGGCAGCACAAAATCGAACGCCATGATGGTTACGTTAAACATTGAGCATCTCCGTGGTCAAAGGGTAAAGTGTGGCAAAACTCACTTATTATATGGCAATTTATACAATTACTCTTCTGGCTGGCAATTGCGATACTGCGTCAACAGAGAACGCTTTTACCCAGCAACCCAGTGCAAGAGTAGTCCTATGACCGAAACCCAAACTCACTACCGCAACTGTAATATCTGCGAAGCCATGTGTGGCCTGGAAATCAAGCATCAGGGCACCGAGATATTGTCGATCAAGCCTGATAAGAAAGATCCGTTTAGTCGCGGGCACATCTGTCCAAAAGCCGTTGCGCTACAGGATTTTTATGCAGACCCGGACCGGCTTAAAACCCCGATTCGGCGCACAGATACCGGCTGGGAAGAAATCAGTTGGGAAAAAGCGCTGGAAGAGATCGGGGCAAATATCCGCCGCATTCAGGCGGGGTACGGGGCAGACGCGCTTGGAATTTATATGGGCAATCCAAACGCCCACAAACTCGGTAATGGCCTGTTCTTGCCGAAATTCCTCAAATCGACTGGTTCCAGAAACCGGTTCAGTTCGGCCTCGGCCGACCAATTGCCGCACCATATGGCTTCCAATTACATGCTCGGCTCTGGAGCGTTGATTCCCATACCTGATATCGATCGCACCGACTATATGATGATCATCGGTGGCAACCCTGTCGTGTCCAACGGGAGTTTGATGACCGCGCCAGCCATGCCTGATCGGCTCAAGGATATTAAAAAGCGTGACGGGAAAGTAGTCGTCATCGATCCCCGGTTCACAGAAACCTCCAGGTTGGCAACGGAGCACGTGTTTATCCGCCCCGAGAAAGATGCGCTGTTTTTGATGGCGATGATTCACACCATCCTCGCTGAGGATTTGACCGACCTGGGTCACCTTGAAGAGGTCATCGATGGCTTCGAGAACCTGGCCGCCGCCGCTGAAGACTTCTCACCTGAATCAGTCGCGGAAGTAGTCAATATTAATGCGGACAAGATACGAGCCTTAGCCCGTGAATTTGCTAATGCCCCCACGGCAGTATGCTACAGCCGTATGGGAGCCTCTACGCAGTCATTTGGTTCTTTATGCCTATGGTTAACTTATGCACTGAATATCATTACTGGCAATTTTGATCGCGAGGGCGGCGTGATGTTTCCAATCCCGGCGTTGGACACGCTGCGAAACATACCCAAAGGCAAGCCAAGCTCGTATGGCCGTTTTAAGTCCAGAGTGAGCGGACTGCCCTACAACAATGCAGAATTCCCGGTTGCGACCATGGCAGAGGAAATATTGACCGAGGGCGAAGGCCAGATTCGGGCCATGATCACCATCGCGGGTAACCCGGTGCTCTCTGCCCCCGGTGGCGATGAGCTGGAGAGAGCCTTTAACCAGTTAGATTACATGGTGTCTGTGGATATTTATATTAATGAGACTACCAAGCATGCAAATATAATTCTCCCCTCCACTCACGGTCTGGAAATATCGCACTTTGATGTGTATTTCAATAGTTTCGCTGTGCGCAACACCGCGAAATACTCTCCTCCGATGCTGGAGAAAACCGGTGACCAAAAACCCGACTGGGAGATCATGAACTTGCTTAGCACAGCCATTACCGGACAGCCGGATAATGGCACGACGCCAGAGCAGGTACTCGATATGGGGTTGAAGTCCGGGTACTACAAAGATCAGGGGATGAGCCTGCAAAAATTGATTGATAACCCACATGGCATGGACCTGGGGCCTCTAAAACCCTGCCTGCTTGAACGTATTCGCACGGCAGATGGCCACATTCAACTGGCACCGCAACTTTTTCTGGACGATCTGCCAAGGCTGAAGGCGTTTGCTGCAGAGGATGCTGAACGCCACCGGGACTATCCCTTCGACTTGATTGGTCGCCGCCTAGCGCGTAGTCATAACACCTGGACACAAAATTCCCGGCGCCTGATCAAAGGTAAAAACCCAGTGACTGCACAGATTCATAGCCAGGACGCTGAAAAGTTGGGTGTTAGTACGGGGCAAATGGTGGAAGTGCGTTCCGCCAACGGTCAAATCAAAATAGAGGTTGAAGTGAATAATAATATTCTGCCCGGTGTCGTCAGTATTCCCCAAGGTTGGGGGCACAATCATAAAGATGCCCGTATGACAGTTGCTGCTACCCAGCCCGGTGTCAGTATCAACAGCCTCACTGATGCCCGCCGGGTAGACCCCGTCAGTGGAAATGCCGCCTTTAACGGTACTCCCGTCGCTATAAAGGCGATTGAAGCATGAAATATCTGGCCCCATTGTTGCCTTTCCTCGCCGGGTGGGCGCTGCTGTTGTTTATTCCCGATTACTTTGGCTTTGCCCTGATCAATGGAGTGTGTCAACTTTTACTATTTACATTTGTTGTTTGTATCCCGGCCTGGATGACCGGGCGCTTGTCTTACGTGGATATTGGCTGGCCACTGGGTCTGGCGCTGATCGGCCTGATTACACTGGCTGTCGCTGACGGTTATACATTGCGTAAATTGACCGTCAGTGCTGTGTATCTGTTCGTAGGATTGCGCATGGCAGCTGGCTCTATACACATGTGGAGACTCGGATATTTCAAGACCGAATTTCCAAGGTATCAATATCAACGACGTCGCTGGGAGCGCGCCGGTGTCAAAAATGTACCGCTGATGATTCAGATAGAAGCTCTGTGGCAGGGTATCGCCAATGCCTCTTTTCTGGGGTTGCCCGCGATTGTGATTGCGTCAAACTCCAACCCGGAGATATCGCCTTTTGAAATTGCGGGATTGATAATCTGGGCCTGCGCCTTTGCTATGGAAACAGTGGCTGATAGCCAAAAATCCGGTTTTCTGAGGCAAATGAAAAGAGCCGGGCAGAAAAAACAAGTTTGTAATGTTGGGCTGTGGCGTTACAGCCGTCATCCAAATTATTTTGCCGAGTGGATGGTGTGGAATGCATTGGTTGTTGCCGCCATACCGTCGTGGCTGGCACTTTACGGAAATTTACACCTGATTCTGTGGATTTTTCTTGGCCTTGGATTGCTGAATACCTCGCGATGCATGTACATGACACTCGTTCACTTCACCGGGGCTAAACCATCAGAGTTCTATTCAGTGCAGAAACGGCCCGACTACAAAATCTACCAGCAAACCACCAATATGTTTTTTCCAGGACCGCCAAAACACCGTGAGGTACCGCCAAGTTAATTGCTTAAGTCGCGAGATTTGACTGAAACGAATTGGTATCTTAAGGAAGGTGCGGTTGCAGAATGGCGACGGGGCGTAGTATGAGACTCAAGCAGCCAAATCTCGCGAAAACTTGGAAAAACCGTGTTTAAAGCACGCCAAACATTAAGTTTTTTGATTTAAAACACAGGAAAGTATTATGACCGTTTACATGGTTTCTCAGCTTACTATTCATGACCGCAGTCAGTATGACAAATACGAGAGTGGCTTTGCCGAGGTGTTTAAAAAATATGATGGCAAAATGCTGAGTGTTGATGAGCAGCCAATGGTATTGGCCGGGGATTGGCAGGCTACTCGTTCGGTGATTATTGAATTCCCTTCTAAGAAGAGTGCGCTAACGTGGTTAATGTCTGACGAGTATCAAGCGCTGTCAAAATACCGGGAGGCCGGTAGTGTTGCAAATTCGATATTAGTTAAAGCGTTGGAATAACGCCGTTTGCACCAGCTAGAACGGGCGCCCATTCAATGGCCAGCCAGTTTTACCGTTGTGGGCAGTGCAATGCCGTCCCTGTTATTTTAACTCTTCCCAGGAGCCAAAAATCATGACAGACACAAACCTACAACTCACATCAACCATCACCGAAGACAACAAGCTGGATCTTGCTCTTCGCGAAATAGAGATTCCCCCAACCTGACGAAAACCAGGTCGTTATCCAGATGGAAGCTGTCCCACTCAACTCCTCTGACTTGGGCCTAATGTTTGGCCCGGCCGATGCCAATCCGGCACCGCAGATCGCCCTGTTATCAGTGCCGAAGTGCCCGCCAAATTTATGAGCGCTCTTAAGGCCCGAGTTGGCAAGTCTGTACCCGTGGGCAACGAAGGCGCTGGAAAGGTCATTGCTACCGGATCATGAGCCTCCGCCAAATGCCTGATAGGGAAAACTCTTGCGGTCATTGGTGGCGGAACCTACCGTCAATACCTATGTGTCGATGTTCGTAGCTGTTTGGAATTGGAGCCCGGCACTACCGGCACCGAAGCGACCTCCAGATTCATTAACCCACTCACTGCACTGGCCATGGTTGAGAACATGCGTGCCGAAGGCCACAAAGCCATCGTGCATGCAGCGGCGGCATCCAACCTCGGGCAGATGCTCAGTCGCATCTGTATCGCCGACGGCGTCGGTTTGGTTAATATTATACGCAAGCCAGAACAGGAAACCTTACTGCGTGACATGGGCGCGAAGTACGTCATCCTCATTAGTTGAGCAAGGAATGAGCATGAAGTTTTTGGTATATGCAGTTACCGCCGAGGCGGTACATTTCACCTACCCCGGTGCAGCGACAAGCCGCTGTACCGAGGGTCGCAGGGTTACCAGCGGTAGCTGGCTTGCAGCGCAAAAGTACGTGGGTTATTGACCAAGCCATGATGGGTCGTCGCCCCGGTGATGGTTTTCGCGGTCGGCGCATCAACACCATAGAGCACAACCAACTCATCGCTAAGGTTTTTACCCAGCAATGCCACTTCCCACTCTCCGTCTATTGCCGACAGGGCAATTCGACCATTGAAGGTTTGGTAAGCGTCCTGCTTGATGCGATCATCCAAATTCGGCGAGGGGTGATAGTCGTCGGTAAAAATTACATCAATATTGGCGCGCAGCATCAGTGAGTTACCCAGCGGGCGCTCGTAAGCCAACATCAAATTACCGGAGTAGTCAGCAAC
>JBLGAR010000193.1:0-6067 GCA_047612385.1 Cryomorphaceae bacterium | reverse complement strand
CCCTACAACGCCAGAGCGCGAGTGGCACAAGATGGGCGAAATGTGGTGATGGTTCACCAGCTCAATGGCCGTTTCCATATCGCTTTGCTTGACTTAATTAGCGACCGTTTGCAAGTGTTAACATCCACAGAATTGGATGAAAGTCCCAGTATCGCGCCCAATGGCTCTATGCTATTGTATGCAACGAAATTCGAGGGACGTGGTATTTTGGCTGCTGTCTCTGTGGATGGCGGAGTAAAATTTCGGTTACCAGCACGAGATGGTGACGTGCGGGAACCAGCCTGGTCACCTTTCATGAGCCGATAACGGCAGCGTGAAAATTACCTAGAAAACCTAAGTTAAGGGAACGGAAATATGAAAGATTTAACTGTTGTCGGCAAGACTCTTACGGTGCTTTTCACTGCGGCACTCCTCGTAGCCTGCTCTAGCAGTGATACTAAGGAAAGCGAAGAAGCCGCTGCCGCTGCTGCAGCCGCAGCTGCGGCCTCTGAAGCTGCTGCTGCAGCTCAAAGTGCTGCTTCGTCCGCTGAGGCCAACGAACTGATGAAGTTGCAAGATGCTGTTGCCGCCGCTGGCAACGTGTTCTACTTTGAGTTCGACAGCTCCACTTTGACAGCGCAAGCTCGCGGAGCCTTGGATGCGCATGCAGCGCTGCTGGGCACCAGTGATCGCAGTGTGCGCCTTGAAGGCCACACCGACGAGCGTGGTACCCGCGATTACAATATGGCATTGGGTGAGCGTCGTGCGAATGCGGTTCGCGATTACATGGCCGGTAGCGGTGTTGCAAGCTACCGCGTTGAGTCTGTGAGTTACGGTGAAGAACAGCCTATAGCCTTCGGCTCTGGCGAATCTAACTGGACTCAAAACCGACGAGTAGAATTGAAGTAACTTCAGAGGTTTTATGTGCAAGCTAGTTAAAGCACTGGCGCTGAGCGGGCTGGCCATTTGTGCCGGCCCGTTTTCGTTGAAGGCTTACGCCCAGGGGTATGTTGATTTGGAAGCTGAGCGTGCCGGCCAGATCCGACCCGATGGCAGCAGTGCCCCCGGTATCGAGTCCGCAGGTGCGGTACAGAATTCATCGGTAGCCACTGATCCTTATGGTGCAAGCCCGGCGGTGGCCTATCCAGCCACAAGCTATGGTGTGGATACTGTCGCCGCTCCGGCGCCGACGATGCGTCCTGCGCAGGCTGCCGCTGCTTCTGGCGGTAGTGACTCGGGGCAGAACCTTAGTAATCTTTTTTATCAGCTTCAGCAGTTGCAGCAGGAAGTCATGATGCTCAACGGCAAGGTTGAAGAGCAGGCTCATGAACTACGGAAAATCAAAGCACAGAATCTAGAGCGTTATGTTGATATTGATCGACGCCTGGGTAATGGTTCCGCAGCGGTTGCAGTGACCACAACTGTCGAAAATGTACCTGTTAGAAACACAGGCAGTGACCCTGCAGTGGCGGAATTGCCCGGTGAAGGCGAGGCGTATCGCGCAGCCTACGCCTTGGTGAGAGCGAAGCAATTCTCCGAAGGTGTTACTGCATTTGAGAAATTCCTGAACGATTATCCCGGTGGCAAGTACTCGCCAAACGCCTATTATTGGCTGGGTGAATTGAATCTGGTGATAAAGCCAGCCAACCCGGAATCGGCTCGTCAGGCTTTTATGCTGCTGTTGAATCAATACCCCAACAACAACAAAATCCCCGACGCCTTGTATAAACTGGGTAAAGTTCAGTACACCAAGGGAAACAGAGACAAAGCCAAAGAGTTTTTGGAGCGTGTTATTAATGAATACGGTTCTACCAATAGCTCCGCGGTCACTTTGGCCAAGGGTTTTCTCCGCGATAATTACTGATCTGCACAGTAAGAACGAAAGCGTGTAACCATTTTGCAAAACGCACTTACCAACAGTGATGACGCTCTGCGAATCACCGAAATTTTTTATTCTCTGCAGGGGGAAGCCAGAACTGTGGGTCTTCCCACTGTTTTTGTGCGTCTAACGGGTTGCCCATTGCGTTGCGTGTACTGCGATACAGCCTACGCCTTCAGTGGGGGTGAGCTTGTTAGTATCGACGACATTGCGCAGCAAGTCGCTACTCATCAACCTCGATATGTGACTGTGACCGGCGGAGAGCCTCTGGCGCAAAAGCGTGCTTTAGTACTCCTTGAGCGCCTGTGTGATGATGGCTACGAAGTATCGTTGGAGACCAGTGGTGCGATATCTGTTGAGGGAGTCGACCCGCGAGTTGTAAAAGTTGTCGACTTTAAAACTCCGGGTTCCGGTGAAATGGGCCGCAATGAGTTTAGCAATGTTGCACTGCTTACTCCCACAGATCAGGTCAAGTTTGTGATTTGCAACCGGGAGGATTACGAGTGGTCTCGTTTCAAACTGGACGAGTATCAGTTGGCCAGCCGGGTTTCCGATGTGCTATTTTCCCCTAGTCACGGTGAACTTCATGGCCGCGATTTAGCTCAGTGGATATTGGATGACAATTTGCCGGTGAGAATGCAGCTGCAGTTGCACAAGTATCTGTGGAATGACGAGCCAGGGCATTAGGGGATTGTATTGTGAGTGATGACAAGCGCGCTGTGATATTAGTCTCTGGCGGGCTCGATTCCAGCACCGTTCTTGCGATGGCACAAAAGCAAGGTTACGACTGCTACACCCTCAGCTTTGATTATGGCCAGAGACATCGTGCCGAGCTGGTGGCCGCGGAGCGGGTATCCATCGCGCTGGGCGAGATCGAGCACAAAGTGGTAAAACTAAATCTGGATAGCATAGGCGGATCAGCTCTCACCGATACCACTATCGACGTTCCTGAAGAGGAAACTGAAGGCATTCCTATCACCTATGTACCGGCGCGTAATACGGTTTTTCTCTCTATCGCTTTGGGTTGGGCCGAAGTATTGGGCGCCAAAGACATCTTCATAGGTGTTAACGCCGTCGATTACTCTGGCTATCCGGATTGTAGGCCTGAATATATCGCGGCGTTTGAAACCATGGCCAATCTGGCGACGAGAGCCGGTGTAGAGGGCGACAAGCTGACAATACACACCCCTTTGATGGACTGGGGCAAGGGCGAAATCATTAAGGTGGGAATGGATCTGGGTGTGGATTACGCCCTGACAGTATCGTGTTACCAAGCCACCGAGGGGGGGCTGGCCTGCGGGCGATGCGATAGTTGTCGCCTGCGATCCCGGGGCTTCGCTGATGCTGGAGTCCCAGACCCGACTCCCTACCTTTGAGTTCTCCCTAACACTCGGATTTTCCTGAAAAAACCCCTTGAATTTTGTCGTCAAATCCGTACTATACGCAGCTCCTTCTGGGGCCGTTAGCTCAGTTGGTAGAGCAGTTGGCTTTTAACCAATTGGTCGCTGGTTCGAATCCAGCACGGCCCACCATACAAACAAAAATGCCGCCCCCATTGGGGGCGGCATTTTTGTTTGTAGGGTCGTTCCGCCAAGATCTCACATGACCCTGACAGCCCCACCACCTGAAACTCCCCCCCTACTAACCAAGCAGGTTATTCATATACCACTTTTTAAACGTTGCAACTCTCTTCTCTTGCTCAGAATAGCGCCCTGGCACATAGCGAGTTGAGTTAATACCCCGGTGATTATTTTCTACTATTTGTTTGTCTTGTACGGTAGTCGTGTGCCACAGCCAGCGCAATTTTTCCTCATCAACATTTTCTGCGTCTTTATCAACAATCCAGATAATTTCAACATCCGTATTGCTAACATCTCTAGGCGAAAATAGTATGAGAGCCGCAAAATCGTTACAGGCAATAATATGGGTTAAAGGCCCGAATGACATATGCATACGGCCACGGTCGAAATCCGACCTTTGCCCCATTAAACACGCTACAGGTTGGCCATCGCGTGTTTCGCTGAGAACATCCTGATTGTGGGGGCGCAGTAAAAACATTTTTAGATGTGTAGAAAACTCATTGTCATCACACACACCTAGGGGTCTGCCCATAGATTTCGCCGTAACTTCCCAGGCATCATGTAGTGGCTTGTATTTTGCAGCCGCCTCATCCGAGCCTGAGCTGGGCCCAGCACCACAGGCTATTAAAGCCTCCTTCGGGTGTAATGAAGAAAACTCTGGGTGTGCCGATGCACAGTGGTAGCATTCAATAAAGTTCTCAACCACCAACTTCCAGTTAGCCGCCGTCGGGTACGATGCTCGGCTGGCAATTTTAGCGTCGGAAAAACCATGGAAAACGAGCTGCTCTTCGAACTCAGAAAACTCAGATTCAAAGTCGACAGGTTCATTTCGATCCAGGTTGATGAAAATGAATCCATGATAGATTTTGATGTGGCAGCTGTGTAAGGCGTTTTCCGTAAAGTCGAAATCAGCGGCCATATAACGCGCCGTTTTTAAACTACCGTCAAGTTTGTACGACCAGGAGTGATAGGGACACACGAGTGAATTTTTCTTACCTTCTTTCTCCGTGCAAATAACCGAGCCTCGATGACGGCACACGTTATAAAAGGCATTGATCTTATGGCTAGACTCCCGAATAACAATGATGGATTCATCGGCGATGTCATAGACAAAATATTGGCCTTGTTCCGGAATTCTGCTGACATGGTCAACGAGCAACCATTTTTTGCCCACCACCTTATCCATGTCGGAACTGAAGACATCGTTATCGCAATAAAATTCACGTGACAAGCTGTAACCATCACGCTCGGCCTTGATTAGCGAAGCAACCTTATTGTCACTTAAAGCAAGGTCACTTGAGATCATGTGTGTTACTTGATCGATACTATCTACATTTAGCGATGACATCTCGTTCACTCTGCTCTGTCAGAAATACAAGGTACATTTATAGACTTCAGCCATCTGCTTTAAAGACGCAGCCTATTGGCACACTAATCATGATGTCTCTCACAAACAAACGATATTTTTTGTGCTATTGGTAAGAAAAATTTGATACTTTGTACTCAATATATCGTTCTTCCAATACTGACTAGAGCGTAGAATAAACATGCCACTAACAAAGATCTTGAACCTTCAAAAGCTCCCGCCTTTAAAGGCATTAAAAGGCTTTGAAGCTACAGCGAGGTTATTGAGCCTTAGAAAAGCGGGAGAAGAATTAAACCTGACTCATGCGGCTATCAGCCATCAAATTAAGCTGCTGGAATCCGATATCGGAATCAAGCTATTTAGCAGACAAGGCCGTAACATTGTACTGACCCCGGAAGGTCAAATTCTGTATCCGATTGTTTATGATGCATTAGAAAAGCTAATCAGCGGCACAGAACGAGTTAGGCGCCTGTCTTTGGGGAAGGAGCTCCGCATTCAGAGCTTTTTAACCTTTTCCGTAAAATGGCTATCAACCCATTTGCCGCGGCTAAGCAAATTACATCCGGAGCTCAAAATACGCTTAGTGTCCTGCATCATGGATACGGAGTTTGATGAGATGAATGCCGATGTTGGTGTGATTTTTTGTAATGAAGAGCCGCCGGATCATTTGTATTCTCAAACGCTCATCAAGCCAAAGCTATTTGTTGTTTGCAGCCCAAACCTAATAGCCTCAGAGAACGCTGATATGGGTATTCAAGAGCTACTTAAATACCCTCTTCTAAATGTTTACTCTGAACTTTGGCACTGGAAAGACTGGCTGACTTCTTTAGATATTATCCCTCCAGAAACCATCTCATCAATTGAAGTCGATACAACGGCTTCGGCATTAGAGATGGCCATCAATGGGGAAGGTGTCGCCTTGGTTAACGGCCCTTTTGTAGAAAAAGATTTGGACGCAGGGAGGCTCGTCGTCCCTTTCAAACACTATGCAGAGAGCCCCGGCGAATGGCGGCTAATTTGCCGTAAAGACATGGCCGAAGATCAAAAGGTGAAATTATTTATGGAGTGGATAACAGAAGAGGTAAGGCACGTCCGTTCAAATTGTATTTAACATTACGCTATCTGCCGCGAAAAACCTCACCAATGAGGCACCACCAGACACCCAACATAGTATTTTCAGCGAAACACTTAATCTGTACAAAACCTGAACGGCTACCCTAAACGAGGTAAGCGATGTTCCGCGGGCTGAGTCAGACTGATAAT
>JBLGAR010000192.1:0-6570 GCA_047612385.1 Cryomorphaceae bacterium | reverse complement strand
GCTGCGTTTGCCTACGCTGGGCTTGCGCGGAGAGACATCGCAAACACTCACGCCGGAAGCATTTCGTCGCTGGGGCAGACTACAGCCGAATGCCGAGTTGCACAATTGTCCGGGAGGGCATTTATTGCCCTTGGAGCAGCCCGAGTCCACCGCGGAGTTTGTGCTCGATTTTTTAAGCGCACAAGACAGCTAATGTTGCATCGTATCTGGTTCGGCTTTTTCCTGGTGGCCTTCGTCAGCGCACTGTTCCAATGGTTGGTCGCGGGGGACGCCGATGTTTTTAAACGAATGGTCGGGGCATTGTTCGAGATGGCGGGTTTGTCGGTAGAGCTCGCCATCGGCCTAATTGGTTTGATGGCGTTCTGGCTAGGGGTTATGGCTATTGGTGAAGCCAGCGGTTTGATCGAAAAGCTCTCGCGAATGCTGTCTCCGCTGTTTACTCGATTGATGCCAGAAGTCCCAGCCGGACATCCGGCGATCTCTTCTATGACATTGAATTTGTCGGCGAATATGCTGGGCTTGGATAATGCTGCGACCCCGATGGGTATCAAGGCGATGCAGGATCTTCAAACCCTCAATCCAACGCCCGACACGGCGACGAATGCGCAGATACTGTTCCTGGTATTGAACACCTCAGCGGTCACCTTGTTTCCCGTCACCATTTTGTTATACCGAGCTCAATTGGGAGCTAGCGACCCCGCTTCCGTGTTTATTCCCATACTGATCGCCACCAGTTGTTCGACCATCGCCGGTCTGTTGGTGACTGCCTGGGTGCAAAAAATCAAATTTTGGGACACGATTGTGCTGGCGTATTTTCTAGGGGGCTTTTGTTGTCTCTTGGCGCTGATCGGTTGGTTTTCTACCTTGGGCGCCAGCGAGCTGCAGCGTCAGTCTTCCCTGATTAGCAATTTGGCCATTCTGAGCCTGATTATGCTGTTTCTTATCGTCGCCCATCGTCGCTGCGTCAATGTCTATGAGACGTTCATAGAAGGCGCCAAGCAGGGTTTTGAGAGCGCTATTAGCATCATTCCGTATTTACTGGCGATGTTGGTGGCCATCGGAGTGTTTAGAGCCAGCGGCGCTTTAGATTTGGTGATGGGTGCGCTGCACAGTGCGGTAAGTCAAGGTGGGTGGGACAGCCGCTGGGTTGACGCAGTGCCTACCGCTTTGATGAAGCCGCTTTCGGGTTCGGGGGCCAGGTCGATGATGATCGAGACCATGAACACCTTTGGTGTTGATTCTTTTCAAGGGCGCCTGGCCGCTACGATGCAAGGGTCCACCGAAACGACGTTCTACGTACTAGCGGTCTACTTTGGCGCTGTGGGCATTCGCCATTCGAGGCATGCTTTGGCCTGCGGTCTGGCAGCAGATGTTGCGGGTATGGTTGCAGCGGTTTTCGTGGCTTACTGGTTTTACGGTTAATGAGCTAAAAATCAGTGCTATATTTGAAGAGCGCTTAGAAAACATTATAATTTCCATCTGAAGTAAATCATAAGGGTAATAATTATGGGTAAAATGCTGGTCATAGCGGACATGAAAGACAGCTGCATCGCTACTCCAAGGGGATTGCAATTGGCCCACAAACTTGGTCATGCGGTAGAAGTGGTTGCCTTTATCCATACTTCTTTATCCGGGATAAATAAGTCTAGAGCTGAACAAAAGTCTATAAAAAAACGTTTGATGCTGAAGAGGGAGAAGGAAGTTCGCGCCCGTATCGATAAATATCGAGCTCCGCGTCAAGAAGTGAGTTTGAAGGTGGTATGGGAAAAAGATATTCAACACTGGGTCATCAAGCGCAGCGGCCAGTCTTTCGATATGGTGGTCAAAACGGGAAGCCATGAAGATTCAATTATTTACGCTTCCACTGACTGGCAGCTACTGCGGGAATGTCCCGCGCCCGTTCTTATCGTTGCGGAAAAAAAGTGGCATAGGACCAAGCCTGTATTAGCAGCGGTCGATTTGGGCAGTTCGGACGCCGATATAAAGCAGCTCAACCACCAGATTATCACTACAGCAAAAATACTCGCAGAAGCGCTGGATACCCAGCTGAGTTTGATTTGCGCGATTGAAATACCCACTTTGCTGGCAGATATGGATCTTATCGACCCGACGGCCTACGTTAGAGAGGCCCGCGAGAAAATGAAACCGGCGATTGTCAAGCTCGCGCAGGCATACGGTTTGCCGCATCGTTCATTTTTAGTTAAAAAGGGGCCTGTAGAAAAGGTTATCACCAGTGTTGCGGCGAAGCAGCGAGCGCAGTTGGTGGTGATGGGCACGGTTGGTCGCAGGGGGGTTAGGGCTCGATTGTTGGGTAACACTGCCGAGAAGGTGCTCCGGCATCTACGAACCGATGTACTGACATTGAAGCTTGAGGAATAATTTATTTCGCCGAATAATTTGCTATTTTCGCGAAGCGAGCTACTTTAAAAATAGCACGTTGTTCCCTAACACGTGCTGACACGTCCCCTGGCCTGTGTTTCTGCCCCGAAATACACGGCTATTTAGGCCCGCACCCATTTATGGGTTGCGGGTTTTTTTATTTAAAGAACATTGTCTTAGTCTTTTAACTTAATGTTACTTCTATAAAACGATTAAACGCTGACGCAGGGTGGATAAGCACGGGCTGTGCTCCACTGTCGTTAAGCCCGTGCTAAAAGAGCAGGGTGCGCAGAATAATTGTTTTGACAAGGTGGGGCTGCACTTACCGAGGCGTCTGTCGACCTCTGCTAGTTCATAAAAGCTTCATCATTTTGTCACTTAGGCTGGTTTGGTCACGTTACACTAGCGCCTTGTATTTCGTTTAGGTTCAATCATGTCCAACCCGATTAAGACGCGTCTTGCTGATTTAGATGACGATCTGTTCATTCCGCGCGAGCTCAGCTGGCTCTCTTTTAACGCACGTGTTTTGCAGGAGGCCGCTGATGATTCCGTTCCCATCATTCAACGTCTTCGATATCTGGGTATATTTTCTAACAACCTGGATGAATTTTTTCGAGTCCGGGTGGCAGAAGTCAAGCGGTTGATATCGGTCGCAACGGCGACCAACAGGCAGCAGTCCAAAGACCTATTGAAGCAGATCCAGGACAAGGTTGTGGCACTGCAGAAGGAATTTGATAAAACCTATCTGCAAGTGTTGAAGGGCTTGCGACAGCGGCGAATCTACATGATCAATGAAAAGCAAATGGATGCGGGGCAGGCTGATTTTGTACAGAGGTATTTCACCCAAACCGTGCTGCCCGAACTGGAACCCATTCTTCTGGTCGAGTCACAACCTATGCCTATTCTGGCGGATGAGTCTATTTACCTGGCGGTGAATATCCACAGTGCCGAGGAGCGCCTCTCCGCGATTGTGGAGGTTCCTACCGATAGACTGGATCGCTTTGTTGAAATTCCCCGCAAACATGGAAAGAGCGGCAAAGTATTTATGGCGCTGGACAATATTATTCGGGCCTGCCTGGCGCAGATGTTTCGAGGGGTTATCCAGGTTGATGAAGCGCAAGCCTATTGTTTTAAATTTTCCCGGGATGCGGAGTTAGAAATAGACACAGGAATCAGTCAGAGCCTTATTGACAAAATGACAAGCTCTCTGAAACAAAGGCGAAAAGCCGACGCCGTGCGCTTTGTCTACGATGCTAAGATGCCAGATCTTCTTCTGGATCACATACGCTCGCGCTTCAACTTCGGTAAATACGATAGTTTGATCGCCGGCGGTCGCTATCATAATTCGAAAGACTTTATATCATTTCCAAATGTTGGCCCTAAGTATCTTGAATTCAAGGCGCTTCACCCTATTCGAATTCCCAGGTTAGACGGCCATGAAAGTATCTTTGAGTGTATTAAGCAAAAAGATGTTTTTCTCTATTATCCCTACCACCCTTTTGACTACGTTACAGACCTCCTGAAAACAGCAGCGATTGATCCGAAAGTGACAGACATAAAAATATGTCTGTATCGCGTTGCGAAAAACTCGCGAATCATAGATGCACTATTGAACGCAGTGCAAAATGGGAAAAGAGTTCTTGCCGTGGTCGAGCTCGCCGCCCGTTTCGATGAGGAGGCCAACATTAGTTGGGCCAGGCGTTTAACGGACGGCGGCATCAATGTAATTTTTGGTATCGGCGGCCTAAAAGTTCACAGTAAAATCATGCTGATTGAACGAATAGAGGGCGCCGGAACGCGCTATTACAGTCACATTGGCACCGGTAACTTTAATGAGAAAACGGCACGGCTTTACACTGATTTTAGCCTTATCACCCAGGATCAGAATGTGGGTAAAGACATTTTCAATGTGTTTGATTTCTTGCAGTTTAACTACAAGCGTCCCAAGTATCGTCAGTTGCTGGTATCTCCACACACGACGCGATCGGGTTTGGTAGCGCTCATTGATCAGGAAATAGATAATGCCCAGGCTGGGTATCGTGCTTCCATGACCTTAAAATGTAACAACATCGTCGACAAGCAAATGGCGCTGAAACTTTACGAAGCCAGTGACGCCGGTGTTGAAATAAAATTGATTGTTCGCGGGATGTGTTCCCTGCTTCCCGGTGTGAAGGGGATATCTGAGAATATTCAGGGTATTAGCATCGTTGATCGCTATCTCGAGCATCCGCGAGTGTATGTCTTTTACAACCGAGGTAAGCCTAAATATCTTATCGGTTCCGCCGATTTAATGACTCGAAACCTGGACTTTCGCGTGGAGGTTCTCTGCCCCATCTTGGACTCAGACGCCCAGAAAGTGATTCAGGATACACTGGATCAACAGTGGCACGACAATGCAAAGGCCAGAATTCTCGATCAACATCAAGCCAATAGTTTTGTCAGGCCCAAAGCGAAGGGCACCCGCATTCGTTCCCAGGAGACCATTCATCGTTACCTCAGCACCGGTAAATTGCCTCGCTACCCCAAATCCAGTATGACAGTCACCGCCCGTCGCAGACGCAAACTGAAGTAGTTCGTGCTCTCATCTGTTGAAGACATGATGCTATATTGATCGTATCTGGATCTACTGGCACATTAGCGGAGGTATCAAAAATGGCGGGCACTAGCCTACTGGTCTTATTAGACGATATAGCCGCCGTGCTAGACGATGTCGCGGTGATGACAAAGATCGCAGCGAAAAAAGCGGCGGGGGTGCTGGGAGACGATCTCGCCTTGAACGCCGAGCAAGTTTCCGGTGTTAAGGCTGACCGGGAATTGCCAGTCGTCTGGGCCGTCGCCAAGGGGTCTTTTCGCAACAAGCTCATTTTAGTGCCTGCCGCACTGATCATTTCCGCGTTCGCCAACGGGTTGATTCTTCCGCTATTAATGCTGGGTGGCCTCTATCTATGTTTTGAGGGTTTCGAGAAGCTCGCACATAAGTTCTTCCATAGTGAATCCGAAGACGAAGCTCATATTGATTTGCTGGAGGAAAAGCTGGCCGATCCGGCCACGGATATGGTGGAGTACGAGAAAGAAAAAATTAAGGGTGCTATTCGCACCGACTTTATTTTATCAGCGGAAATTATTGTACTGACCTTGGGCGTCGTCTCTACTTCCACTTTCGCCACTCAAATCTCGGTGATTTCCGGAATAGCGTTGTTGATGACCGTCGGAGTCTACGGCTTGGTTGCTGCGATTGTTAAATTGGATGATGCGGGTTTACACCTTTCTCTAAAGCGGGGGCATGGTGCCGTACCGGGGTTTCAACGTTGGCTTGGTGCTCGGTTATTGGCATTTGCGCCCTGGCTGATGAAAGCCTTGGCGGTGGTGGGGACTGCGGCTATGTTCATGGTAGGCGGGGGTATATTGGCTCACGGTCTCCATTGGGTTGGTGAAGCGATTGAGCATGTAGCTGGGCGAGTGGAAATGCTGACGTTGGCTGGCCCCTATATAGCGGCGGTAACGCCGACGCTACTGCAGGCAGCCTTCGGGGTTGTAGCAGGAGCGATCGCCTTGGCCGTTGTCATTTTATGGGGAAAAATACGTGGCAAGTAGTGGTCTTACCGCCCCTAATCCGGCACTTTTGACTCGCTTAGGCCCTGACTAATCATTTCGGCCATTATAGCTGCTCGAGATAAGGTCTAATCGCTTAATGTTTAGATAAGCTTGCACTTCCATAATGACACCTCGTTAAGCTGAAACAGGTGTTGTTGTGGATTTAAAACAGAATTCAGTAAGTTCCTCCCGGAATCAGTCGTTTGTCGGGACCTTGCCGAGCGGACTGCCCAAGGTATATGCAACGGTCGCATCGAATCAACATCGAGAGTCTCTGGAGCAGTACATATCAAGTATTTTCCAGGCGGCATACGGGGCAAATATACTGCAGTATTTACCGGCACTTTTTTGCTTGCGCCAGGGCTACAGTTACACGGCAGCGCTTGGTCTGAGCAGTGCTGCTTCATCACCACTGTTTAGTGAGCAGTATTTGCAGACATCGATTGAGCTGCAGGTTCAAACTGTCTATGCAAAGAAGGCCTCAAGGCACAACATTATGGAATTGGGCAATCTGGTGGCATCAGCGCCAGGCCAAGGTCCACTGCTCTATCTGCTGATTGCCGCTGCACTGCATGAAGCCGGCATAGAGTATTTGGT
>JBLGAR010000191.1:0-6590 GCA_047612385.1 Cryomorphaceae bacterium | reverse complement strand
GTCGATGACGGTGCCATCGGCCAGTGCACCATGACTGAAAAAGCCGAGGCACAGGCCCGCAAGAACGTCTTTTACGGATTTTTTAGCGCAGGTCGACATGCCGTCCTCGATAGCGAGATAAATAATAAACGACCGCTGTGATGCCTATACTGAGGATGTATAGAGTCACGTGCAGCACCCCCGGTGTCGATTCATAACCAAACACGGCGTAAAGCAGCTCGCCGGTGATCGACTGCTCGCTTATCAAATCCGAAGTATCCCAAATGGCTTGACCCGCCGGAAGCCAGTCTACTTGCTCAAGCAACATCACAGCTTGCATCACCATACCCGAACCAATGAGCGCCAGGAGCATAGCGCAGCTAGCGATCGTCCGGCTGTCTCTGAGAGCGCCCAGGGCCGAGTAGAGAAGAACGCCCAAACTTAGTCCGATTCCTGCGCCTATTGCGCTTCCGGCATAGACAGCGGTGCGCTGCTCTTCTACGGCGGCGAATCCCTTTATGTAGATGAGCATCTCAGAACCTTCACGAGTCATTGCGCAGCCGACAGCAACCGCCATTAATGGGGTCAGGACCTTGGCTGATACGCGGGCCTGTTGCTCCTTAAAACTAAACCAAACAATTGCGACTGTGAGACAGTAAACGACGCTCTGTAACGTTGCATTAACAACCTCTTGCCCCGCCCCATCAAGAGCGTCGGTGATACCGTCGAGATTGTAGGCAACGATAACGGTGCCCAACAGACCAAGCGGCAGTGAATACCAGAACCAACGCGGGCCAATGCGAAGACTCCGCGACAGAGCGAGTAACACACAAACCAATATCGCCGCTTCGAGTACTTCTCGGAGAATCAGAATGACGGAATTAAGCAGCATAGCAAAACCTCATTCGACGATGACCTTTCCCTGGGCAGTTTTAGGGTTAAACTCTCCAAAAAATGGATATTCTCCCGGGGGCAGTGGGCCAATAAACACATTGGCTTTACGGCCGCCCATAATCACTTTTTCACGGTTGAGTTCGTAACTTTCAAACTCTTCCGGGGTAGGATCTCGATTGTAAACGACCAACTTTACTTTGGTATTGGCTGGGATCCGCAGAACTTCTGGATGAAACAGATGATCCTGAATTTCAAGTTCGAACAAAGGCGTCTTTGCAGCAGCTGAACCGATAGCGCAAAAGAAGATCGAGAAAAACCAGACTAGTCTGCTCATGACTCTATACACTCAGAGCTCAACTCAAGCTCGACCGTGACAGCCAATCCAGTGCCCAGCTGACTGTCTGCAAGTGTAATATCGGCGTTGTGTAACTGAACAATGTGTTGGACGATCGCTAAACCTAAACCGGATCCTTTCGCGCTATCGTTGGAAGATTCAGTGAGCCGATAAAATCTTTCGAATACCCTATCACGCTCCACAGCAGAAACGCCCGGTCCAGAATCCTCGACAACCAGACGACCAAGATTTCTATGCTGACTTATCGAGACCAGAACAGCGCCGTTTTCAGGCGTGTACTTGTTGGCGTTATCAAGCAAGTTGTGCAACAAAATTTCCAACATCACTGCATCGCCAATCACCCAAACAGTTTCACCGCTAAGAGACAGATTTTGCCCCTTTTCTGAAAATCGCGGCCAAGCCTCGGCTGTCACTCTTTGCGCGAGGGAGTGCAGATCCAGAGCTTGAAAATTGGCCTTGATAATATTCGGGTTAGTACGATTTAGATCCAGTATCTGTTCTACTAAATGGTGCATGCGCTCCACACCCGAGTTGGCATACTCAAGCCCACGATGGCCAGCGGGCAGTTCCGAGGCCAAGTTGTGTAAGTGCACTTTTAGCACGCTCAAAGGGGTACGCAGTTCATGCGCAGCGTGGGCGGCAAAATGTTTTTCGCGCTCAAAGGACGAAGCCAGACGAGCCAAAAGAGAATTTGCAGACTGCACTAGCGGAACAAGCTCGGCGGGGGGATTATGCTGCTGCAAGGGCTCGAGGTCATCGCTTTGCTTCAGATTAATCTGCGAACTCAGCTCTCGTAGCGGTCGCAAACCGAGCCCAACCAAGACCCAGATGAGAACCGCCGAGACAGGCAGCCAAAGTAGCAGTGGAAGAATAGATTCCAATACGATTTTCTCCGCCAGCATGTGTCTGCGGTCTGCGCGCTCGGCGACGATATACCAACTACCCCCTCGACCTTGCTGAGCCAGTGTTCGCCAACGATATCCAGAAAAATTGATGTAGCGAAAACCTGAAAGCGGCTCGCCGATTCTTTCATCGGGTGCCGCAGCAGAGCGCAACAGCAACTCATCGTTACGCCAAACCTGAAAAACAAAGTCACTGCTACCGTGGGATTTAGCAATGGGGTCGTCCCGGGTTGGACGAGTAACCTCAAGTAGGCTCAAGGCATCGGCTAGCTGAGTATCCATCAAGGATTCTGCTTCTGCCATACTGGATCGATAGCCGTTTAACGCAGCCAGAAACGTTACCAATGTAAATGCGGCAATGAGCATCGTCACCAGCTGGGTTCTAATGGAATTCATCGCTGGGCGACGGTGTATCCGATGCCTCTTACCGTTTTAATAAGTTCGCCGGGCATCTTTTTCCGCAGATGGTGGATATGCACCTCCAGTGCGTTACTGGCAACTTCTTCGCCCCAGCTATACAGCCTGGTCTCCAGGGATTCACGCGTGAGAACTTTACCGGCACTCTCCATAAGGGCCTTCAGCAACATATACTCTCGCCGAGGTAGGTCAACGACCGTTTCTCCCACCTTCACTAGGTGAGCGGACGTATCCAGGACCACGTCACCTACCGTAATGCTACTTGTCGTGGCTGTAGCCAGCCTTCGTTCAAAGACTCGTAAACGCGCAGCCAATTCCTGCATATCAAAGGGTTTGGCCAGATAGTCATCAGCCCCACTATCCAGCCCGACGATCTTGTCATCTACCCCATCTCGGGCTGTCAGGACCAGTACCGGAACATAATTCTTGCGCGCCCTTACTTGGGCCAGCACCTTCAGACCATCCATGTCAGGCAAGCCGAGATCCAGGACAATAATATCCGGTGCTTCAGCGCGAACTGCGGCAAGCGCCATTGCTCCGCTGGCAACGTGATTTACCACGAAACCCTCACGGCCGAGAGCGTCCTGCAGACCAGCAGCCAGCGAAACATCATCTTCTACTAATAATATCCGCATAGGCTAACGATACTAACCGCCCTTGCTAGCGGCCGCTAGAGCGTAACGTCGAATTATGGGCAATTGCCTGCCCAGTGCCTTGTCGACCACACCCGGGAACAGGCAATTCAATTTAATGAAAAAGCGCTCCGGCCACCCCAAAAATCGAGCCCCATCGCGCTGACTCAGCAATATCATTAGTTGTTTGGCCACCCACTCGGCGTCATCCATACGATTTCCCAACTGGCTATTCATAGCGACAACCTCTTCACTATTCATGCCGGTCGCTGTCGCTCTGGGCGCGAGATACCCCACCGACACTGAGCTGTCGTCGAGCTCTCTGCGCAAGGCCTCAGTAAACCCTCTCAAGCCAAATTTCGTTGCGCTATATCCGCAGTAACCTGCACAGCCGATACTGCCATAACCGGACCCAATGTTAATAATCGCCGAGTCACATTTGCGCAGCTGTTCAAGCAAAGCGCGTGTCAGCAGAATAGGCGCCAGCATATTGACTTCGAACATTGATATGAGCTGCTCTTCGCTCTGTTCATCTAACATACCAAAGTGGTTCACCCCGGCATTGTTAACCAATACATCCAGGCCATTTTGACACGCCTCCACAATCTGCTTCCGGCCAGCGGGGGTCGTGATGTCCGCTGCTACGGTGACATGTCCTTGACCAGCCAGCTCTGCGGATAAGGCATTCAGTTTATCTTCGCTGCGCGAAACGAGAATCAAGCGAGCGCCGGCTTTGGCAAACTGCTGTGCAACAGCGGCTCCAATTCCACCGGTGGCGCCGGTTAACAATACGATCTTGTTTTCCAGATCCATTGTCGAACTCCTAGGCAGCCAGCTGCAAGGATTGATGGGACTCTATACTCCGATACACATCACCATACAGTTTGTAAAATAGTCGCGCACAGTGAACGATGGCTTGTTGGTCGGAAACATCATCGATTTTGCTCATCAGATCCTGGAAAAACTTCACATGCTTCACATCCAGCGCACCGTGAGATGTAAGATAGGAAAACGCCTTTTCAGGTAAGCCCGTAGATTCGCGAACTCGCGCAGCCGCGTGGTCAGCCACAGAGATGCTAGTTCCCTCAAGAACATGCACCATGCCAAAGAAACCAACCGGATTAACTCGATCTATCGTGTGATAGGCGTAAGCTATCATAACCTCCGTGGCCGGATTAGGAACACTGTGCCGAGCTTTCTCAGGGTCATATCCACAGGCGGCAATGTCATTGAGTATCCATTCCTGGTGACCTATTTCCTCTTCGGCATATTCCAACAATGCAACCCGCAACCATTCTTTGTTTTGAGGAAGACGCGAACCGGCTGCCATCATCAACGGTACGGTATGCTTTACGTGGTGAAAGGCTTGGCACAAAAAAGCCACATATTGATTTGTGCTCATCCGCCCTTCAAGCGCATCGTGTACCAATGCACAATCTAGAAGCTGTGACCTTTCCAGTTCGGTAGAATCCTGAAGCGTTTGAAAAAAACTCATTGTGAAAATGTCTCCTGTTGGCCGCTATAGGCTAGATCGATTTGCTCGCTGAAATGCTCATAAATTTTTTGTCTGCGCGGCCTGCCGTTGTCAGTCAACAAGCCATTTTCGAGCGTCATTGCTTCGCTCATTCGGAGCCATCGTCCAATCCGGGCATAGTCTGGTAGCGTAATGTTGGCCAAATCTATTGCCGCCTGAATATTGAGGTCGGACAATTCAGTATCTCGAGTTCTTAACAAAGCCAGACAAGTGGGCCGAGCATCACCCAGCACCACTACCTGCCCAAATAAACCACTGGCGGATAGTTCGCTCTCTACCCATTCCGGGCTGATGTTTCGCCCAAAACTATTGATAATCACATTTTTCTTCCTCCCTGCAACAGTCAGAAAGCCGTCGGCATCAATCGTTCCCAGGTCACCGCTTTCGAGCGTCGTTCGACCCCACGTATCGGGTTGATTCAAATAGCCCAGAAAGGTGTTTCCCGCTATTTGTAACTCACCCTTGCGTTGCCGAACCTGGACATGCGGTAGCACACGGCCGCTCGTCCCGGCCTTATTATGTGCCGGAGTGTTCAGGCTCACCACTGATCCGCTCTCCGATAAACCGTAGCCCTCATAGACGGGTAAGCCGCGACGCTGAACACGGGCTATAAGTTCTGGAGATACCCGGGCACCCCCAACCGCAACAAACTCCAAACTTACTGGAGGTTGCCAACCTCCTTCCATAGCTGCATCTAATACCGTAAGAAATTCGGGAACAATAATCAGAGTATTCGGTTGATGTTTGGAAATGGCATTGAGAAAGCTATCAATGTCTAATCCAGAACTGCCTCGCATACCCAATTCACTCGGAGGGAGTACAACAGCGCGTCCGCCCTTCAACAGGGGCATATAGATTCCGCCGATGTTCTCCAACAAAATGCTCAGCGGTAGCAAGCACAGGTGTCGCGGCTTCACAGTATCCAGCGCATCGGCGAGGGAGCCGGCGACACGCAAGCACTGTTCGAGCGACAAGCACACGCCCTTGGGATCGCCCGTTGAGCCGGAAGTGAAGGTTATCTTTCCGGTGTTTGGCGGCGTTAAGGGACTGTTTTTTACTGTGAGTTTTGAAGCGCGAAAAATCGGTAGCACATCAATTGTCTGCGCTTTGTCAGCGACAGCTACTGGGACTATCGCAGACTGGTCTGGCTCAAAAATCAATAGCTGCGCACCGGAGTTATCCAGTAATTTACTCACCTGTGCCTGAGTAAAAAAAGTAGGAACAGGCACGATGCAGCAATCCTTTATTTGACAGGCTATATCCACTATCACCCACTCCGGCGAATTGTTTGCCAATAAAGCGATTGTGGACACCTGCTGTGACTCTAGCATCGCCGCCAACGCCCCGGCGCTGGCAAGCAGGCTTGCCGCACTGAATTGAGTCTCGCTACCTTCAATTACAATCTCATCCGGTGCGCTGCGAACTCTTTTCCGCAGTGTCTCAACCAGCAAGTTCAAATTTTATAGCTCCTGATAACCCCTGCTAACGAGCCAATCTCCGCCTCGTACTGCTTCAGTGTCTCTCGCAGCAGAGGTTGAGACAGCGCTTGACGCTGACTCAATTCGATATCGGCTAGCATGACAACAGGGTCGCCTTCATAGTACGTTCCCCAGCACTTGGCACTGCGACCCAGACTTGCAGGATCAGCGGCTTGTATCGCCACCGGGGTAAAACCGGATCTTTCAATGGAGAGGCGAACAGTCTTATTGGCAACAAATACCAAATACTCTATGCCGGCTTCATGCAGTGCAGCGGCAATCAGCAGATAGAGCAGTGGACCTTGGCCTGGCGCTGATGCCACCAGATTGCCCAATTCCATAATGTTGTGCCTTGAGGCCTTCTTTCCATAGACAGTGTGAACCTGCAGCTCAATCGAT
>JBLGAR010000190.1:0-6634 GCA_047612385.1 Cryomorphaceae bacterium | reverse complement strand
CGGTTTCAGTGGTGAACTTATCGAGGAGGGGCTTAATCAATGCCTCTTGCCTTGCGGAGTAGATATTGACCTCCGCTGAGCTCACCGCGGGACTAAATCCGAGGTTGACGATACCTATAATTAGTGCGGCGAAAGCGCCGTGATAAGCGGATCGGAGTAGAGTGACCATCCTGAATTCCTGTGGGGGGTGATTCTTTGTTGAGAATGCTTATTATTCCTATTTAGGGGTTCAAAGCAAGTAGATTCTTGTCATAGTGATGTCGCCCAGGTAACGCTACTTAATACTGATAGCGCAGTTTACTAGTTACACAGCTTCTGCGCACCCCAACGTGCATTCGCAGCTGTCAATCCGTATAATCGCCGCTCTAAAAAACGCTCCATTACCTTCAATCAAAACGGATAATCATGACTGTTCGCACTCGCGTAGCTCCATCTCCCACTGGCGACCCACACGTAGGAACCGCCTACATAGCGCTGTTTAATATGTGTTTTGCAAAAGCACACGGCGGTGAATTTTTGCTGCGCATAGAAGATACGGATCAGGCCCGCAGCACGCCTGAATCGGAGCAGGCGATACTGGATTCACTGCGCTGGTTGGGTTTGGACTGGGACGAAGGCCCCGATAAAGGGGGTGACCACGGTCCCTATCGCCAGAGTGAGCGTATGCCCATATACAGCAAGTATGCGCGTCAGCTGGTGGAAGAGGGTAACGCCTTTGCGTGCTATCGAACCACCGATGAGCTCAATGAATTGCGAGAGTCCAGACGGGCCCAGGGCAACGGCACCGCGCTTAAACACAGCGATTTGAAATTGCCCGAAGAGGAAGTTGAGCGCCGCAGTGCCGCGGGCGATGCCTATGTAATCCGCATGATGGTTCCGGAAGAGGCGGGCAGCTGCGCGATTGACGATATGTTGCGAGGCACCATCGAATTGGATTGGGCGATGGTAGATGCTCAGATTTTGTTGAAGTCTGACGGAATGCCTACCTATCATCTGGCCAACGTTGTTGATGACCACCTGATGGAAATCACTCACGTACTGCGTGGCGAAGAGTGGATTAATTCC
The DNA here is from genome assembly GCA_047612385.1 of Cryomorphaceae bacterium. Taxonomy (GTDB): domain Bacteria; phylum Pseudomonadota; class Gammaproteobacteria; order Pseudomonadales; family Halieaceae; genus JBALVT01. The sequence continues at coordinate 5,569 of JBLGAR010000190.1, read as the reverse complement.
GCTCCCAAACACAAGCTGTTGTATCAATATTTTGGTTGGGATATGCCGCAGCTCTGTCATCTGCCGTTATTGCGCAACCCCGACAAATCAAAGCTGAGTAAACGCAAGAACCCCACGAGTATTTTGTATTATCAGCGAATGGGCTTTTTGCCGGAAGCATTGATCAATTATCTGGGGCGCATGGGCTGGTCTATGCCCGATGAAAGCGAGAAGTTTTCGCTGGAGAAAATGCTCGCCAATTTCGACATTCAGCGTGTTTCTCTCGGTGGCCCCATTTTCGATGTTGAGAAATTGAGTTGGCTTAATGGCATGTGGATTCGTGAGGAACTGAGTGAAACCGAACTCGCCGAACGACTGGTTCGCTGGGCATACAACGATGAAACTTTGAAAAAGGTGCTGCCGCACGCGCAAAAGCGTATGGAAACCCTGAGTGATTTTGCACCACTAGCGAGTTTTCTGGTGTCGGGGGTGCTGCCACTAACACCGGCCAGTTTCGAAAGCCTCAAAGGCGACAATGACGCTATCGTAAAGGGTTTGCAATATTCTCTGTGGCGGATGGAAGCACTGGGTGTTTGGACTCGCGATAACATTTGGGCGGAACTAAAAAATACTGCGGATGCACAGGGCATAAAAGTGAAGGACTTCCTGGCGCCGATGTTTATCGCGATTTCGGGATCGGCCGCGTCATTTTCGGTGGTCGATTCAATGGAGCTACTTGGACCGGACATGAGCCGAGCGAGAATTCGTCATGCTATAGAGGTTCTTGGGGGTGTGTCCAAAAAAGCGATGAAACGCCTTGAAAAAGAATATCAGCAATTGTCGGGGGAGTAGCTTGTGTCAAGGTTAGGCTTTGCCACTTCCATGTTTTCCACGGTCGTTCGCGGTACCTCGGGTATTAGCACTTCACCTGCCAAAGTGAAGCCGACGATAATGTTGCAGCTTTACGATATAGAAAATTGCCCCTATTGCCGCCTGGTCAGAGAAATTCTTACCGAGCTGGATCTGGATGTAGCAATATACCCGTGTCCGAAGAGGGGTGAGCGTTACAGAAAAGAGGTGATAGAGCGCGGTGGTAAGGCGCAGTTCCCCTATCTGGTAGACCCCAATACAGGCATCGAAATGTATGAGTCCCTAGATATTGTGGCTTACCTCTACGAAACCTACGGGCAGAAACCATTGCCGCTAAAGTGGCGCGCGGGCGGGCTGCAAGTCTTTGGATCAATGCTGGCTAGTGCGCCCGCAGTTGCGCGTGGCATGCAGGCGAAAACCGGACGCCTCCCGGAACTCATGTTGGAGTTATACAGTTTTGAATCCAGTCCCTACGCTCGTCCAGTGCGCGAGCTACTAAGTCAATTGGAAATTCCCTATCTGGTGCGCAATTGTGGCCGCTCAGAACTGACAGATTGGTTATTACCTCCTATCCGCGAAGCGCTTAATATCTCACCCGACAGCCCTGTCGGTAATCGACAATATCTTTTAGACAATCACGGGAAAGTGTCCATCCCGTTTTTGTATGATCCCAATAGTGAACGGGGACTTTTTGAATCTGCGGATATCCAGGAATATCTCCTCGAGCAATTCAGTTAGAGACGCCCTTTAAGAGGTGTTCAGAAAATATACAAAATTAGCCCCCCGGTCCTCAAAGCCCAGTAAGTTGGTATAGTAGATAGAGATATAAAAAGAAGAACATAGATAAGAGGCGTGTGAAATGTTACGTGCAGTGAAGCTCCTGAGTATTGTGTCGGTTGTCGCGATGGCGGCCGGATGTAAAGTGGAAATAGTACTCCCGGAAGGAGGCTATGTCCTGTCTGGCTCAGGCGAATATGATTGTCGTTCCGAGGTCACGCAGCAGTCTTTGCACTCTAATCACATGCACGGGTCAAAGCATGTTTCGCATCTGGCGGGTTCCAAGGTTGCCGCAGCTGCAGACGGGGATCAGAAAACAAGCTGTGAGATTGCCATAGACGATACCACCTTTGATGATACTTTCACGGCCGTTCCCTATGAAGGCTATGAGTTTAAGCGCTGGAAAAAGCGTGACGGTGGCTTGTTTGGCGGCGGCAAGGTAGCTGAGGTACGTATTTATACCACAGGGTTTGAGGTTAGCGATTTGCTGATGGAGATTTTGGATTCAGACAATGTTTACTATCTCGAACCTGTGTTCAGAAAAGTGTCGACCCCGACCGGCGATATGAATTGCAACATGTTTAGCGGTAGTTATGAGCGCATTCAAGAGATTATTTTTGAGGGCTATAACTGTACCAACAGTGCCTGCCACAGTGCTGAAAATGCAGCGGGAGAGTTGGATTTAAGCGCTGGAGCTTCCCATGAGAATTTGTTCAGGGTTCCTTCTGCTGCAAATCTAAGCGAGCCAATGCAGCGTGTCTATCCCGGCGAACAACGGCTTAGCTTCCTCTACAGCAAATTGGCCGCAGGAACCTTGGGTGATGAACTGCCGGTTGGTGGTGGGCAGGCTATGCCGCTGGCCAGCGCCCCCCTGACCGCTGATCATCTCGAAGCGATGCGCCTGTGGATTCGCAACGGCGCACCCCAAACCAATGACGTAGATGACGTAGCAACATTGTTAGGCTGTGGCGAGGGTACCTCTCCTCAGGCCAACAAGATTACGCCCCCGGATGCTCCCCCGCTAGGGGAAGGCGTTCAGTTCACGAGCGGGCCCTGGACGGTGCAACCCGAAAGTGAAAATGAAGTGTGTTTCGCCACTTACTACGATTTGGAAAAGACGCCCGGGTTGCTGCCAGAGTCTGTGAAGACTGCTTGTGTGGGCGGTGTCTACAACAATTACGATGGCAAATGTTTTTCCATCAAGGAACAAGTGCTGACTCAGGACCCCCAATCCCATCACAGTATTATTGATGTTTATGTAGGGCAGGCATCGCCTCTAGATTCCTCCTGGGGCGCCTGGCAATGCCTCAATGGTCCTAGCAAGGGAGCAAGCTGTGATCCAACTCGTATTGGAGAACCGGTAGCGCTGGGTGGTGCCGATTGTGGTGGTAGCCGTTATGTCTGTGGCACACCCGCAATAAAAACGACTGCCTGCATAGGGTGGGGCCCGGTTGACCGCAGGTCCTCTCTGGTCGGTATGGGAGGTGCACAGGTTCCTGTGTCGGAGAGTAAACTGGGAACCAATGTCTACTCGGTTCTTCCTACCAAGGGAGTGATTGTCTGGAATTCACACGCGTTCAATTTGTCGGATGAGTCCACGACGGTAGAGCAATACAATAATTTCATCTTTGCTCAACCCAGTGAGAGCATCTACAGGAACCGTGGCATTTTTGACTCAAAGGATATTTTTGTTGCCAATGTTCCACCCTACGAGCAGCGGACCTATTGTTCGACAATGACCTTGCCCATAGGTGCCAGGCTGACTGAGCTGGGTTCGCATGCCCACAAGCGCGGGGTCCTGTGGCAGACCTGGTTACCACCCCAGGAGGTTCCCTGCAATGTGGGTACTAACTGCCAGCCGAACAAAACCAAGCCGGATTATGTTAGCCGTGTTTACAACGATCCGCTGCAGATCAATTATGATCCACCGCTGGAATACGACGAGCTCCAGAGGAAGGAACGCACGCTCAAATTCTGTGTGACCTACGACAATGGTCAGGAATTTCCCGACTTGCTTAAGCGTAATTCCACGTCGGTGGGGACTAAGTGTTTGGGTAAAGCCTACTGCAGTGCAGGCCCCACGCCTGGATTGTCCTGTGGCGCCGACGACAGTATGTGTGGTGATGGCGGAAGCTGCGACGCCTGTACTGTCACAGGTGGCGTTACCACCGAAGACGAGATGTTCATCTTGCTGGGTAAGTACTATGTAGTCCCGGCTGGAGAGCGAAACTAGATTCTTGATTGTGCCAAGCCTGGAAACGAGAGCTTGGCGAACTCACCTTGACAGTGGAAGTTTCGGTCTCTAGAATGCGCAGCTTCTTATTGAACATCCAGCGACAAAATACCAGTTGGTTCAATGAGTTAGCAGTTTTTCGGGGCCTTAGCTCAGCTGGGAGAGCGCAACACTGGCAGTGTTGAGGTCAGCGGTTCGATCCCGCTAGGCTCCACCAAATTCTCTTTTCAATCAATGGCTTAGGTGCAATTAGTTTTTGTGCTTAAATTCGCCTGAATCCTGTGTAACCCATGTGTAACCTCTAGCACACCAAAACCTCTGTCCAACCCAAAAAATCATGGGCTAGTCTGTCTGACACTCTGGAAGACCTTATTCTCAGAGTCGGGGGCTCTCTCTACTTGTAACCCGTTGATTGGTTTGAAAAACCTTGGGAAATAGACTTGCGGGGCTTTACACCCCCCGCTTATGAGGCGGATGGTCTAAAGAAAACCTGGGCAGTAAGCCGAAGAAAGCTAACGGGTTTTGCTGATGGCGTAGGGCGGGGGAGCCAGGACCGAGCTTATGCCGAGGTTGGTGGTGGATTATACCGAGCCGGGTTGCGGTAAGTTGAAGACTGGTAACGGGTTTTTGAAACCGAACTTTGGGGTGGGGCCGAATCCTTCCGTGTTAATTCGCTGACAGCCATTGCTGTGCATCGTGGAGTACTCGGATTAACTGCAACTGGTCAGAGCCGATTTGTCTGTAGATAACGACGAAGGGTACGCCTTCTACTACGAATTCACGGGTGCCTGCAACGCGCCCCATTCGGCCTGCGCGTGGATGATCTGGCAAGACCATTTCCACTGTTTCGATAACTTTTAGAACGATGTCGATCGCTATTGTTGGACTATTTTCTCTGGAGATATATTCCTCAATTTTATCGAGGTCTTGGGTCGCTGGCTCAGTCCATTGCAGCTGCACGTTTGGCCTCCCATTTGGCCTTTACGTCAGCATGTTCTTTTAGTCGTCCCTCATCGGCTGCTTCAATGCCGAGCTCCACTTCCCGGATAAACCACTCTTCCTGTTCAATAAACTTTTTGATGGCGTGTGCCATGAGCCAGGCACGGGGTCTATCCATGGCTTCCGCCATACGGCCAACCCGATCCAGGGTTTCATCATCCAATCGAACTGAGGTTGCCTTCATTGACACTGAGAATCTCCGAGAAGTGTTGAGAACCTTTAGGTTTTAACTATAGCGAGGATCGTTAGATCTGGCAATCATGGTCTGGTGAAAGAATGGTCAATATCCTACAGAGGGTATCGCCAACTTAACTCGCCGAAATTGGTAGAATCGGCCAATGAATACATACAAACGCCACCGATTCCCGCCTGATATCATCAGCTATGCAGTCTGGCTCTACTATCGATTCAATCTCAGTCATCGAGATATCGAAGATCTTCTAGCCGAGAGAGGAATCACTGTCAGCCGCGAAGCGATTCGTCTCTGGCACCCAAAGTACTCGCTGCGCTCATGGGGCAGGCTCTGTATCAAATTTGGCCCGAAATACGCTAGGCGTTTGAAGAGTAAACACAGAGGCTACGGTGATACGGGTACTGCCAAGTTAAATACCCAATTTGATAGAATCAGTGGATGAATACATATAAAAGACACCGATTTCCACCAGACATCATCAGTTACGCAGTCTGGCTCTACTATCGATTCAATCTCAG
>JBLGAR010000189.1:0-6770 GCA_047612385.1 Cryomorphaceae bacterium | reverse complement strand
GATTGCTTCTGAAAAAATTAATTACTGCGGCGAAGCAACAGGAGTATCACACCATGATTGGTGGTATAGATATTACTAATATTGGTAGTGTTATCCTTCATGAAAGATTGGGCTTTACTCATATAGGGACTGTTAGAGAAGTTGCATTCAAATTCAATCGATGGCTTGATTTGGGAATGTATCAATTGCTGCTTAAAACACCTAACAATCCTGTAAATGGCTAACAAGAACTTCAAACGGAAAAAATACCGTTGGCTGTTTTCGCTGCGCCCAACATTTTAGCCAACTATCTTTTCCGCTTAGTGCTGTGAATTCAATCCGTCGCGCTTATAAAGGTGTGAGTCCTGCAGTTTATATGCGAATTTTGACATCACACCAACGCCAGAGCGAGATCGATTTGGCTGGGCAACTCAGAGATTATGGCAGAGCTTAATACCCGAAAGTTTTTTGACTAAATCACTGACTTTTAGCCTTGGTTTCGCTAGTGTGTATGACGTACTTCAACACCGTATCAATAATAAAAGAGAAACCCTATGTCTGATCTGGATGCTAGGTTGAGCAGCCTCGAAGCCCTTGTTTCAACGTTACAACACCGAGAAGCCATTAAGGACCTGCGTCATACCTATTGGTACAGTATTCTCGATAAGAATGTGGACGCTTTGGTGGACTGTTTTAGCGACGACGCCGAGTTGGAGTACGGTTTCAATATCACTTTGAGTGGGCGCAACAATATTCGCGACTTCTTCACAAAATTGATGGAAAATGATGACTTGTTGCGGCAGATACCCGTCGGCGCCAATCCGCTGATAGATATTATCAACGACAATAGCGCTAACGGCCGTTGGACTGTTGAGGTGTCTACCTTGGCCGTGTCGGATGCGCCTTCGCGTCGTATTGGCGTCCAATACTTCGAGAGTTACCGCCGGGACACGGAGGGCTGGAAAATCTGTCGCATGAAGAACGACTATCTCTACTTCGAGAAGCCGATACTGGACACAGAGATGACTTAAGTCGTCATTGCGGCACGGACTTCATTCTTATCTGATGCCCGCGGATTATTTAGGCCCGCGGGCTCCACTGCAGATCTCAGGGATTTACAGTCTGACTCCAGCCAGCGGAAATGCGTACGACGACGGACGGCCAATATAATTTCCTTTAGAATCCCCTAATTCTAAGGCTCTAGGCTAGCAATATCGAGATCCTCACTGAGGACGATGTATGGCCACTGCACACGCTAGCCAAATCCAACGCGAGGCGCTGCCTCGACTATGCCGTATGTCGCTACCCTCGGGACGTCTAAATATTAAATACATCGCCCTAAATTCTCGGTAAAAGCCAGCAAGAGCGTGGGTTTAACAATGATTTTTTTAAAAAGATAACTATAGATTTACTGCAGAAATCACGCGGTAATGTATGGATAAGATCTCTATATTAATTAGGATAGTTTGTAGGGCAATTATTGGTTCTCACAACTTAACTTTGTCAGGTGTAAGTAATTTTATTCTCGGGTCTAGATAACGATTGTTTCCCAAGTTTTGAACGCACCATTCCTGAGGTCACGACAGTGGGTCGGCTGACACTAAATATCGTCCGAAATTGAATAATTTGAAAATCGAAGCATAGATTTTTACGGAGCACTGGGCATGATTGACGGATTTTAATCGTCGCTTCACTCGCTCCCCCGATCGGGTAGCTTCCTGCGATCTCTCCGCTCGGTTGCGATCATCCTCGGTCAGCCACCATGATATCGGGAAGGAATCGGTGACGTTTTTAAGTTTTCACTATCAGACTATGCGCTTAGGGTGGGTAACTTGTCAGCATCCTTGCCATACCTAAATTTGTTAGATACACAAACCATTTAGTGAGCTGTTTGTGCTTTTTCAGCTAGTTGATAGCCAACCAAGCATTCCAGCAAGCAATAAATTAATATGGCTGCCTCGTTAAACTTAAGCTGTGTAACGAAGGCTAAACTGAAGTTTTATATTGAATTTAGCATCAACAAGTTAGCTGTCTTTTTCCAACTCATTTTCAATGATGGCCAAAATCTATTCAGCGAGTGCGGCTACTTGCCTGAGCGATGAAGTGCCTTATAGCGCTCCGCTAACTCAATACGAATCGCACGGCGTTCCTTACCGTTTGCAAATCGCCTGATTTGATCATCAGTAACGGGTACCATTTTGGGCACTTCGACGGATTTCCCGTTGTCATCAACTGCCACCATCGTGAAAAAGCAGCTATTGGTGTGCCTGACCAGCTTTTCACGGATATTCTCCGTGACCACCTTAATGCCCACCTCCATGGACGTGCGGCCGGTGTAGTTAACGCTGGCCAGAAAGGTCACCAGTTCGCCCACATGAACGGGTTGAAGAAACATAACCTGGTCGACAGAAATAGTAACAACATAAGCACCCGCATACCGGCTGGCGCAGGCATAAGCCACTTCATCAAGATGCTTAAGCAAGGTGCCACCGTGCACATTGCCGAAAAAGTTGGCCACATCCGGCGTCATCAAAACAGTCATTGTCAATATTGCCGATCCGGGTTCCATAGCGTTCTCTCTGTTATCGAGTATTTCAGTGTATATGTAGAGTGAAATATATACGATTTCATTAATGTGCTTTTCTTTTGGTGTTATCGAGAAATCAATCGATAAGCTTGAATGCAAGCTGGCAAAAGGGTCAGACGCAACGCTTTTATTAAGTGCCCATGCAACTGTGTACATTTCAATTAATCTAGGGCGCAATTCAGCGTCAGTAGAAACTTATCGGTATTTCCGGCGGCAGGTTTTTGCATCTTGAGTGAAGGCAGTGGCGGTCTAGGAAGGCCTAGCCGGAATTTTCCTCAATTTCGGTAACGAACTTGTCACTAGCAAATAACGTGTTCAAACATCATAGCTATTAGCTAATCGATGATTAACATCTCGATGACTGGCTTCGTCCTGTCTGATCACTAAGATGACATCACGCAGTCTTGCGTCAGCAGCTAATTTCCAATAATCAATCGCAATTTTCGGAGCAGGGACATTTTCCAAGCGACCGCTCTCCACCTCGGCTAGATATTCTCCATAGCTATATACCGCCTCTTCCTCGAAATACCCAACTAGGCGATGTGCAGTGCTGCCAGAAACAACATAAAGAGCCAAAAAGCTGGTGAAAAAAATACCTTGGGCAAATAAAATTAAGAGACGCTCGAAGGCACTGGGCTGAGCAATTTCCACAAACGTCATCAAGTGCATACGTTCGTTCTCGGCCTCTTCCAGCAGTATGCGAATCGTTGCTCGGTCGTCTTCCATCCTACGGAGTGAACGCATGTGCCGTACCATTCCAGCAACCATTCCCGGCACTGCCACGACGGTTTCCAACACCACTGCACGATGGCCATAGCGCTTGGCAAAAAAAAGGTCTGCTAAAAAGCGCAACATTCTGGTTAAACGAAATGCTACGCGGTCAGAAATGCCGGAAGGAGTGTGATGTTTACTCAGCGGGTCGTTGTTGTCGGTGGGTAAAAAATATTCAGATGTTTCGTTCATATCAACGATGTCCAAAATTAAAATGCTAGAATTTGAGCCCGATCGCTACTCATTCAAGATCTTGTCGTGGATGGTTGTTACGATATTTACCATACGCTCAGATCACATACGCCAACAAAGTAAAGCCTGAGGATTTCAAGCTCCGGACCATTTTGGTATCTTCGGTGATGCCTTGCACCAAGGTTTCTTTGGTAGTGATCAGGCCGCGCTTAGAATCAACAAACCCCTAGGGACGCCCGTCTATTTCGCCGGTACGCATGCCCGAGTAAAGGGCACCGTATAATAGTGACAATAATCTTCGCGTACAGATTGGATGATGCGGTTAACTTCGATTAAGGAAAACGGCTCAACATGGCTACGCTGGAGCTTGGGAGGCTTGATGAAAAGCCGGGTAGGCTCGATTCTGATGACCAGACCTGTCCCGGTTTTAGTTCTTTCAATAATGCGAGCGGGTGTTGTCTTCCGGGCTTTCAGTTGGCACCAAAGCCTTGAACAGGTCTTGGACTCTCAGAATCCCGACCTGCGCACCTTTGCGAACCACGCGATAGGTGAGGCTGGTATCGCCTCTGGACAGTGCAATCACCGATTCCAGGTTGTCTCTTTCACCGATATCGCCGGCCACGTTGTCAGCCACTTCCGTGGTTTTCTTCATGATGGACCGAACCCGCAGTACTCGGGCACGATTGATGTCGCTGATAAAGTTGACGATGTATGGATCGTTCGGGTGCATCAGTATTTCTTGCGGCTCACCCTGTTGAACAATATAACCTTCCTTGAGTATGACCAAGTGGTCTGCCAGTTTCAGTGACTCATCCAGATCGTGGGTGATGAAAACGATGGTCTTATGCAGCTCATCCTGAAGTTCCAGAAGCAGGTCTTGCATGTCTGACCGTATCAGTGGATCCAGCGCCGAGAAGGCCTCATCCATCAGCATGATCGGTGAGTTAGAGGCCAGTGCCCGAGCGATACCAACGCGCTGTTGCATGCCACCAGACAATTGGTGCGGGTACTGATATTCGTTGCCTTCCAGGCCCACGCGGGCGATCCATTTTTCGGCTTCCGCTTCGAATTCCTCAATTTTATGGCCGCGCACGGAAAGCGCCATCCCTGCATTTTCAAGAACAGTTTTGTGCGGCAGTAGCGCAAATTTCTGGAACACCATTGACATGCGTTCCCTGCGCAGCTTGCGCAACTGGTCTTCGTCAAACGCCAGCACGTTCTCGCCATCGACTGCAATTTCACCGTCGGTGGGTTCAATCAAACGGTTGAGATGCCGAATGAGCGTGGACTTGCCAGATCCCGACAGCCCCATGATGACGGTTACATGGCCCTCGTGCATATCCACGTTGATATCCTGAAGACCCAGTACGTGCTGATGCCTTTCGAGTAGTTCGGCTTTTCCCATGCCTTGTTTTACGTACTCAAGGGCAACTTCGGGAGTAGGGCCGAAAATCTTGTACAGGTTCCGGATTGAAATTTTGATGTCCCGATCCACAATGCGCTTCCTTACTGTTTTTGCGAGGCGTTAATGCGCGCCAGCGATGCTTTGGTTACTCGGTCCAGAATGACCGCCAGAATAACAATGCCAAAACCCGCTACTAGGCCGACACCGAGTTCCAGATTACGTATGCCCTGGAGTACCAGCACGCCAAGGCCGGGGGCCGATACCAAGGAGGCAATAACAACCATGGCCAGGCTCATCATAATGGTCTGGTTTACCCCTGCCATGATGTTAGGGAGCGCTAGCGGAATCTGTACTTTGTACAGCTTTTGCCGTCTGGTCATGCCGAAGGCATTCGCGGCTTCAATCACGTCTGGGTCTACCAGCCGGATACCAAGGTTGGTCATGCGTATAACGGGCACAATGGCGTAAAGGATGATGGCGATGCCGTACAGTTTGGACTCGGTCACGCTGAACAGAAAAATCAGCGGGATCAGATACACAAAAGGCGGCAGGGTCTGCAGCATGTCCAGTACCGGGATAGTCACCCTCTGCATCATGTCATTTCGGGACATGGCGATACCAATGGGCACGCCCAGCAGCACACAGATGAACGCGCAGACAAATATAATCGCCAGTGTTTGCATGGCGTATACGTAGTAGTCGATGAAGGCAAGCAGGCATAGGCTGCCAGCCACGAAGCCGACCAGCTTCCAGGATTTGGTGATAAAAAGAACAATCGCCAGCAGTATCGGAATAACGATCCACCAGGGCGTAGTGATCATGCTGTAAAGGGCGCCATCAAGGGCCCAGCTCAGGGGCTGGGTAATGGGGTCCAGCACAATACTGAGATTGTCTTTGACGGCCAGAAAACCTTGCTCCAGCCCCTTGGTTAATTCCCGGGACTGAGGGAAAGCTGCGCAGGAGTCATTGAGTGCATCCATGGATGGAAACGGCACGTCCCAAAGGGATTGCGCGTCGGCTTCCGTCCCCTTGGATTTGTTGAGTAGTGCGGCCATCGACATGGGCGCGTCGCTCTTGCCTTCAGCGCACCACTCCGTAAGTCCGAGAGATGAAAATAGGAAGTCATAGGTTGCCATGAGCGTTCAATATTCCTTGCGCATTCAGCATGAGGTATTCGGTGTGATTTTTATTGATCTAACAAAAGAAGAGCCGGCGTGCCGGCTCTTCTTGATAGCGTCTACCGGCCAAGTACGTTGGCGAGTCGTTTGGTGGCTGAAGCATTCAGCCATCCAGACCATTCGTCGGTGTTGTTACTCAGGAAGTAAACGGCAGCCTCTTCGGCGGAGGCGTTGTTCTCATCCATCCAGGCCAGCAGGGCGCTCATAGTGCTGGTTTTAAAGGTCATGTTACTCAGCATTTCAACTACTTCTGGCTCGCGCTCACCGAAGCTGGTAGTGACAGCCGTTAGAATAGTGGCGGCAGGGAAATCGGAAACGCCGGGATTTTCGACCATTTGGGTCTGGTTACGGGTATGAACATCTGGCTTGTAATCGCCAATTTTAACCCGAGTCATGTCGTACTTGCCCAGTGGTACAGTCGGACCCCAGTAGTAACCGAACCAAGGCTCTTCGCTCTGAACCGCGGAGGCCATTGACGTCGCCAGAGTTTCACCGGAACCGTGATCGAATACCTTGATGCCTGATGATTTAAGATCAAGAGCGCGAGTCAGATTATCACTGACAACACGGCAGCCCCAACCACTCGGGCAGTTGTTAAAGCGGCTGTCCACTAGCTCCGGATTCGCCATGATGCCTTCGATGGTTTTCAGTTCCGGGT
>JBLGAR010000188.1:0-6780 GCA_047612385.1 Cryomorphaceae bacterium | reverse complement strand
CTTCGTATGAGTCCAGAGCTTTCCAGTTTTTTGACCCGCTTCAGGCACGGTGAAGGGGACAGATTGATTCGTCCAGCAAGCTCGGCGTTTGTTAGCTTGGCGTTTCTTTGGAGTTCGTGGAGGATTTTTTGATCGATTCCGTCAACTATCATTTTAAGTTCCAAAATTGGCATGGGCCGCAGATTATGCCGTTTAGTAATGTATTAGGGGTTAAATATGGCAATAAATGCTGTGAACGTGAAGATACAATATTAGCGTCGAGAAAGGGAGTTTTAATGATTGAGTCCACTGAAGTGTTGCACAGTACCTCCGCAGCGAATGCTGATGCCCTGGAACTGGCCGAATGGTGCGAGGCATTGCAATCGCTTGTGGTTAACGCCGGCTCGGAAAGAGCAAGACAAATCCTTGATGCGGTAGCCCAGATTGCCCGCGATCCGGCTATAGGGTGGCAGCCGGTGCACGGCACACCCTACGTCAATACCGTTCCGGTGGATAAGCAACCGGCATTTCCCGGTGATCTCGCCCTGGAGGAGCGGCTAGTTTCCCTAATGCGCTGGAATGCGTTGGCGATGGTGGTGCGAGCCAACAAGGCTTACGGTGAGCTAGGTGGACATATTGCGAGCTATGCGAGTGCCGCAGATTTATTCGAAGTTGGCTTCAATCATTTCTTTCGGGCGGCGGGCGATGCATTTGGTGGTGACCTGGTGTTTTATCAGCCGCACTCTGCGCCTGGTGTCTATGCCCGCGCCTATCTCGAGGGCAGGCTAACGGAGACTGACCTTGATCATTACCGGCAGGAGGTCACGGCAGGCAGGGCAGGTGCACGCGGCCTGTCCAGTTATCCTCACCCCTGGTTGATGCCCGACTTTTGGCAGTTTCCAACCGGGTCAATGGGGATCGGTCCCATCAGCTCCATTTATCAGGCGCGCTTTATGCGGTACTTGCAACACCGCGGACTTAAGGACACGTCTGAGCGTAAGGTCTGGGGGGTATTTGGCGACGGCGAAATGGATGAGCCCGAGAGCATGTCGGCGCTGACCCTAGCGGCCCGTGAAGGTCTCGATAATCTCGTGTGGGTGGTCAACTGCAACCTGCAACGTCTTGACGGTCCAGTGCGCGGTAATGGCCGTATCATCGATGAACTGGAAGCGTTATTCAGTGGCGCGGGTTGGAATGTGATCAAGCTCGTGTGGGGTTCGGACTGGGACGGTCTGTTCGCCCGAGACAGTGAAAGTGCCCTGGTGCGCGCCTTTGCCGATACAGTCGATGGGCAGTTTCAGACCTTCGCCGCCAAGGATGGCCGTTTTAATCGCGACCATTTCTTTGGCCAGAATCCAGCGCTGCAGCGTCTGGCAGAGGGGCTCACCGATGAGCAGATAGATCGCCTAAAGCGTGGTGGCCATGATCTTGTAAAAATATATGCGGCCTATGCGGCCGCCGTGGAACACAGCGGTCGTCCCACGGTCATCCTCGCCCAGACTAAGAAGGGCTACGGCATGGGCGATTCTGGCCAGGGCAAGATGACGACGCATCAGCAGAAGAAGCTGACCCGGGAAGATTTGCTGGCGTTTCGCGATCGTTTTGAGCTGCCCTTGTCTGACGAAGAAACGGAATCTCTAAGCTTCTACAGACCCCCCGACGACAGCCCGGAAATGCGCTATCTACATCAGCGCCGTGAAGCGCTGGGCGGTTACATGCCTGTACGCTCTTCCAGCGTTGAATCATTGCCGGTACCGGAACTTGCGAGCTATGGTGGTTTTGCTATCGCAGCCCAGGGCAAAGAAATGTCAACCACTATGGCGTTTGTGCGGATGATGGCGAACCTACTCAAAGACAAGAATCTTGGCCCAAGAGTAGTACCGATCGTCGCCGACGAGGCGCGAACCTTTGGTATGGCCAACTTGTTTAAACAGGTGGGCATCTATTCCAGTGTTGGGCAGCGATATGAGCCAGAGGATATTGGTTCGATCCTCAGTTACCGCGAGGCCCTGGACGGCCAGATCATCGAGGAGGGTATTAGCGAGGCTGGGGCCATCAGTTCCTGGGCGGCAGCGGCCACCAGTTATTCTGTGCATGGCCTCAGCATGTTGCCGTTCTATATTTATTACTCGATGTTTGGTTTCCAGCGTATTGGCGACCTGATATGGGCCGCCGCTGATCAGCGCGCCCGCGGGTTCCTGATGGGGGCTACTGCAGGTAAGACCACGCTCAGCGGTGAAGGGCTGCAGCACCAGGATGGTCACAGCCACCTGATCGCCTCTACTGTGCCCAATTGCCGCGCTTACGACCCGGCGTTTGCCTGCGAACTTGCCCTCATTGTGGACCATGGTGCGCGGCAGATGCTGGAACAGCAAGAAGACGTGTTCTATTACATCACAGTGATGAATGAGAGCTACGCCCAGCCGAGCCTGCCTGAGGGCCTAGAGGAAGCGGTGATCAAGGGGATGTATCGTCTGGCGCTAACAGAAGTAGAGGAAGCGAGCCCAAAAGTTCGACTACTTGGTTCGGGCACGATCTTGCTGGAGGTGATTGCCGCCGGTGAACTGCTGGCCCAGGACTGGGGTATCAGTAGCGAGGTCTGGAGTGTTACCAGCTTTACTGAACTGGCCCGCGAGGCACGGGCAGTGGAGAGATGGAATCGTCTACACCCTTTGCAAGAGTCGAGACGCAGTCATGTCGTCGATTGTCTGAGCGGGGAGTTGCCCGTGATAGCAGCGACAGATTATGTTCGAGCAGTACCGCAACTCATAGCATCGTATGTAGAAGCGCCATTTGTCGTTTTGGGCGCAGATGGCTTTGGACGCAGTGATTCACGCACTATGCTGCGGGATTTCTTCGAGGTCGATCGCAGGCATATTGTTGTCGCAACGCTGGCTGAGCTTGCCCAACGAGAACAGATCGCCCCGCAGATTTGCTCAGATGCGATTGAGCGGTATCAAATCGATCCGCAAGCCCCCGCGTCTTGGGAGTGCTGAGATATCAGCATTTCACCAAGCTCTGGTGCTGGATATCGGCGGAGCCAACCGGCATAGAAACTGGGTCGGCATACCCCATGTCACTAACCATGATGATGCCGATCAGAAGAGCGTAATGGACGTCGCTCAGGAAGTTTCTGCACTTGCGGCAAAAGCGCGTGAAGGCAAGTTGACGGTCGATCAGATGAATGGCGGCTGCGTTTATCTGGGGCGTGTGTTGGCGGATATGCGACAGGTTTTGTAATGAAGCAAAGTATCACCGTTGCGCTCGATTCGGTAGAACACTGAGTAACGCTGCAAGGTAGGCGTCTCAGCCGAGGATATTTCGAACCGCGCATGGTGTGTTAAGCCAGGTTTGAGAACTCCGTTGAATATACTGATGAGAGCTCGGTAGGGCGCTGGTGGTTTGTAATAATGGAGAGCTTGAACCGTGTATCTATTCGGGCTTGGCAACTCTGGCGTAGCAGCGATGCGGCTTTTTTATCGCCAGGTCAATTTTAACATCTGCACAGATCACCCTTCATTGCTCTGGGAGACAATCCAGTTGGCACACGCATGCACTTCGACAGTTTCAGCCAAGTGTGTCCTATTTCGAGGGGAAAACCCTGGTACCCCACAGAGGACGCAAACATCGCCTGGATGATTCTAAAAGATGATATTGTCGATAGGTATCGGGCCATTCGAAATAGAGTGTAATCTTTACGGTGATATACGCTTGAACCTGAAAAGGATGTATATTTCTACCTGATAACAACATTTTTTTTGGCCTCAGCATGGATACTGAACTACTCAAAACTTTTCTCGAAGTAGACAAAACGCGACATTTTGCCCGCGCGGCCGATAATCTTTACCTGACTCACGCGGCGGTTAGCGCCAGAATCAAACAATTGGAAGGGTTGATCGGTTTGCCGCTGTTCACGCGATACCGAAACAACATCACGCTGACCCCTGCAGGGGAACGGTTCAAGCCCTTTGCCGAATCAATCCTATCCAGTTGGAATCGTGCAGTTCATGAATCCAACCTGGCCGACGGGCAGATATCGCAGCTGGCTATCGGTGGCACTGCGAATTTGTGGGATTCTATACTGCAAGACTATTTGCATCAGGTGTACGTAGCATACCCGGACATTACCCTCAGGGCTGAATGCCACGGGAGTGATTTACTCGTCAGTCAATTGGTGGGGCGAACGCTGGATATAGTTGTTTTGTTTGATCCTCCGAAGCTAGAGGGTTACTCACTCGAAAAAGTTCAAGATATCGATTTGATCTTGGTTTCCAGTTTCCCGAGCTTCGAATCAGACGGTATTTCGGTAAAGCAGTATATACAGGTGGACTGGGGCGTCAGTTTTAGCATCAAGCATGCCAAGCTCAGCCAATTTGTAGGCAAACCCGTTCTATACACTAGTACCGGGCGAATAGCATTGGACTTTATTCTTCAGCACGGTGGTTCCGCATATTTGCCGGCTTCCATTGTTCAACCCTATTTGGACATTGGACAATTCCACAAAATCGAGGGCGCGGCACCCATTTCCAAGAGTATTTTTGCCGCTTATCTCAAAGACAGCGCCAAAAAACCTCTGTTAGAGGAAGTCTCGAGTATGTTGAAAAACAATTCGTTCCTGGCCGCACCCACGCTACAGCCCTAAGCCCAACAGCCTCAGCACAAAATTCAGTTACTCTCACCTCAAATTTTGTTTGCTTTCGAACGCGCTGAATCTTAGCTACATTGCCGCGGCAGCTGGATTGGTAAGAAGCTGCGCGCGGTGCATGGAGTGGGGTCGAGCAAAAAGTAAGTACCATAAACACTCTGCAAAAAACCCAACCAGGGAGAAATCAGCGCTGTGGGCGAAAGCGTTGTGTTCGGCCGACACACCGGTAGCAATACCATCGAAGTTGATGGTGAAGAACTGATCATCATGGGTGAGAGCGAAATATTTGTTGTCATCGAGTAAGACCAACCATATTAATTTTTAACAGCTACTTAGGAAGTTAGATCATGACAGCTAAAGACGTACTTTTTGGCGAAGAAGCTCGCTCGCAGATGCTCAAAGGCGTGAATGTTCTCGCCAACGCCGTTAAGACAACTCTCGGGCCCAAGGGCCGCAACGTTATCCTGGATAAGTCTTACGGCGCGCCTGCGGTGACTAAGGATGGTGTATCCGTTGCCAAGGAAATCCGACTGAAGTCGAAGTTCGAGAACATGGGTGCCCAGATGGTGAAGGCCGTTGCCTCACAGGCCTCTGATAAAGCCGGTGATGGCACTACTACTGCCACCGTCCTGGCCCAATCGATACTCAATGAAGGATTGAAGTCTGTGGCTGCGGGTATTAACCCTATGGACCTCAAACGCGGTATTGATAAAGCGGTCGCTGCCGCCGTCGAGCATCTGCAGGGTGCATCTATCCCCTGTGACGACACAAAGGCTATCGCTCAGGTGGGTACCATCTCGGCAAATTCCGATCACCAAGTAGGCGATATTATTGCGAAAGCGATGGAAAAAGTAGGTAGAAACGGTGTCATCACAGTCGAGGATGGTTCAGGCCTAGAAAATGAGCTGGAGATTGTCGAAGGAATGCAATTCGATCGAGGGTACCTTTCACCCTATTTCATCAACAAGCCGGAGACTCTGAGTGTTGATCTGGAGGAGCCTTATATCTTACTAGTAGAGAAAAAGATTTCCAGCATTCGCAAAATACTGCATCTACTAGAAGAAGTCGCAAAGGCCTCAAAACCGTTAGTTATTGTGGCCGAGGGTGTGGAGGGAAACGCTCTTTCGACCCTGGTACTCAACAACCTACGCGGCACTGTCACTGTGTCTGCTTGTAAAGCCCCTGGCTTTGGTGACCGGCGCAAGGCCGTGCTACAAGATATTGCTGTCCTAACAGGTGCGACGGTAATTTCAGAGGAAGTCGGACTAGACCCCGAATCTGCGACTCTGGAGCATTTGGGCCGCGCCAAACGCATAACCATGGACAAGGATGAGACCGTCATCATAGGCGGCGCCGGCGATGCGGCAGCCATAAAAGGCCGAGTAAGTGAGATCCGAACTCAGATTGAGAACACCTCCTCTGACTATGATCGAGAAAAATTACAGGAGCGCGAAGCCAAGCTGGCAGGCGGCGTCGCGCTGATTAAAGTCGGTGCTGCGACTGAAATCGAGATGAAAGAGAAAAAAGACCGCGTGGAAGACGCCCTATACGCTACCCGCGCCGCCGTAGAGGAGGGAGTGGTGGCAGGCGGCGGAGTCGCTTTGGTGCGCGCCGCGGCGGCCATCTCGGGGCTGAAGGGAGATAACGAAGACCAGAACCACGGCATAGCCGCTGCCTTGCACGCTATGGAGACTCCGCTTCGCCAGATAGTGAGCAATGCAGGCGAAGAGGCGTCAGTTGTGCTGGATAAGGTACGCAAAGGCAAGGGCAACTTCGGATACAACGCGGCCACTGGCGAGTATGGCGATATGATAGAAATGGGGATACTGGATCCTACCAAAGTTGCGCGCGTCGCCCTCCAGGCGGCGAGTTCAATTGCCGGGCTGATGATCACCACGGAAGTCATGGTGGCTAATGCTCGGGAAGGTTAAGGGCTGCACTCCCCGGGACATGACCCCAGGGATGCGAGCGTGGTGTCCCCACGCGACTTAGTTGATATTGCACAGGTCAAGCCGCAGTACCAAGTTGGGGTCCTAGGGTTTTTCTGTCCAAAACGGACACAATGCTCCCCAGGGTGATGCCCGATGTGATCCATAGCACGGAGCAGTATGAGAATAATCCAGCAGAGCAATCACATGAGGCGACTCGGGTGAGGG
>JBLGAR010000187.1:0-7212 GCA_047612385.1 Cryomorphaceae bacterium | reverse complement strand
ATGGGCAGCTGCGCCTACCTAAGCATAACGGAGAATAAAAATGACTAAGTTTACCAAGATCGCTGCAATGTCAACTCTTGCCGCAACAATACTCGCGACCGGGGCCATGGCTGAGACCGTCGCATTCCTTATGCCAGACCAGGCATCCACTCGCTATGAACAGCACGACTGGCCAGGCTTTGAAAGCGCCATGGGCGCGCTTTGCGCAGATTGTAAGCTTATCTACCAAAACGGTAATGGGGATGTCGCGCTGCAGCAACAGCAGTTCAATTCGGTGATCGCACAGGGTGCTAAAGTGATCGTTCTCGATCCAGTCGATTCGGCTGCCGCCGCAGCGCTAGTCGAAATTGCACATTCGCAGGGCGTTAAGGTTATTGCCTATGACCGTCCAATCCCAGACTCACCCGCTGATTTCTATGTGTCATTTGATAACGAAGGCATTGGCTATGCAATTGCCCAATCGCTGATCGATCAGTTGAAGCGAGATGGTGTGCCATCTGGAGCTGGTGTTCTTCAAATTAACGGTTCACCAACAGACGCCGCCGCTGGCTTAATTCGAGACGGGGTCGATCGAGCCCTTGACGCGTCGCCGTACATTACCCTGTCAGAATTTGATACCCCTGAGTGGGCGCCACCGAAGGCACAGGAATGGGCTGCCGGTCAGGTAACTCGATTTGGTAATAAGATTCATGGCATTGTTGCTGCGAATGATGGAACTGGCGGTGGCGCAATTGCTGCACTAAAAGCGGCCGGAGTTACGCCGTTACCTCCAGTAACCGGTAATGATGCAACCATCGCGGCACTTCAACTGATCATCTCGGGCGACCAATACAATACGATCTCCAAGCCTTCAGAGATTGTTGCTGCTGCTGCGGCAGAACTCGCGGTTACGCTTCTTAACGGTGGAACACCTGTTGCCAGCACAACCTTGTATAACACGCCCTCACAATTGTTCGTACCGGCGGTTGTTACCCAAGATAATATCAAAGAGCTTATTTTTGATACTGGCATTCAGACCGCAGACCAAGTTTGCACAGCAGAATATGCAGCTGCCTGTGCTCAACTGGGTATCGCTAAGTAGTTAAAATCACCGCGTCGCCATCCTCTGGCGGCGCGACTTCAGTACTTTGGTGGAGAAGACCATGGATCCGGTTGATTCTGTCCCTATTGGCGGAGATTTACTTCTTAGCCTAAGGGGTGTGAGTAAGCAATTTGGCGCGGTAACTGCGCTCGAAAATATAGATCTTGATGTCTACGCTGGCGAAGTCGTCGCCCTAGTGGGTGATAACGGCGCTGGCAAATCAACCCTGGTTAAGGTTCTGGCGGGTGTTCATCAGCCAACGTCCGGGACTATCGAATATATGGGCCAGGAAGTGTCTTTCGATACCCCTGGAAAGGCACTGCAGATGGGCATCGCGACCGTATTTCAAGACCTCGCATTGTGCGAGAACTTAGATGTCGTCTCAAACCTCTTTCTTGGCAATGAAATATCCCCTTGGCACATGGATGAGGTTGAGATGGAGGTGCGTGCATGGAAGCTTTTGCAAGAATTGGCTGCAAGAATTCCGTCAGTACGTGAGCCAGTTGCCTCGCTATCGGGCGGTCAACGGCAAACGGTGGCAATCGCGCGTTCGCTTTTGCTTGACCCAAAAATCATAATGTTGGATGAACCCACTGCGGCCTTGGGCGTTGCCCAGACGGCGGAGGTTTTGAATTTGATCGAGCGGGTTCGCGACCGTGGCCACGGCGTCATCCTGATCTCTCATAATATGGAGGACGTACGCGCCGTTGCCGATCGTATTGTGGTGTTAAGGCTCGGCCAGAACAATGGTGTCTTTACGTCCGATACCTCGCCACATGAACTAGTTGCCGCCATTACAGGGGCAAGCGAGAATTCGGTGTCACGGCGAGAAGCAAGAATTATAGCGGCTGGGGAGGAAATTCAATGACTCAGAATAATCGAACAGATCCGAACATACCTAAATTCGACCGGGCTGACTCCCGTGTGCGTTATGATAGCGGCCTGACCGGGGCATTGCGTGGGTTCCTTGATCGAGTGAGATCAGGCGATTTAGGTATGTTACCTGTGGTTATCGGCCTGCTGTTAATTTCCACCGTATTCACTATATTGAATCCAATCTTCCTAGCACCTAATAATTTGGTTAATTTGCTGTTCGATGCCGCAGCGGTTGGTCTGATTTCCCTGGGTGTGGTGTGCGTGCTGTTACTGGGTGAAATCGATCTCTCGATTGGCTCAATGAGCGGCCTATCGTCAGCGGTGATCGGAGTTCTTTGGATAAACACGGGCTTCTCTCTACCGGTCGCAATTTTCGCTGCATTGTTAACCGGCGCTGCCGTTGGGGCCGTTTTTAGTTTTCTGCGCAACCGGTTCGATATGCCGAGCTTCGTGGCAACCTTAGCAGGGCTGCTGACGTTGTTAGGTATGCAGCTCTATATCCTAGGGCCGAGCGGTTCGATTAATTTGCCATTTACATCTGCACTGGTCCGCTTTGGCCAGATTTTAATTATGCCGGCATGGCTTTCCTATCTGTTAGCTATTGCGCCCGGTGTTCTTATTGTCCTCGGAGGCTTGCGAAACAGTAAAAAAAGAATTGCGGCGAACCTGTCATCCAGTGGTATGACGCTGCCAGCACTGAAGGCCGTTGGTTTTACCATCGGGTTGGTATTCGCTGTGTTTTATTTGGAGCAGGGTCGGGGTGTGCCATGGATGTTCGGTGTGTTCGTGCTGTTTGTCATCATTCTTGACTACGCCTTAACCCGCACTAAATGGGGTCGTTCTATGTTTGCTGTGGGTGGGAACTCAGAGGCTGCTCGGCGCTCTGGCATCAATGTACAGCAAATTCGAATGTCCGCCTTTATGGTTTGTTCAACCTTTGCAGCGCTCGGTGGCGTCTTTGCAGCCTCTCGTTTAGCGTCCGCCAGCCAGCAGGCAGGCGCTGGCGATGTTAATCTGAATGCGATAGCGGCTGCAGTCATTGGCGGCACATCATTATTTGGGGGTCGTGGATCTGCCTGGTCGGCGCTGCTTGGCGTTCTCGTTATTATGGCCATTTCAAATGGCTTGACTCTGCTCAATCTCAGTTCGTCACTTCGTTACATGATCACCGGCGCGGTGCTGGCGATTGCGGTGATTGTCGATTCATTAGCGCGCCGCTCGCGAGCAAGTCATGGCCGTGCCTAGACAGAAGGATTAGATCCAATGAATAATTTATTAAGCAAGAAGACCGCGGCTATAACCGGTGCGGCATCTGGTATTGGCTTGGCCTGTGCCCGTATTTTGATTGAGCAAGGTGCGACTGTTGTCTTAATCGATCGAGCGCAAGATAAACTTGAGGAAATCTGCGCCGAACTGGGACCCAATGCGAAACCCCTGGTGATAGATCTCCTTAACCCGTCACAAGTCTCAGGTCTAGGCGACAGCATTCATAAAATAGTTGGACATCTAGATATCTTTCATGCCAATGCGGGAGCCTATGTTGGCGGACCTGCGGCAGAGGGTGACCCGGATGAATGGGATCGTGTGCTCAATCTCAACGTAAATGCGACATTCCGCGCTATCCGATCCGTTTTGCCGAGAATGATTGAACGTAAGTCCGGTGATATTGTTTTTACCAGCTCCGTTGCTGGCGTCGTTCCTGTTGTGTGGGAACCGATTTACACCGCCTCAAAATTTGCCGTTCAAGCCTTTCTCCACTCGACCCGACGCCAAGTATCGGAACATGGTATTAGAATGGGGGCTATTCTTCCGGGGCCAGTTGTGACCGCGTTGCTAGATGATTGGCCGAAGGAAAAAATGGAAGAGGCATTAGCCAATGGCTCCCTTATGCAGCCTCGCGAGGTCGCCGAAGCCCTTTTGTTTATGTTAACGAGATCACCTGGGGTGGTTATCAGAGATATGGTTATTCTACCAAACAGTGTCGATCTCTAGGCCGTTCAAAGGGAGTAGGTTATGAGCAAAAATATTGGGTATCTACTGGGTATTGATGTTGGCACAGGTAGTGCCCGAGCAGGGATTTTCTCTGTCGATGGCATGCTTATCGCAACAGATAAGTCTGACATTGCGCTATATCGAGAAGACGGTAATGTCGTTGAACAATCGAGTAACGACATTTGGCAGGCTGTTATTAAAGCGGTGCGCGGTGCACTCGCTTTGTCAGCAGTCAAAGCTGAAAATATTCTTGGTATTGGCTTTGACGCAACCTGCTCGTTGGTCGTCTTGGGAGCGCAGGGCGAGCCACTACCGGTCGGTGACCCTTCGCTGCCAGAACGAAATATCATGCTCTGGATGGACCACCGAGCGATCGAACAGGCAGAGCGCATAAATGCATTGGGACATCGGGTTCTAGATTATGTTGGCGGTCGTATTTCACCTGAAATGGAAACTCCGAAGCTCCTTTGGCTAAAAGAAAACCGTCCTGAGGTATTTAATAACGCTTGGCAGTTTATGGATTTGACGGATTTTTTGACTTGGCGAGCAACCGGGGATCTAGCGCGTTCTGTCTGTACCCTAACCTGTAAATGGACCTACATGGCCCAGGAAACAGCATGGGATAAAAGCTATTTTGAAACCGTTGGCCTGAAAGAGTTATCGGATGAAGGCTTCAAGAGAATCGGTACAGAGGTTGTCTCCGCCGGCTCTGCATTGGGAGCTGGATTGACTGAATCTGCCGCTATGGACCTAGGGTTGAAAGTAGGAACGCCAGTCGCAGCAGGCCTGATCGATGCTCATGCAGGTGGGATTGGATCTATTGGTGCGCTTAACGAAGGTGGTGCCACTGCGAATATGGCCTATGTATTCGGTACCTCATCTTGCACTATGACCTCTACCCATGAGCCTGTCTTTGTGCCCGGCGTTTGGGGGCCTTATTACTCAGCCATGGTCCCCGGGCTTTGGCTAAACGAAGGCGGGCAATCCGCCGCGGGTGCCGCTATCGACCAGTTGCTTGAGTTTCATCCCTATACGGCTACTGCGCAAAGCCTAGCGACTGACGCGGGATTAACTGTCCCTGAATGGTTACTTCAGCAAGTTGAGCGGTTATTAGCCAATCGTACTGATGCGGCCTGTTTGGCTAAAGGCCAACACGTTGTGCCTGATTTTTTGGGCAACAGAGCACCGCACGCTGACCCTCACACAAGGGCCGTGGTAACAGGTTTGGGCATGCAAAATAATTTAGCCAGTCTTGTGTCTATCTACATAGCGGGTCTTTGCGGCATTGGCTACGGGTTGCGTCAAATTATTGAAGCGCAAGACAAGGCTGGGGCAAAAATAGAGCGTATTGTGATAAGTGGCGGTGCTGGTAAAAGTGATCTTGTCCGTCAACTCTTGGCTGATGCAACGGGCCTGGAAATTACGACGCCAGCAACGGAAGAACCGGTTCTTTTGGGTTCAGCTATTTTGGGGAGTGTTGCGGCTGGCGTTCATGATGATATTCCTGCGGCGATGGCGGAGATGTCCTCTTTCTCCCGTCGGTTTGAACCTCAGATTGGCACTGTGCAGGCGCTACACGTTGAGCGTTTTGCGATTTTCGAACGCTTACAAGCGATAGCCCGTCAGTCGGTGAATGTATAGCACAGCGAATAGCTTTGAACGGGTATACGAATATGATAAGCGTCCTTGAACAACTAAAACTAATGACCAATGTGGTTGCGGATACGGGCAGCATTGAAGCTATCGCCCGATTAAAGCCAAGCGACTGCACGACAAATCCTTC
Organism: Cryomorphaceae bacterium; assembly: GCA_047612385.1. Taxonomy (GTDB): domain Bacteria; phylum Pseudomonadota; class Gammaproteobacteria; order Pseudomonadales; family Halieaceae; genus JBALVT01. The sequence goes on along the minus strand of JBLGAR010000187.1, from coordinate 1,480 downwards.
GTTGGTATTACAGGCAATGAAGGATCCTGCTTCAAAAAAACTAATTGATAGGGAAGTCCTCAACGGGCGCCAGAAAGGCAAAACGGCTGCAGTGATAACCGATACTATTACCGTAGCTCTGGGTGCCGCGCTAGCGGATTTAGTTACGGGTCGAGTTTCCACAGAGGTTGATGCAAACTTGTCTTTTGATGTTGATGCTTCGGTTCAACGGGGGCAAGAAATCGTCTCAGATTACGCTGAGCGGGGTGTTGGTGTCGACAGGATATTGGTTAAGCTTGCCGCCACTTGGGAAGGAATAGAAGCAGCAAAAATACTGCAAAGAAAAGGCATAGACTGCAATCTCACACTTGTGTTTTCTCTTTCACAGGCCATTGCCAGTGCTGACGCCGGTGCCTTTTTGATTTCCCCCTTTGTGGGCAGAATTACCGATTGGCACAAGAATATGAGTGGCGTCAATGCCTATTCCCCTGAGCAAGATCCAGGCGTAAGTTCGGTAAAGCGGATCTATGACTATTACAAGTCGAATCATATAGACACCATCGTCATGGGCGCATCGTTTAGAAATATCGAACAGATAAAGGCACTCGGCGGATGCGACAATTTGACCATCGCACCGGGTTTGTTAGATGAACTCGCAAACGACTATACAGATCTCGTTCGATCACTCTCTCCGAACAATTTTACGAAGCTTCCACCTCAGACCCTGAGTGAAGCAACATTTCGCTGGAATATGAATGCTGATGCGATGGCTAATGACAAGCTTGCTGAAGGTATACGCAGCTTTGATGCTGACCATACGAGGTTAGCTGACATGATTTTAACGCTTATGAAAAAAAATTAGACGTAAACTAGATGTCGCCTATTTGCCGATATAATGTAGGGCTCTAGGTCACCGTTGAGCGCTAGGGCGACTCTTATGGTTCCGGCAGAGCGACCGTCTGTGGTTCCTCGCCCTTCCGGGGTGTGAGGTCCAGTGCCAGCAGGGCGGCGATAAACTGCACCCGGGCCGTTGGATCGCGCGGTGCCTGTACTCGAATCAGGCTGTCGCTGTCGATCCGTACCATGCCCGGGCCGAGCCAACTTTCGATCTGTTGGCTGAGTGTGGCCATGCGTTGATAGCTCGGGTTGATCAGTGTGAGCCGAACATAGTCGTCCGTGCGCGGCTCATCTGCCACGGGATTCAGGCCGTCTTCCACGGTCACCTGCGACAGCAGCGGTTCGGCCCAAGCCAGTTGTGCCAGCAGCACGCTCGTTAGCAGCAGCCCCCTTCGATCGATCCAACCCAACATCGTCCGCATTGCAATCACCCATGACCCTAAGTTGGTCCAGTTTAGCAGAGTCGCAGCCTAATGGGCGGTCGTCTGACGCTGGAGTATTTTTGCCTGTTCTTGCGTGCTGGCTCACAATATTCCGCCGTCCCCGGGCCGCTGCCTTGATCTTTACTCGCGACTTCCTTAGCTTTTAGCGGCCGATCCTGTCT
>JBLGAR010000186.1:0-7411 GCA_047612385.1 Cryomorphaceae bacterium | reverse complement strand
CAGGGGTTGGTTTTGGCATCGTTACATGCGGTGAATCTTCCGGAAATAGGATCATAGATCCGTGGGAGTTGTTGTTTTCACCCGCCATCCGATAGTCGCCGTGGTAAAGCAACCCAAACATTTCTTCCATCGTATCGACACAGGCAGGCATGTCAGTGACACCCGCTTTAACCATGTCGGGTTCTGAAAGATAGATAAAGTCGATCTGGGTAGAACTAGTCATGATCTTGTCTCCTTCTGGCGGCTATTACTTTAATCAAGCTCGAGTTAAGCGAACAACAATCATATAAATTACTAAGGACCCAATAGAACAAATTGCCGAGAAAGCTAAGACGCTTTCGAAGCCCTGGGCTTCCATCATCCGTCCGGCTAGGGCCGGCCCAACAACACCGCCCAGAGATAAGGTCGTTGCAGAGAGTACGACGAAGCGCCCGCTCAAATCGACCTCGGCGCTAAGCCCAAAGAAGTAAGCTAGACCGTAATTAACGCAAAAAGTGAATAATATTGCACCTACTCCGAACAGCACTAGGGACGTAGACCGCCAAATTATCACTAGGCTGACTATATTAACGATCATGATAGCTATCAAAGGCAAGTTGCGCCCTACCTTATTGCCTAGCCAGGCCGCCACGAACGCACCGACAGCAGAAGAAACCATTCCCAGGGCCAGGGTAATGCCTACTTTATCTGCTGGAAGTCCTTTGTCGGTTCCCATAATTTCGAGAAAAGCCCAGGTCGCAAGAATGCCACTGAAAAAAACGATGCTCGCCGTTAGTGTCAAAAGCGACAAGATAAGCGGTGCCACAGTTGACTTTGATCCGGCGATGACTTTTTTATCAGCCTCGGGTAGCGGGGGAGAGGGTGTGGTTTCGTTCTTGACACCGTGGGAGGGGAGTGCGCCGCTAAGGAGTCCAATCACCAAACACATTACTGCCATGGCATAGGCCATGCCTGTGAAGCCATAGACAGGGATAACCAGGACGGGCAATGCGAAGAGCAGGATCGTAGCAGGGAATGCTTCTAGGCCCAGCTTCACACCGAAGGCTCTATCTGGGTTTTCACTGTCGCCCATGACGGCCATACCGAGGGCATAGAGACCCCCGAGTCCGATCCCCATAACGCCAAACAGCACCATGATTGACTGATAATTACTAGTGAGAGTGACGGCCAGCAAGGAGGCTACGGAAATTCCTGAGCCCAAAAAGGCGGCGAGTTTCCAGTTGATCCGCCGCACAAAAAACAGTGACGCGATTGCTATCAATGTGAAAGTAAAGTTGAAGATAGCAATGATATCGCCGAGTTGGGATTCGCTGAACGTGAAGGCCTCAGCCATGGAACCTATAACCATCGGCATCGTGCTGGAAATCATAGCCCCGACCCCCGAAAGAAGGCCAACTGCTATATACACAGATGTGCGGTCGATGGGGTGTCTTGTCGATACTGCGGAAGTCATCATAAAAGCAGCTGTATGTTACGCTGGGGAGCATCGCAGTTGTTGAGCACTACTTTCTTTCTTGTTATTTTAAGCCCCCCGTCAACTCGCGCTAAATCGTGAAAGACGCGCCCGCCATATACGGTTTGAGAATTACGGATGTCTTCCTGATAACCCAGCGCGATAAAGCTCGATGAGACCTTGAACTTATTAGCTTGGCCGTTAAGCTCATCCAACATGATGTTCGAGATTAAATGTGTGGACTCGGGAACTCGGTCGAGCGAATGTGCCTGTGGGTGCCCGCGTCGTTGTATGCGTAATTCAAGTCCTAATTTGTCTTCGTATATAATCGAGGCTTGCGCGTAGGGGTCATCTTGATGTCGATCAGTAGGCATCCAATATATCGCTTCGTCTTGAAACAAGTCCAACCACGGTCCCCATCGTTGCTCATCGATGTAGCGAGCTTCGAGAAACAAAAACTGTTCAATCTCTGTCCTCAGTTCAGCGGGGAAAATTTTGGAAGACAAAGGCTCTTGGTCGTTGTTCATAAATTGTTCTCCACCGTATCTGCCATATAGTTCTGCCAGGCTTGAAATTGATGACGAAAGACCAAGTCGCTGGTGCCTGGGGCGCTTACAGTGCCATCGTCATTCCTTTCTTCTGCTCCCATATGACGATTCAGGTTAACCCACTCGAGACCACCACTTTGTAGCCCAAGTTGCATTCGACAAAATGCCTCGTTGTCGTCATGTCCTGCGACAGAAGCAGCGGAAAAAATGGTTTGATTGTAAGTCAATGTGCGATGCAACAGTTCTTCGGGTGCCCCTTTTAGCCTGAAAGTCCAGGTCTCTAACAGAGTCTCATTAACCGAAATGGGCCGAAACACTCTCATTGATTGGAGGTTGCATTTAAACGAGACGCTCGGGTAAATAACGGTATTGTGGCGCTGTTGACCGAGAATTTCTTCAGCCTTGGCCGGGCCATAGGAATCATGCATTACTTCTTTGTACTGCGGTACTTCAGGGTAAGCCGAATGAATACTCACTTTCCCTCCGCTGTAGGAATGACCGTTCCCACAGATGGTCTGACCTATTTCGTCAAAAAATGCAAGAGCGCTTCCGAAAGGGGTGAGCATATTGATCGCTGCAGGTTGTTTGTCCGGGTCTGGATATTGGCGAGCCATTTCTATTGCCACGGCACTCGCCGACTTGTGCGTAGGCAGCGCATGAAGTGCATCGGAAACATTCTCGACCATCATCTTCCAGTTGCAGTCATTGGTATAAAGTAGCGGCCTGCCTACCACCTCCAGCTCACCTATGGGAGATCGATCTACTAAGTTGTCAATGGAGCACTTTGTTTCTCCAAGCCAGGTGTTTAAATCGTCCCCACTCTCGTGTAGTCGTGCAAAAACGAATCCACGATACGATTCGGCACATGCAACTTGCTTAAGGTTCTTTTCCGAGGCGTCATAGGCGATGCAGTCCTCGTCATAGGCATCCGGCAAAGGCCTGGCTTTGAATTTACCATCCGTTTCGTATAACCAGGCATGATAGAGACAGCGGAAGGCTTTGACATTACCGGAGGTTCGGGTGGTCAGGAGGGAGCCTTTGTGCGCGCACCGGTTGTATAGAACCTTAACCGCGTTATCAGTGTGCCTCACCAGGATGATGGGCTCTTTCCCAATGCGGGTTGTATAGAAATCACCTGGTTTGGGTATTTGACTCTCATGGCCCACATAAATCCAGGCTTTGCAGAAAACCGTGTTCATTTCGAGCTCATAAATAGCTGGATCGGTATAAAGGCTTTTATGGACCCTGCCGGGCTCAATCAATCCGGTTAGGGCCTCAGGCAAGCCATCCGTATTTATTGTCATATCTAATTCGGCCTAAAATGGTATACAGTATACAGTAAGGATTAGTGTGGAAAAAGTATAGTCTTAGCTTGATTGCTAATTTTGCGATAAATCCGCTCGTATTACGAGGCGCCTGGAATGGCGAATGGCAGCTCAACGGCGCGACGGATCTGCTCTCGCGTGGTATACTCTTTTGGTTTAAGGGATACCGTATACAAAAATCATCCTGATGATTTAGAGTGCGATCCAAAGAAAAATTGGCCAATCTTTAGTAGGCCTGATACGTCAGTTGTAACGCGGTAAAACGCACTAATTAGGATCTCCATGGAAGCAATAAAGATAGAAAAACCGGTCCAATTGCGTGACCAGGTTTATAATCGAGTCAAGAGGGCGCTGTTGGAAGGCTTTTACCAGCAAGGTGAAAGAGTTACCGAAGGAAGTGTAGCGAAACATCTTGGTGTATCCAGAACCCCCGTCAGAGAAGCACTGAGAATGCTTGAGGAATTAGGTTTTCTTGACAGCAGGGATTCAGGTGGCTATTGCGTTCCTCTATTGAACGAAAAAAATATAGGCGATCTTATCGATGTCCGCTTACTGCTCGAATCACGGACTATGCAGCTGGCCGTAAAAAATGGAACTCAGGAAGAATTACAAACGCTTCACGCAGCGCTGAACGATGTAAAGAGCAGCACTCTTGGTAGCGACTCGATCGATCTCTATCTGTCGCTCCAGCCCTTTTGGTCTGCGTTCTGGGCCATGAGCCATAGTGCTGGTCTGAACGCTTGTTTATCGAATCTTACGGAGCAATATCACTACCAATATCTGTCTGCGATAGCGCTCGCCGATGAGGGTGTAGAAGCTGGGCTTGTGGAGTTTTTGGAACAGATTTATGATTCCCTTTCGTCCCGGGATGCAAAAGAGGGCGTTAAATTGGTGAAAGTTCATTTGACCTTCAAGAAAGCGGCTCTGCTCAATGTCGTTAAACGACTTTCAAACAGTTGAGAGAGTCTAGTTGGTCCTTGATTCAATCGAAAAGGATTGCGCCGCCTAGCTGCTGGGGTAGGACGGATCGCGTATCGCCTGTGGCGCAGCGCTAGCGAGTTTTCTATCCCATTACGAGTAAACCGTTGATGCAGACTAAACCTATTGCTAGCGAGCGTATTGAAGACCATGCGTTGGATAAAGTGCCTGATGGAGAGCGGCACACATGGTTGGATATTTCCTGGAGTACTGTTGGTGTTGTCACCACCTTAATTCAGCTTTATGTCGGAGCGTTAGTCACTTTTGTCGCGGGCATGAAAGTTGGTTTGCTGGGCGGTCTAATCGTTGCCGTTATAGGTAGCCTGTTGGGGTGGGGCACAGGCCACATAGCCTATAAATCAGGTTTGAGTAGTAGCATGATGTCGAGGATTTATGGCTTTGGCGTCAAAGGCTCCATTATTACTTCGTTTATCTTTGGCTTCATGATCATCGGCTTTATCGCTGCCGAAAATGTCCTGCTCTACAAAGGGTTTCTGTTTTATTTTGAAGCCCAGGATACGCTCACTAACCAGCTAATCATTTATGGCCTGCTGACACTGGCATGGGTGCTTCTCACTGCCTACGGTTTTGAGGCCGTTACTAAAGTCTCCTCACTAATGCTGATTGGTTTTTTACTGATCTTGTTTTATATGATGTTTCAAATTATTGCAGGCTCTGGGCTAGCCTTCGGTGAGGTCATTAGTTTCGATGCGCAATTCCCGCAAGAAATGCTCGAATCACTGGGGGCAACTACCGATAGCGGTAAACTTTTCTTCTGCATCAATCTGTTGGCAGGGTCTGCAGGGGCGTTGGCGCTGCTCGATGCAGATTTAGGTCGTTATGCTAGAAGTTCCGCGGATATTGGAATTGCCGCCTTTCTGGGTAATTTTGCGTTGGATGTACTGATGATCTTTATCGGGGGCGCGATTATGTATGCTGGTATGCCAGCCTTGATTGAGTATTACACTTCCGTCGGCGGTCTGTCAGAAGCCGAGGCGATGCAAGTAGCTGTCGAGAATCCGGACCGGATAGCTGCAGCTTTCATCGTGTTTGGTGGTGTTTTGGGAACCGTCCTAATGATTGCCGCGCAGTCTAAAGCGCAAGTGCTCAATACCTATAGCAGCTCTTTATCCTTGGCTAATTTCTTCGACGCAATTTTCAGCTGGCGCCCAGGACGGTTTCTTTTTGTAATACTCGCAAATTTACTTTCCCTACTTTTCCTCTACGGCGAACTACTCAATTGGTTTAATGATTTCCTGATTATCTTGGGGATACTCACAATGTCGTTTGCTGGCATTATGCTAGCCGATTATTTTATTGTGCGACCGCTGCTGGGCCAAAATGATACCGAAAAATACGGAGCGGAAACTGCCAACTGGGCGGGTATTATTTCTATTCCCGTCGCTTTCGTACTCGCCCACTATGTGCTCAACACCGTCATTCAGATTGAAATCTTAACGGCCCTGGCAGTTGCCTTTATTGTGTATCCCCTATTGCGCCTCAGTGTTTTTAAGCCGACCAAGAGCCCCCTTAATAATTTCAGGTAGTGTATGGCAACTATTGAAGTATCAGATGGGGTTAATCTCTACTACGAAGATCGCGGGCAGGGCCGCCCCGTTTTGTTTGTTCACGGTTGGATGTGCAGCCACCGAATTTGGGAATGTCAGTTCCACGCTTTATCTAACGACTATCGCTGCATAGCGGTAGACCTGCGGGGCATGGGTCTTTCTGATAAGCCCGATGGTGCTTATGACTTTGGAACCTTTGCCGAGGATATCAACCAGCTAATCACCCAGCTTAATCTTGAGGATGTCATTCTTGTTGGCTGGTCAATGGGCGTTAGTGTGTCTCTGGCTTATCTGGAACGTTTCGGGTCTCTCAAAAATGTTACCCAATTGGTATTGGTGAATGGCCCCATCAAATTGATCAACAGTTCCGACTGGAGTTTTGGAATCGAAAGCGATGAATGCATGGGATATATCGATAGCATCAGGAATGATGCCTTAAATGGCCGCCACTCTTTTTCCGCAGGTAGTCTCTTACAAGGAACCGCACCAGAAATTCAATTTATGTACGAATTGGCGTTGCAGACGCCTTTGGATATAGCGATAAGAGCGGTTGAACAGCAAATGCAGCTGGATCAGCGGGATCTGCTTAAGGGTATTGATATTCCTTGCTTGGCGATGGGAGCGGACAATGATTTCTATCCCCCCGAACTATCGGACTATATTGCAAGTACCGTGCAACGGGGACAATGCGAAATTTTAACTGACTCCGGTCATTGCACGCCTTTTCAACAGGCCGCGAAATTCAACAGTGTTCTGCTGAATTTTATAGAACCCGGTTAGCATTTACGCAGCGCTATACAGCCGTTTTTCAAAAAGTGCTGTTGTTTTGTGTCGATTGAGGGCCTTTGCGCCAGCAAGAGCCCCTAAATCAATTAAAGGTTCTATGAGTATGATGCTGCTGTAGGCTAAGCCAAAAGAAGCAATTTGGGCGAGGTTAGCAGCACTAAAACCCTGACCGTAGAGAGCCCAAAATGCCACCCACGATACTATACCCCCCTGATACACAACGGATAACTGCAATGCCTGTGAATACTTGATTGAAACATAGGGACGGTCATCCCCAATAATTTTTCCAGCCAAGAAGCGCATGGCGAACAAAGGCGCGAGCAGGGTGGTGATGTTAACGGCGTATTGGGGTAAATCGAACGGTGCAAAAAACAAGCCCTGTAATAAAAGCCCGCCTGCCAAACCAATGGCCGCCGCAGGTGCGCCAAAGAAAAGAAAGAGCGTGGAGCCAAGAATCAGGTGAACTTCAGAAACGCCGACAGCGTAGTGCGGTAGTACCTCAAAAAAACACAGCACTAGCAGAGTCGCCAACGCGCCACGGATCAATAAAGCCATCGCGCTTTCTTCGATAATACTATCGATAGCCTCTTTTATCAGAAATCCACAAGCAAACGCAGCGGTCCCATAGCTAAGAATCATTTTTGCGTTTACAACGACGCCGGGCTCAATGTGCATGAGTTTTGCTCCTCATTCAATGTAGGCCAATAGTGGGATACGTCACCATTGTATGAGTTACTGGCAGCTCAATCAATT
>JBLGAR010000185.1:0-7750 GCA_047612385.1 Cryomorphaceae bacterium | reverse complement strand
ACTTTATTCAAACCCCCAAAGTCTAATCCAGCAGGGACCTACCTCACAGTTTTTTAACTCATCGGGCCTAAGCTCGGCCGGTAATATCCAAAATGGCACGCACACAGGCCTCTGGTTGTTCCTGTTGCAAGAAATGCCCCGCATTTTCGATCGTGCGATGGGCCACGCCCTTACATCCCGGAACTTCCTCCATAAATCTCTTATCTCCACCGGCAGTAACAGGGTCACCATCTGAGAACGCCAGCATGAAAGGCTTGTCGAATGTGTGTAGTATTTCCCAGGCCGCTTTATTTTCTTCGACTTCCGGCTCGTCATGAAACACCGGCACCAGGGAAGGGAACTGACGCGCACCCGACATATAGCCTTGGTCAGGGAAGGGGGCGGCATAAGCATTTTGAGCAGCCTGCGGCATCGAGCCCCCGGAAACACTGCCCATCAAGTGTCCAATATCCAAGTCCGCGCTCTCCGCGCAAAACTTGCGCCAGTAAAGAAAACCGGGGATTCCGGAGGTGTCTTTGAAACGTGCGCCGAGCTCTTCGGCGCGCACTACGGGTAGAGTCTTGTAAGCCTCTTTCAATGGTTCAGCAAATTCAGCGGGTATCATCCCGGTGGGCATTCCACCATTGGAGAGAACCACACGGGAGAACCGGTCCGGAAACGCGGTTACCAAGCGCAGGCCGATCAAGCTGCCCCAATCCTGAAAGAACACGGTTATGTCGCTCAAATCAAGCTTGATCAACCAGTCACTCATCCACTCGACATGGTTTGAATAGGTATAGTCTTCCCTGCGCGTAGGTTTATCTGAGCGTCCAAAACCTATGAGATCCGGGGCAATAACACGAAATCCAGATTCAACCAATGGGGGAATCATGAATCGATACAAATAGGACCAGGCTGGCTGACCGTGCATTAGCAGCAATACCGGACCATCTGCGGGGCCTTCATCCAGATAATGCAGGCGCAATTCACCGCCTTGCGTATCATCTATTTGCAGGTAATTGGGCGCAAAGGGATAGTCTGCAAGCTCGATGAAGCGCTCATCAGATGTGCGTACGTATTCCATAATAATCCTCTGTTTGCCGTGATTTTGGACGCCGTATGCCCGGCGCTGAATTTAATGGCACACTATATGCCATTTATTCCCCCGCCGCAACGATCATAGCCATGGGGCTAAAGCCAGACTTCCAAATTATCCGCTCGCCCGAGCCGGCGATCTAACCCAATGGAGAGAATCTCAGATAAGCCGCTGCCTGCCAGCATCTCTTCCACGGCGACTCTTTCTTGCAGCGAAAGAGCCTCATATATCTCGTTTACTCGCTGCAGCAAAAAGAACCGATAGGGCTGCGCTACAGATGAAATAGATTGACCACGAACCGTAAATTGCACATTTCCCAACATGCGCTCCGCGGTAGAGCCTGGTTCGGGCTCATTGTCCACCAGCCATTGGTTAATCGTGCCCGCAGCAGCGCGCGTCTCGGGCAAAAAGTCTTCAGCGATAATTCTCAACACCGCAATCAAAGTCTCTGGCACCTCATCGTCCGTCAGGAATTGAGCTCCAACGTTAAAGTACTCGGGTGCATCTTGATCGGCCCGATTCATGCGTTCGACCCAGCGGTACACACTCACAGCTTGCTTTTGCATCAGCCGTGCTGGATAGGGATCTCTGCCCAAATGAGCATACATAGGCGCAAGCAGACCGAAGTCACCAATACAGGGCCGTCCGCCAAGTAAGTAGGGGTATCTCTCAAAGTGAGCATTGAGTGCGTGAAGGTATTCAAGATACAGATCATCTACCAGAGCTTTTGTTTCATCATTGACACCAAACATCTGCGCAACGTGACGCATCTTGTTCATCATATATTCAGTCTTCTCCGCGCGCTGCGGAGTATCGCGCTGGGAGTGGAAAAAGTGATGGCGCACAAACTCAAGATTGTCATCCGGAAAATTCCATCGGTAGTGCATGGCTGGACGCAACAAACCGTCGGTACCAATGACATCAAACAGAGCGCTGACGACCTGCTGCTTAGGCGTCATTGGTCGACACGGACGGCCACTGCCGGCCTCAAAATGCTCAATAATGGCAGCGCCGTCACGAATAACCTCACCTTGGGCTGTCAGCAAAGTGGGGATAGTAGGAAGTTTCCCCTTGGGTAAAATGTCCGCTTTGAAGCTCTCATGCCCCGAGGACACTTCACGAAAGGCGATTTCATTTTTGATCAGATACGAACGTGCACGCCCAGAGAACAACGAATGCGTTATGGCGTAAAGCGTGTGAACATCAGACATCTTTATTACTTCCTGTTGTACAGGTTGTTGACGAAATAGAATGCGATCAATATTAGCAGCGTTAGGATCGCCACCAGAATGTTAGAGCCAAACTTATCTCGCAGGCCATTAATAGCAACTTGGGTTGTGGCATTGTAATTGGGAGCAACCGGCAACACGCCATTGTTTTTCTCAAACTCCCGGTAAAGACCCAGCATCGTTTGCAATCGGTCGGGCATTTCGGCGCTCAGGTCCGCAGCTTCTCCGGGATCGGTCACAATATTAAACAACCGCCACTGGCTATCTCCAGCGGGTGCCCTATTGAACACAATTTTGAAATCCCCCTGAAAAAGCGCACCGTGCCCAGCCAGCTCATAACCGATGTAATCCTCAGGAGAATAAACACGGTCAACCTCACCATTAATCAAGGGCAATAGATTGCGGCCGGTCATCGATTCAACACTACGGCCACCGTAGTATCCAGTAGGGGGGTTTATTCCGGCTAATCGCATCATGGTGGGCGCGATATCTGTGGCGTAAGTGAACGCGCTGGTAACCGCATTAGTGCTTTTGTGTTTTCGCTTCAGCGGCTCACCAGAGATGATCAGAGGCACACGCATACCGCCCTCGCCCACGTAAAACTTGTAGAAGGCCAGAGGTGCTGAGGAGGCGCTGGCAAAACTGGGCCCGATCATATTCATACTGCCCTTTAAACCCAGTGTCTCGTAATCGACACTGTAGCCCTGCCTTGCCTGTGCGACTCGATTTAAAAAAGCGTTCTGATTTGCCATTCCGGACGCTTCACTGCCATTGTCTGAGGTAAAAATGAAGATCGTATTGTCGTAGCGCCCAGTGCTTTTTAAATGTGCGATAAAGCGCCCAATGTGAAAGTCCATGGCTTCCACCATGGCTCCATAAACCGCCATGCGCTTGGATTCATAACGTTTGCGCTCATCCGTTAGCGCGCTCCAATCTTCCGTTGTCGGCATCTGAACCATGGTGGTTTGCGGGGGAACAATCCCAAGCTCAATCGCGCGCGCGAGACGACGCTCTCTTAGAGCCGTCCAGCCTAAGTCGTAAACACCCCTATAACGATCAATAAATTCCTGTGGTGCCTGAACAGGAAAGTGCACAGCTTGAAAAGGGAGATAAGTAAAAAAAGGTGCGCCATCGGCGGCATTACTGTCGACAAACTCGATCGCCTTGTCGACTAAAAAACGCGACGAGTAGAAATCTTCGGGCAGCTGATACTCCTTACCGTCGGCAAACCAATTGGCCTTGTCGTAAATGGGTAAATAGGGCTTCTGCTCCCAGTTATCCGCACCAGAGTCTGCCAAGGCAACGGTGCGCTCAAACCCTCTGCTGCTGGGCAATAGATCCGGTGTCTGCCCAAGATGCCATTTTCCCGACATATAAGTGTGATAACCGGCATCGCGCATTAGCGTGGCAACGGTGACCACATTGCGCCCCAAAGTACCGCTATAACTGCGGTGGCGAGACTGCTCAGGCGGAATCATCTCAGGGATGTTCGGTACGCCAGCGCGATGGCTATTGACACCAGTGAGCAACATGGCACGCGACGGAGCGCAGCTTGCGCCGGTATGGTAATTGGTAAAACTGACACCGTCGGCGGCGAGAGACGACAAAGTAGGTGTATGAATCTCACTGCCGTAGGAGGCGATATCGGTAAAGCCCAGGTCGTCGGCCAAGATCAATACTATGTTTGGCCTTTGCACTTGCACTTGCAAAAGAGGCTCTGCCATCAGTGATGGCGATGGCGCCCCAACAAGGACCGCCAACATCGCACACCGCAGCGCGTTCAAGACAAATCCTGAATAGATCTGCCTCGATTTTTCAGGCATCAACTAGTTCTCTGCGGGTATGCGACTAGCGGCAAAAAGCAGCAGCGAGGTCACAACAACCTCGACCAGTATCATATCGGTGGCAAATGTGGCCCCGTGTAACAACCAGGCCAGCGCACGAAATACAGCGGTGAGACCCAATAATATCGAAGCTGCGTAAAACCAACTGCGTTTTTGGGTGATAACGCCAATAAGTATAAAAGCAGCAAGGGCAGCGAAGAACGCACCGAGATCGCCAACTTGGGTACTCAGACCCACACCCTCTAAAAGCGGCATCCCAAATTCTGGAGCAATACCCGCCGGCGCGACCACCCAGCGAATACCCATGACCAAAAACAAAATGGCTGGAAGGACTACGACTACGCGCAGAATCTTATTCATGTTTCTCTCCGATCAAACATTCAGCTAATGACATCAATTATGTCAGTATATCCCAGAAAGGTACAGGTTAGAGTCAACTACTCGACAGCGCAGCCAATTCTGCGTCAGACCATAGAAAGAGGGTTCCAGCGACTGCGAACCACTTTAGGCGTTGAGATCCGGTTCTTCACGTAAAAACCTGATTATTCCGAGGGAAGCGACACCAAAAACAAAATGAACCGCCACGATGGGAGGCCAACCCATCAGAAAGATGATGTCATTCGCCAGCCCCACTTTGAACGGTCCTCCACCGAAAGCCAGGCCTCGAGTCTCAAAAAACGCGTTCGCCATTGCTGGGAGAGTAAACAACCATGCTGTGACAATGGCGGTCCAAAACAAAACCTTGAACTCTTTCGTGCGCAGGCGCATAAACTGGCCTCCGAAGGCGAGTGACATAAGCAGCAGGCCCTGGGTGATCGCCTCCATATGGCCCATGCGAAACCCTCTGGAATCTCCGGGTATATCGACCTCAATATTGACAGGCAAGGGCCACACCACTATCGCCTCGAGTAGGTGAAAAAACCACACCCACCCGAACAAGATACCTACAATAAAGAGCCCCAAACCGTTGAGAAATAAAAGAGCCTGCATACGACGAGTGATAGTTTGCATCGGTGTATTCCCCATAGTGATTCCTTATTGTTAGGCTGCAGTGGCCTGCGCTGCTGCACCGGGCTCATCCAGACGGCCTGTGTCGAGCTGCGCAACCGCTTCTCGACTACGATCATAAAGCTTCGTCCAGGATTCGGCCCATTGAGGATCTGGTATTTTCGACGGGTGATAACCCGGCCTGCAAATTCTCAGCATTTTGGGAATCAGATTTCGGAATATCCTGGTAAGTTGTTTTGCCAGCCGCCAACGACTGGCCAGGTTTCCCCACAAGCCATCCTCCTTCAGCAATGCTCGGTAGCCCCCTCGCGTGCGACTAAAAATGTGACCGGTTGCGTAGACAAGGCCCACCATGCGCCAGAAATAGCCTCCATGTAGATGGTGAAACACATCGAAGGCCACATTTTTGTGCTCTATCTCCTCAACAAAATGCCACAGCACCAAGGACGCTACTGAGGAATCGCTATTAGCAAAAAGATACTCGCGTTCCTCAATCAGCATATGTCCGACCGCCAGCGCCATCGCCTCAAACCCTTCGGCGTACGCAAGGTTAAAGCGCTCTGACCGCTTATCACCCAACGCCGCGTAATCTGAATCAAGCTTTGCTTCGAGCTCGGATACACAGCCATACCCCGCCGCTGCGATAGTGTCATTGAATTTTTTGTGCTGGCGCGAATGTGTCGCCTCTTGAACGATGTACAAGTCTAGATCCTCGCGCAGTGCTGGATCAGTAATTCCAGAGCGAGCTTCGCGCATTATCTTTACCAAATACGGCTCCAGGAATGGCATCGCAAGAGACGCCGCGTTTACCACTTGAGAAAATTCCGGTTTATCGCCGTTCCAATGTGCCGTCGCATTAGCGCTATAGCTAAAAGGGACTCTTCTGATTGACATACGTGAATGAGCAGTGAGGTCTGTCGCTTCGTTAGCCATGGCCATTCCTTAGAGATAATTAGAGTATTTACTCTATAAATAGAATAATAGCTCTATTTCAGTTAAAGTCAACGGCAATCTTTATGTCTCGCTAGCTTCTGCTGATGTAAAGTGGCCGGCCAAACTAAACACAGCGAAGGAGATCAACATGGGGAATCGCGCGCGCATTGTGGCTCACAGCAGGCGCTTGATGAATACGCACGGCGCACAGGCGATAGGAACGAGACAAATCACAGAGGCGCTGGGTATTAGCCCAGGCAATCTCTACTATCACTTTAAAAATAAAGAAGACATCGTACTGGCAATATTCGAACAGCTCGAACAAGATTTTCGCGGTGTAATCTCTACTGATGTCACACCACCCATTAGCCCACAGCGATTCGCGGAGTTCTATTCACGCAGTTTGGCGGTATCCTGGCGCTACCGCTTTTTCTTCGGAGGCTTGTTACATCTGCTTCGCAAGGATGAAGTCCTCGCCGAGCGTTATCGCGACTTGCAGAGCTGGGCGCTGGGTTTACTGGAGGGAATTGCAAGGCAGGTTGCCGCCGATGGCAATCTGCAAAAACCTCGCGGCAAAGACGGTTTCAGATCGCTCGCGCTAAACACCTGGCTGATATGGAGCAACTGGGTACGACATGTACAGATCAGCCGCGAGAACCACAAAGTATCTTACGAGGATATCAGTGACGGAGTGAACCAGATTTTTGAAGTGCTCGCTCCCTACCTCACGGCTGACTTTCATCGTGCTGCCCGCCGCGCACTGACCAAAGACCTTGCCAGCGCACCCAGGGAAGACTTGGATCTCTAGACTGAGTACTTAAACGTACGCGCCTGCGGGACCGCGAAAATAGTCTTTTACGCCTACATCCTCTTATTGTACCTGCCCCAATGTTTCGGCTAAGGTGTGGTGAATCTCCGATTAAATAGGAACCGGGCATTGCAGGACAAAAAAACCGAGCTCGCGACTGCTGATGTTCTCACACAGACAAGCATCTGTCGCAACTGCAACAGTGCGCTAACCGGGTCTTACTGCGGCCGGTGCGGCCAAAAAGAAAGCAATCGCAATATTCACTTTTTCGAACTCCTTGGCGAGTTTGTAGGCGATATTTTTGTATGGGAATCCGGTCTCTGGAAGACCCTGATTCCTCTGCTCATTCGTCCCGGGTTTCTAAGCATAGAGTATTTCAAGGGCCGTAAGGCCCGCTATCTCCCCCCTCTGCGACTCTATCTGGTCATCAGCTTCCTTTTGTTCCTATTGGTTTCACTGACCTCGGGAGACAGTACGATAATTATCAATGCCGAGAGGGAATCACAACACAGTGAACAGGCGACTACTGAGCTGGAAGACGTAAATAGACGCGTAGGCACTCAAGCAGCCAACCTAGATTTTTGGGAGCCTGATGAGAAGCCAGAATGGGCCCTGGAATTGGAACAGCGATTAAACAACAATATCAATTCCATAGAACAAGACCCCGACTTATTTCTCGACAGCTTTATCGAGCGCCTACCGTATCTTATGTTTCTTCTTCTGCCATTGTTCGCCCTTCTGATTAAACTTAGCTACTTATTTTCTCCATTCCACTATCTACAACATCTGGTTTTTTCGCTGCATTACCACAGTGCAATTTTTTTGATTTTTTCCTTCGGGATGATCCTGGACA
>JBLGAR010000184.1:0-7814 GCA_047612385.1 Cryomorphaceae bacterium | reverse complement strand
GTTTATTCTATATTGCTGGTTTGGCGCAGTTTTTGCTGTCGAAACAGGTGGAAGGTTAATAGCACCGGAAGGGCGTTTATCCTTCCTATACTCCGAACTGTTGCGTACTCTCGTTCAGGAATGGACGGATATGAATTGCGCGATCATCGCAGCCAACAACTTTTCAGGCCCATAGGCGGATATTTCGCGAATTTCTCCAGCTCAGCTGGAAGAATCAGTGAGGCAATCTACTCCCAACAGGCCGTTTATTTGTCCTATACTTCGTATAGACTGTAATAATGATGAAGCTATTTGCGATTTCGTGCTAGCGTGCCCAGTGTTCCAGCAAACATGATATAGGAGTTTTCGTATGGAGATTGTAGTTATTGTTGGGTTGGTGCTTGCCGCCGTATATTTTTGGTATGTTGCGATCATTGGTCGTCGCAACAAGGCGCTCGAAGCGCTGTCTGGTGTGGATGTGCAGCTTAAACAGCGCAGCAATCTCATTCCCAACATTTTGAAGATTGCAAATAAAATGATGGAGCATGAGAAAGAGCTTATGAGCGAGATTACGCAACTGCGTGAGCAGTCCGAGAAAAACTATGACACAAAAGATACTGCTGCGGTAAAAGAGCATCTCGCCGCATCGGAAAAACTGGCAGGAAAGATGGCCCAGTTTATGGTCCGCATGGAGCAATACCCGGATATAAAATCTGATGCGACAATGGTGCAGGCGCAGCAGACTTATAGTGAAGTCGAAGCGCTAATTGCTGCTGCACGTCGCTTCTATAATGCGAGTGTGACATCGCTTAATAATTCGGTGCAAATTTTCCCCGGCAATATGATTGCGGGCATGGCGGGCGTGGCTGAAATGCCATTTTATGAAGGCGATGAAGCAAGCAAAGCGCCAGTCGACGCCTCTGCCTTTCTGAATTAGGGGGCATTTGGATGTCTGAATTCACTCATAGTAATGAGCGGCTCGTGATGCCAGACGGGATGGCGGGAGATATTGATGCCCATTATGCGACGCATATTCGCACATTTTGTGAGGAGTTTGAGCAGAAGCGCCAAGTAGCATTTTCTGCGTCGGAAAAACGCAAGCCCTTTGCAATAGCCGGGTATGTGGCAGGCGTTGCTCTCGTAATTGGGTCACACTATTTCCCCCCGCTAGACGCTAGTGAGGATATTTCGCTAGGTGTAAAAGTTATTGTAATAGCGACTATCTCTCTATTTATACGGCGTTGGCACACCCGTCCTAAAAATGCATACAAAGAATCTATAAAGGAAGAGATATTCCCGCGCATCTTCTCTTTCTTCGGGGATGATTATGTTTATTCACCTGATGCGGAGGGGGTTGCGGTTGCGGATCTTAAATCGTTTGGGATTGTTCCCCGTTTTAACCACAATGGTGACAGCAATGAAGATTTGGTGCGTGGCAGCTATAAGGGCGTAAGTGTGCAGCTGTTTGAATCAGAGCTTGAAAGAGGCAGCGGCAAAAACAGAAAAACCGTTTTTAGCGGACTATTTATAACTCTCAGTATGCATAAAAAATTTCGGGGCCACACTGTAGTGAAGCGTGACGGCGGAAAATTGGGTAATTTCCTTAGCGATAAAACGACTAAGCTGGAGCATGTGAAACTAGAGGACCCTACCTTTGAAAAAATGTTTGAAATCTACTCCAGTGACCAAGTTGAAGCACGCTATCTACTCACACCTGCTTTTATGGAACGGCTCATTCACTTAGAGGCTATATTTCGAGGGCAAGACAATGAAGTCTCGAAGACTCGTAAAAGTAATCTACAAGCGGCATTCTATGATCGTCACCTCTTACTAATGATCCCAAGCGACACCAATCGCTTTGAGGTGAGAGATATTAAGGAGCGCGTGACATTCTATGAAGAGATCAATACGGTGTTGGCAGAAATGCAGGATATTTTTGGCATCGTCGAGCACTTAAAGCTGCATGAAAACACGCGATTATGAAGCAATATTTTTCTGCCTAAAGCCTGTCCCTGGCGAATTCCAAATTTAGGCGGCTATCGGCAATTCAAATAATCCACGACAGTGCTTTTCCCACCGGTACTCATTGATACTGATTATTTTCCCGCTCTCAGGGTTCACTAGTGTAGCTCCATCCCGCCCAGAATGAGTAAGGGCGTTTATCCTTCCTATACTCATGCTGCTTGCCATTGATTTTGACAAAGACTTCATCGATAAAGAAGGTGTCGCCGTAGCCTCGCGTTTCCGCTTCAATCTTTGGGTGCATTTGCGGCCAAGAAGAACTAGACCAAGTCAATTCTCCCCAGGCCAGCCCAAGTCATGGGAGATTCTTCGTGCGGTGGCCCTTAGTAGCTCGCCGAATTCAGTTAGTCGATCTTTGCTGACCCGCCCGGTTGGTCCACCGGCAGCAACGGCTGCAATGACCTGCCCCTCGATATTCCGAATCGGCGCAGCCACGGCTCGAAGTCCTTCTATCCAATTCTCGTCGTCATAGGACAAGCCCTTTTTTCGGATAGTTGCCAGTTGCTTGCGTATCTTCTCTGGTTCGACGATGGTCTTTGCCGTTAAGGGTTCTATTTTAGATGAAAAATAATCCATGAGTTCAGACTCCGGCTCGTATGCGAGCAGCAGCTTCCCTGCAGCAGAATAATAGGGTGGCATCCTATCACCAAGTCTGTTCGAAAAGCGGAGACTGTGAGTACTTTCAATGATATGAAGGAAAAGTAAATGCTGGTCATTCAGTATCGAAAGTTGGACGGTTTCCTGTGTAGCTTGCCCAAGCTGTTTAAGATGGGGCGATGCAATGCTGACCACATCCATCTGCGCTAGCCTGAGACCAGAAAGCTCAATGACAGCCAGGCCAAGTTTATAAATTCGGGTACCCGGGTTTTGTTCTACAAACCCTTCGGCGGTCAGCGTGCGAAGGTATCGATGCATCGATGCCTTGTCCATGCCCATTCTATTTGCGAGTTCGGTGAGGCTGAACTCCCCAGAGGAGATTTCTCTAAGCACTGAAAATGCTGTTTTAACCGTCTTCATCTATAGTATCCCAACAATTGCTAGTCAATGGTTCAGTCGCTTAGCTCGTACTCCGCTTGAGTTTACCGGACACTACGACTTCTTAATATCATTCTGCAGCTTTTCGATTCTGTTAATGCACTCTCGATTTCCTCCAAAACGTATCTACTTTTCAGTCGCTCTGAAGAATTAGGGTCAAGGGTTTTTTTGACGGGCGGGGTTGACATTATCTCAAGTGTATCAAATAATAAAACTCTGTTGATATATACGAAACGAAAAGCTACACGCGAAAGCCGACGGCAAGAGCCGTACCTCACTGTCCGCGTATAGACTACGGCACTGCTTTGCCAGTACTAAATACCTTTTTAAATGGGTTGTTCTAAGTACTTTGAAGTATACATTCACTTACCGATGCTGCCGTATCGATGAGTTGGTCGAATTGATTAATGCTACCTCGCATTAAAGAAGGAGAAACGATCTGTGTCTAGCCACATAAGCCTGAACGGGCAACTCAAGCCTGACCTGCCTTCAACGCATTACCTAGACAACCGCATCTATTCAGATCAAGCCATCTACGAACGTGAACGCGATAATATTTTTGGAACCCAATGGAAGTTTGCCTGTCACGAATCCGAGTTGCCGAACGCTAGAGATTTTCGTGTTGTAACCCTGGCGGAAAAAGAAATCATTATCGTTCGGGGAGAGGATAGTGTTCTGCGGGCTTTCTATAACGCCTGCCCACATCGCGGTTCCAAAATTATACGTGAAGTCGCTGGAAGCTTACCTGGCAACCGAATGACCTGTTTCTATCATATGTGGAGCTTCAATACGGAAGGCGAGTGCTTGAATGTTTCGCAACCGGAAGGTTATGAGGCTTGTGGCATCGGAAAGGAAGGGGTAAACCTAAGTTCGGTTCGAGTAGAAAATCTTCATGGACTTATTTTTATCTGCCTGGATGACGACACAGCTGGGCTGGCGGAGTTCCTGGGTCCCGAAGTGGCGGAATCGATGAGAATTCCCTGGGCCGGAGATCTGGAGATTATGCACTTTCATCGCCAGATCGTTAATGCAAACTGGAAACTTTTTGTAGAGACCAACTGTGAGGGGTATCACGAACTCTTACACAAACTGAATCGGCAGACGGCCGTCTCCGTGAAGGGATATGGGGACAGGAAGTGGCATGTCTTTCCCAGCGGGCACACGTTTGTGGATGCCGCGACAATAAGCTATGAAAAATATGCCGACCTGGAACGCAGTGATCAAGAGTTACCCGGGATGGAGCCAAATGGGCACGTGGTCGTTGATCTTTTTCCAGACACTATGCTTAATTGTCGAGCGACGGTTGCCCGTATCGACACTATGATTCCGATGGGGCCTTACAAAACAATGATTGAGTGTCGAGGCTTTGGCTTGAAAAATGATTCTCCAGAATTGCGAGAAACTCGCATTCGGCACCACAATCAGGTTTGGGGTCCGACCGGCACGAATATTCCGGAAGACGTCTGGGCGGTAGAAGTTCAAATGAGCAACATGCGTAGTGGTGGCAGTCGATATAGCATTATTGCCCGAGACGAGAATGGGTCGGAAATGATGACTGATCAGCCGCTGAGAGGATTCTACGAGGTATGGCGCAGACTAGTGCGGGCTAATTCCCACGATATCGATGAGCCCTATAGCGGTCACTGACAGCTAGAGTTCAATGGAGCGAATTGAATGAGCATTTCAACCCAAGAGAGATTGCGTAACCTTGTTCACAACTCGGCGCGATTCCTTGATGATCGAGCTTACGAAGATTACACAGCGCTTTTTTGTGAAAGTGGCGAGTACCGCATTGAGGTTGATGCACCTGAATGTCCTAGCCGAATGACTTGGATGCTTCTCAACCGAGAGGAGTTGGTCACCCGCTTTGATTCTGTTCCTGGTCACGAGTGGAAGTTGGCGATACAGACACGCCTGGTCACCGTTGGCGCTATCGAAGTAGTTGAAGACCATGCTACTACGTCTAGCTCGTTTTGCGTGTACCAAACCAATGGAAACGGCGAGAGTAGCTGCTACGCAGTCGGAAGATACGAAGATAAGTGGAGTTGGATACACGATGAGTGGAAGCTGAGTAAGCGTATCGTAAATTTGGCGACCCGTCTGCTGCCGTCGCCATCACCCTTACCAATCTAGTCGAGGAGTCAAAAGCGATGACATCGGAATCGAGCTCGGAGGAGGGGACCAGTTCCGCATCTGGCATAGCAACTGAAAAAAATGAGCCCGGTAGCGATCGCTATAAGTGGTACGTAGTAAGTCTGTGCACGATGGCTTATGTATTTTCCTACGTTGATCGACAGATTCTAGCCCTCATGGTGGGGCCAGTTAAGGCCGATCTAAACCTAACTGATACGCAGTTTAGTCTTTTACACGGGTTGGCGTTTTCCCTGATGTATGCCTTTATGGGTCTCCCGATTGCACGGCTGGCAGACAGGCACTCGCGACCAACCATCATTGCAGCAGGTATCGCATTCTGGAGTTTGGCGACGGCTGCTTGTGGTATTAGCAAGAACTTCGTACACATGTTTATCGCGCGGATGGGCGTCGGGTTGGGGGAGGCTGCTCTGTCGCCACCGGCCTATTCGATGTTTGCGGATATGTTTCCGAAAGCTCTGCTTGGCCGGGTGGTAGGTGTTTACTCGATTGGTGCGTTCGTAGGTGCGGGAATGGCATTCATTGTAGGGGGCATGGTCATCGAGTTAGTTGCGGAGATGGATGACCTGAGCTTGCCGCTTCTCGGTGTCATTCGTCCATGGCAACTCGCCTTTTTTATTGTAGGGCTCCCAGGGCTACTCATCGCTCTGTTAATGGTTCTAACCGTCAAAGACCCTCCTCGCAAAGATCTGCTATTGGAGTCCTCGGGTGAAGTTGATCGGCCATCTTTTGGCGAAACCTTGGGATTTATACGTACACACAAAGAAACCTTTTTTTGCCATTATATGGGGTTCTCCTGCTACGCGATGGCGATGTTAGCCAGCCTTTCTTGGCTGCCCGCTTTTTATACCCGAAGGTATGGCTTGGATGCGACCGAGACAGGGTACTATCTTGGTGCTGTCGTACTGTTGGCAAATACTAGCGGTGTTTACTGTAGCGGTTATCTTAATGATCTATTGCACAGAAGGGGTCACACCGATGCGCCAATGTACGCGGGGGCCATTGGAGCCTCCTTCGTGGTGATCTTTGGCGCATTGTTTGTCCTGGTTGATAGTCTTTGGCTATCACTGGCTCTGCTCGTTCCAGCGATGTTCTTCCTTTCTTTCCCTATGCCAAGCTCAACCACTGCAATGCAATACCTGGCACCGAATCAGATGCGTGCGCAGGCTTCGGCAATGTTTATCTTAGTCATGAACTTGTTCGCTTTGGGACTCGGCACGACTTTGGTGGCATTGATCACCGATAATGTTTTTCAGGATGAAAACCAAGTGGGATACTCGTTGGCCATTGTGATTTGCGTCGCTGCATTTTTAGCGGCAGTGCTGTTACACCTTGGACGACCTTACTTCCGTGCCAGTTTGGAAAAAGAGGCCCAACACCGTAACAGTAAAAAAACACTTCGCGAATAGGTGGTTGTCATATCCGTAGGCAGAAATAATTTTGTAAACTAAATAGTCCGTGGCCTCGAGGAGCGTGGAACGCCTACTCTAGTGAACGGCACAGGAGATGAAGATGAAGCGATATGAAGGGAAAGTGGTTCTCGTTACGGGCGGCGCTGGCGGTGCTGCCAGTCTTGGTGCTGAGATTGTCCGAGGATTTCACCGCGAGGGCGCGCAGGTGGTAATCGCCGATATCAATGAAGATGAGGGCGCCGCTTTGAGCGAAGAGCTGGGAGAGCGAGCGATTTTTCTGCG
Organism: Cryomorphaceae bacterium; assembly: GCA_047612385.1. Classification (GTDB taxonomy): domain Bacteria; phylum Pseudomonadota; class Gammaproteobacteria; order Pseudomonadales; family Halieaceae; genus JBALVT01. The sequence continues at coordinate 933 of JBLGAR010000184.1, read as the reverse complement.
TACTGATATTACCTCAGACGAAGATATAAAAGCAGTTTTTGAGCGCACTATCGATCATTTTGGCAAGCTAGACGCGTTGATAAATTGCGCGTGCACTTATGCGGAGAGCGGCGTCGACTCCAACCGGGAAGAGTGGTTAAACCTGTTAAATGTGAACACAGTGAGTGCTGCGTTGATGGCGAAGGAGGCAATACCTGCGTTAAAAAAAACCAGAGGTGCCATTGTTAACTTTTCAAGTGTATCCGGAAAGATTTCTCAAACAGGCATGTTTGCTTACTCGGTATCCAAAGCAGCAAACTTGCAGTTGACGCGTAAGCTAGCCGCTGAACTTGCACCTGAAGGAATCCGCGTGAATACGGTTTCACCCGGATGGACCTGGAGCGATCCTATCTCTATGGCCACAAATGGATCCATTGAAACAGCGGATAGTGTAGGCGCTAAAATGCATCCCCTTGGTCGTATCGCCAGGGGTAAAGATGTAGCAGATGCGATTCTATTTCTTTGCTCCAACGAGGCGAGTTTTGTCACTGGTGTTGATCTGCCTGTTGATGGGGGTTACACAACCTTGGGACCCGAGCAAACTACGAGTCCGTTTGATTGGCTGGGAAACAGCGGCCCCGGGTAAAGAGAGCACCGGAATTGGGCATCTAGGTCTTGTCTTTTCGGTATTGGCAAGTTAATTGTTTGAGATCAGAATAGTCCTGGCTCTGATCTTAAGCAACTGCGCGGTATTGCAAAATTAACTAGCCGATTTTGATAGAATCGGCGAATGAATACTTATAAGCGTTACAGATGTCAGCTAGGCGCCCCCCACCAGATATCATCTCCTACGCCGTCTGGCTCTATTATCGTTTCAATCTCAGCCATCGGGATATCGAAGATTTACTCGCTGAACGCGGCATCACTGTCAGCCGTGAATCCATCCGTCTCTGG
>JBLGAR010000183.1:0-7885 GCA_047612385.1 Cryomorphaceae bacterium | reverse complement strand
GGATCGCACCGACCTAGAAAATTGGATGGCTCTTTATACCGACGATGGTACCTACTGGATGCCCGTGCGTGAAAACCAGACAGACCCTCTCAATGAAATTTCTATACTCTATGAGAATCGTACTTTGATGGCCGTACGGTGCAACAACTTTGGGCATCGCCTGGCTCCCTCCATGGAATACCCTGTGCGGTGCAATCACATTGTTTCCAATATTCGCATCGCTGAGGAAGATCAGACTCAGGGTACACTGACCGTAACATCAAAATTTCAGGCTGTTGTGTACTACCGGGAACAAACACTCTATGCAGGACGCTATACTCACAAACTGCAACGGGTATCGGACGGGTATCAAATTCAGCAAAAACGCGTTGATCTGATAAATTGCGATGCCCCTCATAAATCTCTTTTGATCTATCTTTAACTGGCCACTTAACACAATGGAAATTGAAGCAGCAGTAATCCGTAAAACCTCGGGCGAATTTTCAATTGAGAACATGGAGCTCGACCAACCACGAGACTATGAGGTTCTGGTTCGCGTTGTCGGCGTGGGCTTATGCCACACTGACCTGAGTTGCAGGGACCAGATGTATCCCGTGCCGCTGCCCGCAGTGCTTGGGCATGAAGGATCCGGTGTAGTTGAAGCCATTGGCGCCAAAGTTACCAAAGTTGAACCGGGTGACCATGTTGTATTGAGCTATCGCTCCTGCAGTAAATGTCGCAACTGCCTGGCGGGCGACCCCAGTCACTGTTTGAAAATATTTGAATGTAATTTTTCTGGCACACGGGACGATGGGTCTTGCACTTTGCATCAGTCGGGCCATGCTATTCACTGCAATTTTTTTGGCCAATCGTCTTTTAGTACCTACGCTCTGGCCACGGAGGCCAACACCGTTAAGGTGGACAAGGCATTGCCGCTGAAATTACTAGGTCCGCTAGGCTGTGGCATCCAAACAGGTGCCGGTGCGGTCATGAACACCCTTGCGCCCGCGGCTGGTTCCAGCATCGTCATTTTTGGCTGTGGTTCTGTCGGACTGTCGGCAATTATGGCCGCTTCGGTAGTCGGCTGTACATCGATCATCGCGGTTGACCTAAATGCCAAGCGACTTGAGCTTGCGCTGGAACTCGGAGCCACGGCCACAATCAACCCTGGCAGTGAAGACCCTGTGGAGCGCGTGCAGGAACTCACCCACGGCGGAGCCGATTATTCACTAGAGTGCACCGCCGTGCCAAGTGTGTTTCGCCAGGCAGTAGATAGCCTCAGCGTAACCGGTGTCTGCGGGCTGGTGGGTGCGGCGGCCATGGGTACAGAAGTCTTGCTGGATATGAACAGTATTATGTTTGGTCGTACGGTCAAGGGCGTCATCGAAGGTGGAAGTGTTTCCGACCTCTTTATTCCAATCCTTGCCGAACTGTTTCGTCAGGGTCGATTTCCAATCGATAAGCTGGTGACGTTTTATCCGTTGAATGAAATCAATAAGGCGGTGAAGGAATCGGAAGATGGCCTGGTAGTAAAAGCTGTGTTGCTGCCCTGACACCACAACAGCATTGGCAGTTTAATGCCAATGCCTCAATTGGAAGGTTCTTGGGCGCTTCTATCTCGAATGACTTTTTTAATTTGAGGTATGGCAACCAGCTTCAAAAATTGCTTTCTGACCCACGACACTTTTGTGGAATTTGCGGCAGAAACAAAGTGATTAATATTCAGTGTTTCACACAAATCCTCAGCCATTACCATCATTGTCTCTTCAGAGGGAATACCGGTGCTATCGGCTATTCTCACCATACGCTGAAAATTTGACGCGACTCCAACCGCGTCGACCATCGCCTCGGGGCTCATATCTGCCGCCAGATTTTCACGCGCTGCTGCCAGAGCGTCTTTATCAGTTCCCATAAACGCATTGGCCAGTTTTAGCAGCGCCTGTGAATTCGAAATTCCCTTAATTTCTGTACAGTCAGGATCTGCCAGTCCATCGAGATCGATAGACTCGCCTTTAGCTTCGATGCCCTCACGGAGCATCACTGCATGTGAGGCGGTTCAGTAAAAACAGTCGTTGAAGGACGACACTCGGGTCGCCACGACTTCCATCTGTATGCGGCTCAGGGTACCTCTAGGGCAGTGCTTAACATTCCAGATTTGGCTGCCGCTGATATAGTGCGTTTCAAGCAAGTCCAACATAGTGCGGACCTCATCAGGCACCAGCGACAGTGCTCGAATAACATAACCGGTACGCCCCTTCCAAAGGTCTGACTCCGGACCAGAATCTACTATGTTGGGGCACATGGGCACCCATGCACCGTCGCCGTCCTCAACGATATTGGCAGGTCGATAATGGCTGGGATCACCAGATTGCGCTTCGGGTAGCTCGTTAAGCGGGATACCCATTCCACGACAAAATTCATCAATCGAGAACACGTTGACGATCGTGCCAATAATCTCAACGTAGTTTTCTACCGCAAGCCCCTGTTGAATTATGCCATTGAACCAAGTTTTAGTAAGACGACCGGAATCGGTAACAACTCGATGAATGACTTCGACAATGGGATCGGAAAGGCCACCGGCGGAGTCATGTACGCCAGCAATTTGATTGGGGGATATTGCGGCTTTACGCTGACTACAAAGACTGCAGCTTGAGGCCTGTCGTACTTCTTTTGCGATAGCAATGCGCTCAGCACCACTAAACCAGGCGCCAGGTGAAGCCAGGCGTTTCCAGTAACGATTGTGAGCTTGCGCAAAGTCACTGCGAATTGTGTATTCTTTGCCGCTGTAATCTATTTCAAGCATAAGTAGTTTAGCGCTTATAGCGCCATGCCCTCCTTAATTGAATCCAGTGCCTCTTTATACATTGCATCACAATGGTTGGAGTCGGCAATACTCTGCCAGCTTTTATTCTCCTCAGGCTCAATCTTATCAAATATATAGGGAAAGTTGCCCAACGCCCAATACTTATCTCCGCCCATTACCGCGTATGTGCTGCCTTGTTTCGCACCTAGATTAACCAGAAAATCCATTTTGTGATCTATTTCCCAGTCGGCTCCGCCGGCAAACCCCATACTGCTTTGGTCAAACCCGGGGTAAGGCTCGGTGGATGGGTTGCTCGCCCTGATGTCGCAGGCATCGGTTGCATGAATGTGGTTGGGCAATTGATTAAACAACAGATCAATTGTGGTGTACGGTTCAGGCTTTACACAGCGACCTGTATTGTCCAGAGAATGGCAATCACTGTGCTCGCTACATGAAGTGGCACCATCCAGATCGCAAAAGCCCTGCTCATATCGCCTTCTTCCGCACTGGGAATTTAGATCCCACATGTTGGGCCCGCCGACAAATACTTGATAGTCGACAATGGGATCCAGCCCATGCCAGAGCACCGGACCGAACGTTGCGTTGGTACCCATGCTACATCCCAGTGTTCCGAACATTGCGGAGTCGGACAAATTATCGTGGCTCCATGCAATCACACTGGCGACCCGTTTATTCAAGTCCTTAATATTGGTCGGCTCCGCAGAGGTGCGCGAGTACCAACCCCAGGTAATGGGCTCTGTAAAAGGCGCTTGCACTATCGGCGCCGTATAGCCTTTCTCCCAGCGGATCATAATGGTCTTCGCTGAGGACATTTTTTCTAGAGTATCTGCAGGCGTGATGTAATAGCGTGTCCCCCCTGCTCCGGTATGAATAAAGACGGTTTTGTCGCCGTCATTACTCAGGGCCAGATGACCGGCCATACCATCAACCACAAAAGCCAAGGCCTGCTTGGAGGACGCCGGGGTTCGACCGTCGGGTATCACCTCGCCTCGATCATCCGAGAAAGCTGGCACCAGACACGCTCGCCAGTCATCGCAGCGTTGCTTACATTCATACCGCACCCAATAACCGCTTGGCCCTTCGGGGCGCGATTGAAAAATCTTAAAAGCAGATGACGGCACCTCGGGGTTTACTACTTTGCAAAGTTCAAGTTCGGGCAATACGTGTATCCCCGCAGGAATGGACACCTTGCTGGCACCACTTTGAATATTGTTGCCGGTGCAAGCGGCCATAATGCTTAAGATAATCGGGAAAAAAATTAAAATAAGTAACTTATTCATAAGAATTTCCAGAAGTTCTTGCCGCTAGTTTTTTTGCAACGCTTGTCGCCATCTTTGCGGGTATCTACAATTTCGTCATTGATCTATAGTAGACCAATACAGTGATGTTCACTCTAATATTTTATAAACACGGAAACCCAAAAGACCTATCGAAGAACGGAGAATAAACGAATGCTGACACAAATAAAATTACCGAATATCGTAGCCCAGGGAAAAACTTCCCACGTGTTAATGGGCGAAAAAAACCCACTTTTGTCGCTCACTCTACTCGCCTCTACGTATTTAATGTTTCTTTCCGGCGCGAGCTATAGTGAGGAGTGGATGCCGGTGCACGAAGAACCAAAACATCGTCTGGTCTTTGAAAACAACCAGGCAATGATTCTGGATGTGAATCTTCCTCCCGGTTATGTCAGCCTCTATCATAAACATCAACTGGATACTCTGTACGTCACCATCTCCGGCACCCAGGTCTGGGCACAACCGATGGGCGGCGAAAAACGCGATGCCGATGTTAAAACCGGCGACCTGAGATTCAGCTCTGATAATCATGGCTTGCCGCACATACACCGTGTTGGGAATGTTGGAACCGCGCCTTTCCATGTGATCGCTGTCGGTGTGAAAACTGATGCCTCGAACAATGTTACACCTATCGAAGGTGACACCAGCGGGTTGGAGCTGGTCGATGAAAAACTCAACGCCAGCGTCTATCGCATAAGCTTGAAGCCCGGTGAAAAAAGTGGGCTGCACAAACACAAGCTACCTTTCACTAAGGTGTACCTTTCGGCGGGTGAAATGCGTAACGACGAAGGCAAACCAGCATCAGTCGCCGCGGGTGAATTTCTCTGGGAAGACAGCGGAGTCAGTCACCGCTATGAAAACACAGGTGAAGAAAGCCTTGATATTATAGAAATACAAGCGAGGTGAAAGAGAACAAATAGGAAATATGTGTCACACCACGTTCTGCCCTGATTAACGTGATGTGACAATTCTGGCGAGTTGTATCTAACCGCTACGGGTCAGATACACTCTACTTTTACTGCCTCCCTACTAGAACCTCATCTCAGCAGCGACATACCACTCGAAGCCCCGACCAAGAAGGTCGAAACCAGCACCCGATGAGGCGGAAACTTCTGAGAACGTGATGGTTTCCTCATCAGCAATATTGTTAAGAAAGAGTGTCACCGAGTATTTATCACTGGCACTGTCCCAGCTAACGTTTACATTGACTATGCTGTGAGCTTCTTGTGAATTATCCGGGTTGTTGTCGGCTGAAAACAGCACGTCATCACGCCAGGACCAATCCACTCTTGGGGTTAGTGTTCCAGCGTCGCCCAGGTCAAATATCTTTATGACAGACAGCGACGTATTGTATTCCGGGACAAACGGCACAGTGTCACCTTTCGCCGGGCCGCCAGAGTTTGTGGAGTCTGCGGCGACCTCAACGATCTCGGCATCAACCCAGCCCACCGCTGCCTCAACAAACCAGCTATCAGCCGGTGCCCAACGCATTTCGAGTTCAAGACCACCAATCTCTGCTTCACCAGCATTTTCCAATTGCGGAGCGACACCGTCGGGTGCCAGTGTCTCCAGTTGGATGTCGGTATAATCGGCGAAGAAAGCCGCCGCGTTCAGTACAAAGTTTCCGCCATCGCTGGTGTATTTAAAACCGACTTCGAAAGATTCAACAAACTCTGGATCGTAGGTCGGCGCTTTTGGACCAAATACACCGGCATTTCGCTGCTGGACACCACCACCCTTGTAGCCTTCAGAGTAGTTGGCGTAAACCATAAGGTCATCGGTCCAGTCGTAGGCCAGATTTACCATAGGTGTCCAGTCATCGGACTCCAGGGTCGTTGTGCCATTATCGATTAGAGTGACTCGGCCACCTGGTGGCAGCACAAATATCGGGGCATTAGCAGGTCTCGCTGTTTGAACGATACCTTTAACAATAAAGTCCTTGGTGTCTTCGGTGTAGCGAATACCACCAGTCAAGTGCAAGGCCTCAGTGATGTGGTAAGTAGCCTGGGCAAAACCCGCTAGACTTTCGTGGTCGAAATCGCCGCCACTCTCAATATCAATCTGGTGAAAATCCACGGGATTGAAGTTCGTGCCGTCTTCTTCAAAGTAGTACGCACCAAGAATCCATTCCAGACCACCATCAAATGCAGTGCCTAGTAACTGAAATTCCTGCGAGAATTGAGACTGCTCAAAAAAGTCCGTATTGACGCCTAGCAGAAAGGGGCTGCTATCACCATCGCGAGCGAACTCGCTGTCGATATCACGGTAGGCGGTTATGGACTTTAATGTCAGCGTATCCGAAAGTACCCACTCTATGTTGGCCGAGACACCCCAGATTTCCGCCTCATAATAGTTCGGATCTGTTCCCGTATCTTTGCCCAGTCCAACCGTACTGGGATTCGCACAACTGGCGTTAGTTCCCTGTATATTAGCGGGCGTTGCATCACAGCCATTGAATTCCCTAAATCCTAGTGCTATGCCTGCGGGTTCCACCAAAGGTGAATTTAGCCCATAGAGAAAATTGTGAGTGAATGAACTGTTACCCGGAGCATAAAAAACTGCGCGATCGGGGTCCGGTGAGGTCACCTGCGCCTGACCGATTTCATCGTCTTCGGAATAATCTGCACTGAAATCAAAGGTCAGATTGTCACTGGCCTGCCAACGCAATGCGCCGCGAAAGGCAATGGTATCGTCGTCGCCTGAATCATCGCCGGTATTGCGATTTTTCACAAAGCCATCCTGCTGGAAGCTAGCAATGGAGGCATTGGCAAACAGCGTATCCGTCAGGGGGACATTTATTTGACCGGCAATATCTTGGCGGCTGTCTGTGCCCATTCTGACGCGCACCTTGGCACTAAATTCATCATGGGGTTTGACGGTGTGAATAGACACAGCGCCGCCAATAGTATTGCGGCCGAACAATGTGCCCTGGGGACCGCGAAGTATTTCAATACGCTCAACATCGATCACGTCCAGCACTGAGCCGATACTGCGGGCTAGATAAACGCCATCAACATAAATGCCAACTCCTGGATCAGCAGAGGGAATGAAGTCAGTCTGACCAACACCACGAATGTAGACAGAGGCATTGCTGCCGCCGCCACCATTGGTGTTGATATTGCTGAAAGTCATATTGGGTATGATGTCTGCAACACCGTCGATCTTGGTGATGCCGCGCGCCTCAAGACTCTTGCCGCTGAAGGCTGACACAGCGATGGGGATGTCCTGGACGCCCTCCTCTCTTTTACGCGCGGTAACTACTATCTCTTCCATCAGAGCACTAATTCCCGCTTCTTTGTCTTGACCGTAGCTTGGCAAGGCATAGGGAGCCGCCATCAGGGCAGCGGTGACCATCCCGGCAATTTTGGATTTACTATGAACTAGAGAAGAAGTTCTCTCGTTCGGGCGTGGAAATGTAACCAAGACTGCATTTTTACTCTGATTTTTCATACTATAAAGCCTCTTATTGGATAGCATAATTTAAAATATTTTTCTTCGCGGGTACCACCAATCCTTCGTCTGGACGGATAGTGAACCACAATCGAGCGGGTTAGACCACGCGGCTGCGAACCCTGATTGCTGCTACTTCTTATTATGTGGATCATAAGCCTGCACAACCTAGAATCAAATTGGATCTTGCTCAAGCCCTGCTTCCGCACCCTAATGCAGAAACACAATAAACTTACCATACTCATCATAGCCCATTATGTCGCTCAGAGAACAAACAGTTGGATGACAGTGCATTAACGGGCTCTCTAATACATTACTATCTAATATTTATATA
>JBLGAR010000182.1:0-7902 GCA_047612385.1 Cryomorphaceae bacterium | reverse complement strand
ATCATTAATATTGGTCATGTGTTTCTCCTGATGGACATGCCAAGCAGTTCATCAATGGTTGCAATTTGATCTGACGTTATAGCGACTGTAGTCCCTTCATATTCAATCACCGCTGGGCCCTCAATTTTATTCCCACACTGCAATATCTCGCCGTTATAGATAGCGGTATCGACGAAAGTCTTATTGTTCATATCGTAAACTGCACGGGTACCTTTTAAGGCAGGTGAAGCGTCGTCCCCCGCGAAAGGATAACGCGCACATTCAGGGCGAGATAACTCGCCGCTTGCTTCCATCACATAAGTGACAAATTCAAGGCCGGCTTTATCCGGTAGGGCTTCGGCTCCATAGCGTTTTTGATACGCAGCGAGAAAGTTATCTATCAGACCTTTGATGGAACCTGGGAATGGAATGGACAATGATTTCGTCTGGCGAATAAAGCGGACTTCAACCTCTTTGTGAAAATGACGCTTGTCAGCTGCCACATTCTGCAATTCGAGTGCGTCATTTGCCTGTTGTTCAAGATCAGCAAATATCGCCTCCATCTCGTCCAGATTAATATCGCCCTTGCCTTCTCTGCTTATACGCTGGGGCTGTGCACGACCCAGGTTTAATTTGATATCAGAGGCAATCGCACCAAAAGCGCAAAAGACTGACTGGCTGGAAGGCACAATCATTTCTTCAACAACATCCAATGCAAACGCAGGCGCATGAGTAGCGCCGGCGCCACCGAAGGCATAGAGAACAAACCCTCGCGGATCATGCCCCTGTTCGATAGTGACCACACGTAGAAGATCTGCCATACGCGTATCAACAATTTTCTTAATGCCAGCAGCCGCTTCCTCTATGCTAAGTCCAAGCGGCTCAGCGATATGCACACGAATCGCTTCACGAGCCTTTCCCATATCAAGTTGCAGTTTTCCACCCAGGAACTGTCCAGGGTCTATTATTCCCAGGACCACATCAGCATCGGTGACAGTTGGACGATCACCACCTTTGCCATAACAGGCAGGTCCGGGCTCGGCTCCTGCACTCTCCGGCCCCACGAAAAGATAGCCACCCTCTTCTACTCCAGCAATCGAGCCACCACCGGCACCAATGGTTCTGACATCGACCATTGGCAGCAGCAAGTGATGTTTATCAAGCACCGTTTCTTTGCGTAACACTGAGGTATTTTCTGCGATAACTGCTACATCGGCAGAGGTACCCCCCATATCAAAGGTAATAATATTGTCGTGTCCCGACAGCTCACCGATATATTTGGCCGCCGTCACACCGCCGGAGGGTCCGGAAAGTAACAACCTCACTGAAGATCGTCCTGCTTCTGCCGGCGTCATTAATCCACCCGATGAATCGAGTAAATACAAACGATTGTTGCCAAGGCGTTGTTCCAGTATGTCGGTATATTCACGTACCAGCGGACCAAGATAGGCATTCACCACCGTTGTCGCCGTACGCTCATACTCCCCGAGTAGAGGTACTAGCTCATGTGAAGCAGAAATATAAAGATCGGGAAGTTCCTCCTGCAGAATTTCAAGCGTTCGCTTTTCGTGTTCAGTATTTTTAAACGACCACAGATAGGAAATTGCCAGTGCTTCTACACCCGCCGCTTTTATTTCCTTGATCGCATTGTAGATATCTTCTTCACACAATGGCGAGATAACGTCGCCGCGATAATCTACACGCTCACGGATACCGAAAATAAGTGAACGCGGCACCAATGGCTCAGGCACAGATCGATTGGAGTAGTCAGTCAATTCTGAAGGAGATAAGCCTGCAGTCATACCCATCATGCGTTGCATGATCATAGTGTCTTCAAAACCGCGAGTGGTTAAAATAGCGACTTTGGCGCCACGTCTTTCTATGAAGGCATTGGTAGCTGCCGTAGTACCATGGGAAATTCGATCGAGTTTCCCGAGTAATTCCTCGAGACTTGAGCCTTCTTTTACTGCAAGCAGCGTGAGTGCTGCTAGTAATCCTTCCAGGAGGCGACCCGGTGTCGAGGGGCTTTTGGATGTTTCTATAGAACCATCATCATGCATAATGACGACATCTGTAAACGTACCACCTATATCAACACCAACAGCAGCCATAAGACTACCTCCTCCTCAATCAGTTATTTAGTATAAGCCGACAAAAAAATATGTACTCATCCTATGCAGTAGCGAACCAGATAACAATAAGCTTTCTGGTCTGCTCCAGTACTATCGATTAACCTGGTTTTGGTCAAAGCCTGCCATTTTCGAATAGCCTTTGACGATCGTTTCGAGTTCATCGTGGCTTGCGATCTCATCGAGGTGAGTAAAACCCTCAGGTGCTCGCTCCTCTACAAGGTCAATAACTCGTTCTGGACCACCGGCACGATTGTTCTGCACTATCTGTGCCGTGACAGGTAAACGAGCTGATTCATAGGCCTGGAGTGCCGTCGCCACATCTTTCGATTCGGCCAACATTGTAGCCAGGCAGCTCGCATCAAGGATTGCCTGACTCGCTCCATTGGAGCCAACGGGATACATAGGGTGTGCTGCATCGCCCAGCAGCGTCACTCGAGAGAAGGACCATTTTGGCAGAGGATCTCGATCGCACATGGGGTATTCATAGATTTCCGGGGTGCTGCGGATGATCTCGACTAGGTCGATAGTTGGAAGCTGGAAAACCCCTTCGACATAGGGTAAAAGTTCGTCGAGCTGACCAAGACGTTTCCAGTCTTCACGCCTGGCGGGTGGTGCGGAACCATCGCCTAGTTTGACCAGCACTCCCCAGTAGGCCAGGTTGGTAGGGGGGCTACCCTGGTAATGAGTGACGGGATAGAGCACCACCTTGGCCTGCATCCCGCCCGCTACAAGCATCGAACGACCCGTCAGAAACGGGGCGCAATTTACTGCCCCGCGCCATAGCATAAAGCCGTTCCACCTGGGATCTCCTTCGTCTGGATAGAATTTGCGGCGCACAGTGGAGTGAATGCCGTCGGCTGCGATTAGCGCATCGCCACTTACCCTAACGGTTTTGTCGGGAGCGTTACGGCGGAGAAAAGTCGCGTTAACGCTATCATTGTCTTGAACAAAGCTCATTAGACGATGGTCTGTATGAATATTGCCCTGGCCAATTCGTTGTTCTAGTGCATTATGGAGAACGGCCAGCAGTTTTCCGCGGTGAATGGAAATTTGTGGATGGTCGTAGCCCGCATCATGGCCGCGTAATTCGCGCCAAATCTCCTGTCCGAATCTATTGGTGTAGATCAACTCCCGGGTGTGAATCGCAACCTCATCGAGTGCTTCAAGTAGACCCAGCTCTGTAAGTTCCTTGATTGCGTGCGGGAGTATATTGATCCCGACACCAAGTTCACGAATACTGGGGGACTGCTCGAACAGCTCGCATTCGATGCCCTGTGCATGTAAGTTTAAAGCAGTCGTTAAGCCGCCAATACCCCCACCAACGACTATAACTTTCATGACTCAGGCAGCAGCAAGTTGATTGTTCGGAACCATTCAACTACCTGTCGCTTGCAATAAACTTTTTCTCTTTTGAAAAGCCAGAGGTGCTTTGCGCGGCAGTAGCGTATGCAAATCTAACCGGGCGTCAGCAAGCTGCTCTGGCAAGATAGCAATTCGGTTCTCCATAAGCTTGCGGCACGCCATGTAGTCTTTAGGGCTGTTCACCGCATGGCAGGCGGTAAGTTGTCCATCGCTAAAAAACCACACAGAAAACTTACCAAGTTTGATATCTCCTCTAACATGCAGATTATCATCGTTGCCGGGAATGCCGACCATTTGCAATCGGTGGTCATATTGATCTGACCAGAACCAGGGGACTTGCTCGTAGATGCTTTGATGGCCGCACATGGATGCAGCTGCGGTCTTGGCCTGTTCCACCGCATTGTGTACAGATTCCAGACGCAGGGTTCTATCTAAAAAACGATTGGGATGAATGGTGCAATCACCAGCAGACACAATGTTGGGATCACTGGTCAGTGCATATTCGTCAACACAGATGCCGTTATCACAGCTAAGCTTCGCGTTTTTTGCCAGTTCAATATTCGGGGTGATACCTATGCTAATAATGACAAGATCTGCTGGATAGGAAGTGCCATCCTTGCACACTACTTCTTTCACATAGCCTTTATCTTCTTCTATGCTTTGCACCTGAACATTGGTCCGGATATCTACACGATTATTCCGATGTAACTCTTCATAGAAATCAGAAACTGCGGGCGCAACGGCCGTTGCCATCACTCGCTCCTGCATTTCCAATACCGTAACGCTCTTGCCCTGCTCAGTCATAACACTGGCTGCCTCCAGGCCGAGGAAACCTCCACCGATTAGCACAACATTCTTAGCCTGCGCCAATGCATCTCGAATATGATCGACATCATCTGCGGTTCGCAAATAGAACACGCCTTTCGATTCAGTACCTGGAATCGATAACTTGCGAATGCGAGCACCCGTTGTCAAGGCGAGTTTGTCGTAGTGCAACTGTGCGCCATTCGCCAAAATTATAATTTTGTCCTTGGGCTCAATTGCATCCACTCGTTCACCGAGCAAGACATCTATTTTATTCTCAGAATAGAAGTCAGTGGGGCGATACAGTAACTTTTCTTTTGCCAGCTCTCCCGACAAGTACAGTTTAGATAAATGTGGTCTTTGGTAAGGCAGCAAATGTTCTTCGCTTATAAGACTTAATTTACCCGTAAACCCCTCCTTGCGCAGCGACTCAAGCAATTGACCCGCAGCGTGACCGCCACCGACAACAATGAAATGTGCTTTATCGTGATTCATCAGGAACGAAAAACAAAACTGATAGCAGGTTTGGTATTAGCATTCTCATTGAGAATGTCAGAAGGTCGATCGTTGATCAGGTGAGCCAAGATCCCATTCGGATCTTCAACGTCTCCAAAATGGATTGCGCGTGTGGGACAGACTTCTACACACATCGGTTGCAAGCCATCCTGTACACGATGATCACACATATTGCATTTGTCCGCTGTTCCTACTTCGCTATCGAAATCTATCGCGTCATAGGGGCAAGCTTCACCACAGTTTTGGCAACCCACGCACATGACCGGGTCGATATCTACCATGCCATCCTCACGCATGTGAATTGCATTGGTAGGGCAATCATCAATACAGGGGGCGTCTTCACAGTGCTGGCACATTACAGGCCACCACTCCATGCTGACATTTGGGTAATCCCCCACGGGCTTGTCAAACACGGTTCGCTGCTGTGGGTTAAGGATTCGTAGGCGATTCTCTCCAACGGGAACGTTGTTTTCCATCTTGCAAGCAATGCTACAGGTGTCGCACCCTATGCAACGGAACACATCGATGACAAAACCTTTACCGGAAACACTCATGCTGCTTTCTCTGAGGTTTTTTCCACTTCAACAAGACAATCGAAAATAGGATAGTTGGATTCAAGAATTGTCTCTTGTGCAGGATTCAGCGGCATATGAGTGAGATCGGACTGATGCCCTTCTATAAAAAACTCTGGCCACCAGCCCTGAATAAGATTTAGCGCGCCCGGCTTAATGCCTTCAGTAACATTTACACGCGTTTTGAAAAACCCCCTGTCATTGAATACCTTAATGGCATCGCCATCAACGATACCCCTCGGGCCGGCGTCGTCGGGGCTCATCTCCACGCGAGGTTCTGGCATCACCTCCTGAATCCAGGGCAAAATCAAATGTTGAGAATTCACCGAGTACATTGAGTGGTTGCTCATAAAGGTTAATGGATAAGTCTTTGCCTTGGGTTGACGCTGACCCTCGATCGGTTCCATAAACCCGGGTACTTCCTGACCGTGTTTACTCAAACTCTCGAGATAGAGTTCTATGCGACCGGAAGGCGTTGCAAATTTATGTTCACTAAAGGGAATATGCGGTTCGGCAATGTCAGCGCGCACAACTTTATCCTCCTTCAGCTTCTCCCAATCGATATTACTGAATACTGGATCTTTCGCGTTCTCTAATATGTGCTCGCAGGACTCCAGCGCCGTCATCTGCCAGTCTTCACCCTTACCCATGCGTTCGCACAGGGTTTTGAAAATCTCCCAATCACTTTTTGACTCGCCAACAGGATCAATTGCCGCGGTGCGCAATTGCACGTACATGTTATTCCACGAGGCAACCAGATCGGCCTCTTCTTCATAGTAAGAAGTAGCAGGTAAGACAATGTCAGCTAATTTCGCTGCCTGTGTCATGACTAATTCTGAAACAACAAACAGATCCAGCTTTGGCAATACTTCTTTGATAAATTTATTGCGTCGCGGCGCCTGCGTACCAAAACCATAGTTGTGGGCCCACAGACTTTTGACAGGGTAGGGCTCCGCTTTTTCGATGATGTCGTGTATACGTGTCCCTGGAAAAACCCTTCCGGTTTTACCGCCCGGTGCCAACCAGCTATCCGGCGTAGCAAGAATAAAGCGTAACAAGGTCCCACCCGCCCAATTCACTCCGGCATGCTGTTTTCCAATATTGCCTAACAATGCGCCAAGGGTAATCATCGCTCGAAATGATTGGTGCCCATTGTAATAGCGCTGCACACCTTGGCCCATCCATATTGTTGCTGGGTCGGCATTGGCATACTCATGTATCAGTTCACGAATGACATCCTGGGGAACGTCGGTAATTTCCTCTGCCCGGCTCAAGGTGAATTCCTGACATCCTGTGATTAAGGCTGAAAACCCTGTTTGACATTCAACTTCACTGCCATCGGCCAACCGAATGTTACCTTTCCACTCAAGCACGCTGCCGTTGCTTGTCTCTACAGCTGTTGGCAAACCAGAACTTTCATCGATCACCACGTAGCCGTCACTGTCATTTGGATCGATATCAGAACAATGCAGGACCTGCTTATTATCGCTGCGCACCAAAAAAGGAAGATTCGTGTGTGCTTTTACATAGTCTTCTTTATAAAGTTTTTCATCGAGGACAATCTTGATCATTGCCATGATCATGGCCGCGTCAGTGCCGGGGCGGATAGGTATCCATTGATCTGCCTTTGTCGCTGTTCTGGAAAAACGAGGATCTATTGAAATGACCCTGGCGCCTTCCTCCATGGCGTCAAACATGAAATGAATATCGCTATGAGCAGTGTCAGCGACATTGAGTCCAAATAGTATGATGAGTTTACTGCCGACTATATCTGGCCACTCATTGCCCTCTTGATGGACACCCAAAGTAGGAATGTAAGCCATGTTGGCACCTAGATCCCCCATGATGCCGAGGTTGGTAAAGGCCGTTCCCCCCAGGGTATTGGCAACCCGGGCAGATAGCATCATCGCCATGATGCCGTAGTTTCCGGTCATGCTTATCCAGGAGTTGGCCTCGGGCCCGTATTTCTTTTCAATGTCGGTAAGTTTTTCAGCGAGGTAATCGAAGGCCTCATCCCAGCTAATCCGCTCCCATTCGCCCGACCCACGTTCACCTATACGGCGCATGGGATAGCGTATGCGATCGGGATGCTCGACCCGTTGCATCGCCATGGAGATACCCTTTAGGCAGATACGATTGAAGCGCTTATCGGGGAAGTCGGCGGGTTCTATCTTGAGGAGTTTGCCGTCTTTTACAAAGGCATTGATAGCGCAACTGCCGGTGCAATTTGGCGAACAAACGGTTCTTACTATCTTATCCGGCTTGATTGCACCCGGAATCTGCCTTATTCGCATTTACCTCACCTCGCCAAATTGAAAAATTTTGCTGAGACTGGACACGACTAAATCTAGTATAGTTTTCGATGATATCAAATTTCAATTGATATTGTATGGATATTCTAGAGTATAGACTCTTCGACTAAGAATCACAGGGAATGTGACAATATTATGCTGCTCAAGGATGAGACTGGTAGGGCCTTTTACGTACTTGGGAGGTCTCACTAACTGGCGATTGGGTACTGGCAAGTTAAAAATTCA
>JBLGAR010000181.1:0-7939 GCA_047612385.1 Cryomorphaceae bacterium | reverse complement strand
GTAGCCCATGAATGTAGTTTCGGAAGATACGCGGTTAGCGATCGCCAAGATCGAGCAGCTGATCGGTGAAAGAATCACGACTAATGCAACCGTCTGCGATCATCATGGACACGACGAGTCATGGCATGAGTCTATGGCCCCTGATGCAGTCTGCTTTGCGCAAAGTGTTGAGGAGGTCCGCCATATCGCAGCAACCTGTCATGAATACCACGTGCCACTTATACCCTATGGTACAGGCACTGGAATGGCTGGGCAGGTTGTAGCAGAGCACGGCGGCATTTGCCTCGACTTATCACAGATGAATAAAATTACGCAAGTGAATACTGACGATTTCGATTGCACCGTTCAGGCGGGTGTCACCCGGAATCAGCTCAATGAGCACCTGCGTGCAACCGGATTGTTTTTTAGTGTAGATCCTGGCGCAGACGCCTCGATCGGCGGAATGGCTGCAACTCGCGCTTCGGGCACTAATACCGTCCGCTATGGCACAATGCGAGACAATGTCATTTCCTTGACCGTAGTGCTCGCCGATGGTCGTGTTATTCGAACCGCAGGACGCGCTCGAAAATCGGCAGCAGGCTATGATTTGACCGGGCTTTTCGTTGGGTCAGAGGGAACAATGGGCATCATCGTAGAGGTCTGCGTAAAGCTGCATGGTGTACCGGAGGCCATTTCTGCGGCTTCATTATGCTTCGATACAATCGACAATGCAGTTGACGCCGTCATCGCCACCCTTCATTGCAATATCCCCATGGCTCGGATTGAGTTACTCGATGAGGCACAAATCAGAGCTATAAATCGGTATTCAAAAACTGAATTTGAGGAAAAACCAACTTTATTCATTGAATTCCACGGCAGCGACGCGAGTGTCGCAGAACAGGCTCAGGCATTCGGTGAAATTTGTAGCGAATTTAACAGCAGCTCCTTTGACTGGACCACCAATACGGAACAGCGCAGCCAAATGTGGTCGGCTCGGCATAATGCAGCCTATGCGGCGGCCGCTTACATACCCGGGCACAGAGCTATAGCAACCGATGTCTGTGTTCCCATCTCCAGGCTAGCGGAATGTATCCGGGAAACTCGCCGGGACATTGAGCAATCTTGTACCTTAACCACCATGCTCGCCGGGCACGTCGGCGACGGTAATTTTCATCAGGTATTTTTACTCGACCCTAATAGCGAGACAGATTTCGAGCAGTTTAAGAGTCTTTACGCTCGACTAATCCAGCGCGCCATTGATATGGATGGCACCTGCAGCGGGGAGCACGGTATCGGTATTGGCAAACGAGACTTTATGATTGATGAGTTTGGTGAAGCCACCATAGAGGTCATGACAGCGCTCAAATGGGCTTTGGATCCAACCGGGATAATGAACCCAGGGAAAAAACTCCCATCGCAATGAAAGGACTGCATTATTCGAAACACTGAAACCTCATACGACTAACCCGGCAAAGAAATGCTCCAACCGGTCCATCGCCTGCTCGATGCGTTCATAGGGTTCGGATCCGAAACAGACACGAAGATAACCCTCCCCTTTTTCACCATAAAAAGAACCGGCCTCCACCACCACTTCGCACTCGCTTAGAATTCGCTCTGCCAGTTGCTGGGATGCAATACCGGTAGCACTGATATCGGGGAAGGCATAGATACTGCCCTGTGGCGCAGAGCACCCTACTCCGGGCATCTGGTTCATTCTGTCCACCAACAAATCTCTGCGCCGTTTATCCTCGGCCAACATCTCGGCCACGCAGTCTTGTGGGCCGGTAATAGCGGCATGCCCACCGTCCTGAATGAATACGTTCACATGTGGCATGTCGTTTATGGTTACTGTCAAAATCGCCGTCATCATCGCGCGCGGAGCGACCAAATAGCCAAGACGCCAACCGTCCATGGCATAACCCTTGGTGAAAGCAAACATACTGAAGGTTCTATCGTGCATTCCAGGCAAGGAAGCAATACTGATATGACTGTTGTCGTCAAATACCTTTTGCTCGTACACCTCGTCTGCAATTACCAGCAAGTCGAATTCTATAGCGATGTCGGCCAGGGCCTGTAACTCCTCACGAGAGAAAACACGACCCGTGGGGTTGCTCGGATTGACCAGTGCAATCATGCGAGTTTTTGTTGTGATTGCCCCCCGAATTGCTTCGGCATCAATCCGAAAGTCATCGCCCAGCGGTACTGGCACTATAATGCCACCAGCTAACTGCACCTTGGCCACATGTTGCGGATAAAAGGGGTCTAGGACGATTACCTCGTCATCGGGGTCGATCGCAGCCATACAAACAGCAAACACGTTCTGAGTGAGGCCACTGGTTACCAGTATTTCATCCACACCGGCATCAATCTTATTATCGCGAAAGAGTTTCTCGGCGATAGCCTGACGAAAATGTAGCTCTCCGGGAAATTCGCCATAGTGGACCTTCCCCGCATCGAGTGCATCTTTGGTCGCCTGCTTGATATGCGCTGGTGTATCAAAGTTGGGGCGACCCACTTCAAGGTGGATCAAATCGGCACCGTTTTTCTCAAGTTCTGAGGCTTTATCGTACATCCCAAAGGATTTTTCTACGCTATTGGAGATTCTATCTGCGGGCCATTTCATAGTTTTGTGCCTCAAACGTGAACTGTAATGATTCTACCTCTGACAAGCCGAATTTCGCTAGTAAACTCTCGTGTTCCAGCGTATTCACCGGCACATCTAATGGTGACACCCGCTTTGTAATGGCTATACTTACAATTCGGTGTTTAAAGGTGAGACTAATGAAAAACCAATTCCGCATTGCTCTTGTACTACTAATCGGCGTTTTCTCGTCACTATCGTGCCAGGCGGGTTCTGCAGATAGCGTGTACTTAAACGGCCGAATTTATACGGCCAATGACTCACAAAAGTGGGCTGAAGCGGTTGTCATTAAAGATGGGAGTTTTATCTTTGTCGGCGACAATGCCGCGGCGAGAATGCACATCGGACCGAAGACAAAGCGAGTGGACCTTGGCGGAAAAATGGTAATGCCAGGAATCCACGATGCACATAGCCATATGCTCTGGGGAGGCCTAAATAGACTATTCGAATGTCGCCTGCCGCTTAACGTCGCAATTGATAAGTTGATTATTAAGCTCAGGGAGTGCCAGCAAGGTCAGGCGGAATCAGAATGGTTGATCGCGGGGTCTGTCTGGTCTGAGCAGTTACCCGGTGACAAATTTCATAAATCGCTTTTGGATAAGGCCTTTCCCAACACACCGGTTTTTATTGTTGAAGGCTCTCAACACAATGCATTTCTAAATTCAAAAGCTCTACAAGTCGCAGGTATCGACAAAAAAACGGCTAAACCTGACGGTGGAGAAATTGTAAAGGACGCTGCGGGTGAGTTAACAGGCGAACTCGTCGAAACCGCGACCGTACTTGCCAGTAAGGACTTTAAGTCAGCCCCAGAACCACAGCGGATTGAAGCACTGCAATGGGCGAGCCGACTGTTCAGTAAATTCGGAATCACGTCTACGCAGGAAGCCTCTGGCAATGAAGAGGTGCTGCGAACTTTCAATAAGGTTGATGAGAGTAATAGTCTCAATCAGTTAGTCGCGGCACATATTATCTGGGGAAGCCCGAAGTTTGCCCGCACTTCAAATGAAGAGATGGAAAACCTTATAAAGAATAGAAAGCAATTTTCAAGCCAGCACGTAAAGGTAGATTTCGCAAAAATGTGGATAGACGGCTCACCAACACCGCCCTATTTCACTGAAGCTGGCATTGATCTTGAAACAGAAGAAGTTGACCCAAAGAATATCCTCATTTCACCGCAAGCGCTTAACCAACAAGTGATTCAACTGGATGAAATGGGCGTAAAGCTGAAATTGCATGTTGCTGGGGCGGGTGCTGCTCATGTAGCGCTCGATGCTATCGCAGCAGCGCGAAAGGCAAATCCAGATTCTAAAGTTTTACACGAACTTGGACACACCAATTTGATGATCCCTTCCGATTTCCCGCGAATGAAAGCACTTAATGTCGTTGGTGAGATGTCGCCAACCATTTGGCACCTCTATGGCCCAACGCTGGGCAATCCACCATTACCTGCTTGGCAATTCAAGACACTTCAGGAAAACGGAGTCTTGATGTCCATCGGCACAGACTGGCCGGTCACAGATGATCCAAACATTTTCCCCGCTTTGCAGGGTCTATTGGATCGTGGTTACGAATCACTTGATCTGGACAGCGGTTTGAAAATGATGACTATTAATGGCGCAATTTCCCTGGGATGGCAGGAAAAGCAGGGCTCTATCGAAATCGGTAAAGTAGCGAATATGATTGTGCTCGATCGCAACCTGTTTCAAATACCAGCAACGGAAATTGGTGGAACGGTTGTTTTGAAAACCTTATTTGAAGGACGTGTTGTGTACGAGTAGATCACAACCGACTACGAGCTGCCGCGCTGTCCTGCAGCGCTTCTATCCGGTCTTTTATAATGAACATTTCGGTTTCGTGAGAAACGCATGTTAACTTCCATTTATTGTCGTCAGTTTGGTGATTTCGCCACGATAAGAGCGTGACCAGACAGCTGCTTTCTTCTTTGCCAACCATCTGACCAGGCAATATGCGCACAACATTTCTCGGTTGCAGAGAATGGATATCTCCACCGACATGGTAATAGACCATCAACCGTTCTTTATCCGCGTCGATCCGCACAAATAGCTGCGCGCCGTTAAAAATCGAGGTACCGCTGTAAAGGTGATCGCCAATTTTCTCACGCTGCATACTTCCCAGTGTCCAGTCTCCCTGTGCAACACCATCACTGAGGTAATTGAAGGCCACGTCCGTGGTTGCATTTATCGCAATGGTACTGGAATGGCAGCTTTCGTCACCTGTGTGCATGGTAGAAGCTCCTTAGAGACTAATCTGGGTCAATAGTTAGTGTTTCGACTCGACGGTTCAAATCAACAGAGCAGTCGCTTAGAATATAACCTGCGAAGCGCCCCCACACAAAGGGCTAATACTGTTCCAAAGCCAGTTCCTTTTTTAAGAGGTAGTGCATATGAATATACAAGGTAGCTGTTTGTGTCAGGCGGTAAAATATGAAGTGAGCAACGCGGAGTGCCTACCCATAGGCAACTGTCATTGCGAAAACTGTAGAAAAACCCACGGCGCGGCTTTTGGCAGCTATCTCGCTTTCAAGAAAGCGGACTTTCACTGGCTGACAGGGGAAACCCAGGTGACACACTTTGAATCTTCGCCTAAGACCTATCGCTGTTTCTGCAGTCTTTGCGGCTCACCACTAGTTGCCTTCGACGACAAAGAGGTCCGCTGTATTACCATGGGTAGCACTGACGGCAACACGGGACTGCAACCTGAGTATCATATGTATGTATCCAGCAAGGCACCCTGGCATGAGATCACCGACGCTCTGCCACAGTTTCAGTTACGTAGCCCAGAAACTAAAGCACCCATCGATACAACCTGATCAGGGAAGGTATCTACCGGTGCTCATTAGGCACCGCAAACCAGAGGTAGAGAAGGGTCTTGAACCCAGTCGGTCATTGATCCATCGTAAACTGCTATATCCGGATGGCCAAGTAGTGTCAGTGCGAGGGCCCCAACGGTGGCCGAGACCCCTCCTCCACAATAAAGAATTGCTCGAGGCTTTTTCATCACACCTGAGACCTCAAAACGTTCCTTCAGCTGATCCAATGGAAGAAAAACCCCAGTGTCGGAGTCGAGCAGCGAACTGGAATAGACATTGTGGCTACCGGGAATGTGACCAGCTCTTCCATAAGGCGCAACCTCCCCAGTAAAAACCTCCGGTTGCAGGGCATTTAGCGTGCACACAGATTCACTATTCATTGCCTGTTGTACTTCAGCTCGCTCTGCCCAGAGCCCAGCCCGAGGTTGGGCTGTTAACGATGATGCGGTGTAACTTGCAGGAACACTGGAGCTCGGCCTGTCTTCATGCAGCCACTTGTCCCAACCGCCATCGAGCACTGCGACATTGTCAAAACCAATGGAACGAAGCATCCACCACAGCCGTGCAGCGAACATGATCCCAGCGGCTGCGTAGATGACCACAATACTGTCGCTGCCAATTCCAAGTTGACCCGCACGTTCCGCTAAAACCTGCGGCGGCAACATCATCATGGGCAAGGGTCTAGATAAATCGCTCAGTTCTGACGCCAGGTTTATAAACGCCGAACCGGGAATATGGTTCTTCTCCCAGGCCTCCCTTCCGCTAAGGATCGTATAGCCCGGCTCAGGGTCATTGGGTCTTAAAAACATGCTTACATCAAAGATGCGCAGCGCTTCGCTGTCTAGGTTTTGCGCTAGCCATTGGGTACTGACAATGGGGCCTGGAAGTTGCATGGAATGTGTTCCCATTTACGTCGGGGAAGGCAGCGAGTCAATGATGATGGTGTGTATGATCCTGATGCAGACGCTGATGTTCCAGGAAAGCGGTCTGCTTGTGATTGGCGAGATCCTCGGTGCTTGCCAGCCCTTTTTCAATGGTCATTGTTTCCAGCGTCAATAACCAGTGCTGGTAGTAGGTGTTGCCAAGATCTGCGTCGCCTTGGTCTCGCGCAATCTCTATCGACTGGTTCATAGCTTGTGACCACTCATACCAAGAAAAAACACCCTGCTCTTGCAGGCTGACAACCAAAGCGAAAGCTTGCGCTTCCCAGGGTGCTTTAAAAACGGGACCTTCTTCGTCAAGGGGTATTGCAGGGAGAATTCCGAAATCAAGTGCGGGCATCAGCTAAGTTCCTGTGATCTGTGTGTCTTCGTCCATGTAGTCATCGAAGAGATCGATGTAAAAGAAATCGTTACCCGTACTGTCATCGCCCCATATCTCTTGTGCACTAAATTTTACAGTGTAGTTATGCTGCACAATCTCAGTACCACCGTAGGCATTGGTATCGGGTAACAAAAAAGCACCGTGGCATTGTTCTATGACACCGCGTTTTCCGCGTACATAACGGGGAATGCGAGTATGGTGAACCGGGTTCATATTCTTTGTTAAGACGCGATCACCAACGTTGAATTTGGAAGCGGTATCAGCTACTTTTCTTACCGATAAGGGGTTCGTCATTGCGCCCTCAACATTGGCTTTGGACGCTGCAGGCAGTATCGTGTCATTTTCACCCAAGGATTTTCCCGCTGCAATTTCTGCTCGGGTGAGCGCGTTCTTTTCAACCAAAAGTTCTTCGAAGCTGTACAGCCATTTTTCGTAGTAGTCTGCGCCTAAATAATCAACCGCCGGCATCAACTCTGTGACTCGCCGAACTTCGTCTATCTCAAAATAACCGGCAACGATCATTGCGATGTTCATACTAAAAACTTGCCGCTCCCAATCGGCGTGAAACACCGGCTCTTTGTCCTCGATGACTAATGGACCGATATTATCCATACCACCCACATCATGTATACCATTCATAACAAGCCCTCTATCGAGTCAACCTACCCTGCTTCAAATTCCTGCGGCGTCTGAGCTAACAATACCGGTGCCAATCATCGCATCGCGATGGACCAGCGCTGCGAGTTCCTCAACCGACAGATCCTGAGTACCTTCAGGGCGCATCGGCAAGACCAGATAGCGTATTTCTGCGTTACTGTCCCACACTCGAACTTCCCGTTCATCACTGATTTTTAGCCCAAACTCAAGCAGCAAGCCCCGTGGATCGCGAATAGCCATGGCTCGATAGGGAGTGCTTTTGTACCAGGTAGGCGGTAGCCCCAATAGAGACCAGGGATAGCAGGAGCAGAGCGTGCAAACAACCATATTATGGATCGAGGGAGTATTTTCTTTGACGATAATATGAGTGCCTTCGATCCCACCCATTCCTGCCTCGGCAATAGTGGCCTCTCCATCGGTCAGTAATTTTTTCTTAAACTCGGGGTCCGTCCACGCACGCGCAACTAGTTGGGCGCCAAGGTGAGGGCCCACTTTATTTTCATAATTAT
>JBLGAR010000180.1:0-7977 GCA_047612385.1 Cryomorphaceae bacterium | reverse complement strand
GCCTAGCTGGAATCGGTGCCGCTTGTATGTATTCATTGCCTGATAGTAGCAATTTCAGGCCAGTGAAGTTGGCAGTACCCTTCTAGCGGAATGGACGATGCCGACAAGATAGAAAATAAGAGCGGTAAGTGTCAGGCCAAGCAAAAAACGACCTACTTTTTCGTCCACTTTTCTATGCTGAACGAATAGTCGTGCTTGTCATCTTGTGGGTGATCTTCAATGACTTCCCTGCTCCAATTTGATTCGTCAAATTCTGGATAGAATGAATCCGCCTCGAAAGATCCATGAACCCTGGTAATGTACATCACGTCTATCAAATCTTTGTCCAAAGCCAACTTATAAATTTGGCCACCTCCGATAATAAATACGGACTCGTGCCCTTCACGTTCACAGAATTTCAAGGCATCTTCAATTGCATGGAACACCAAGCCGCCGTTTGAATCATAGCCCTGCTCTTTGGTTAACACGATGCTAGTCCGATCCGGTAATGGCCTGTATTGGTATGGGGTACTCTCGTAATTTCTGCGCCCCATCATCACCACTTGGTTCAGTGTGGTCTCTTTGTAGAACCTCATGTCGTCGGGTAGATCCCAGATCAAATCATTGTTTTTCCCAATGGCTCGGTTTTCGGCTATGGCCGCAATGGCGTATACAATCATAGGGTATTGGCAAGTTAAGTGTTTGAGATCAGAATAGTCCTGGCTCTGATCTTAAGCAACTGCGCTACTCCATTCAGTAAACGCACTTATCCTGAGATCACGGTAATGCTGAGCTCCGACCTTGTGCCTACCTAGGTTGAACAGATTACTTACCGCTGCATGGGTACCCAAGAACCGCTTCGCCTGCCTAACTGATTTGAACTTACGCATCCCTCGCTCTCTCACCCTGGTTGCCTCATGCGACTGCTCTGCCCGATTATTCTCATATTGTTCAGTGCTGTGAATCGTGTTGGGCATGACCTCACGCTGAGCCACGGGATAACTTCGTAGCTTGTCCGTCACGATCTTCCTTGGCTCAGTGCCACTGGAGCGCAACAGACGTCTGAAGAAGCGTTTAGCCGCAGCACCATCTCGCCTGGCCTGCAGAAATACATCAACCACTTCGCCATACCCAAAGAAGGATAGCTTCGCGGCTGACTGTGATGCCACGTTCAGCTAGGAGGCCTTCGATATCACGGTGGCTCAGGTTGAATCGATAATAGAGCCAGACTGCGTAGGAAATGAAAGCTGATGGGGGCGCCTAGCCGGAATTGGCAGCGCCTAACAGCCCGTCTATTTGATCCATTGCGGCGTCCAGTGAGCCGGAGATCATGTCATAACACTGCACTTGCTCAATCCAATTTACCAGCGCACTGGCGTCTGCGAGAGTCAGTGGCTTCGGGATAGACACACACTGCTCTAGCACCCGAGCAAAGGCCTCAACTCGCGTAACAGGAGTCAGTGAGGTGGCGGCGCCAGGCTCGTACTGCGGGAAGACAATATGGCTTATCGCCAATGGGTTTTTGTACGAAGCGATTGAATCTTTCGGGGGCGGCAGATAAATTGCGCGCCGCCCGTCTTCGCGATTGTGCAATGGCTGATGCAAAATTTCAGGATACAGGACTTGTAAGGTTGGGAATGCCGTATCTTTTATGCAGATGCCGAGTGGAATCGGCGTTGCCAGGCAGGTGTCACGAGCCAGCGGCACGATTTCGTCAGAGAAGTACTGATACCCTCGCTTGATAAGGCCTGCCACCAGCGTGCTTTTTCCCGCACCACTGTTAGCTGGAAAGGCGAAAACTGCACCGCCTTTGGCAACCACTCCTGCATGGAGGTTAAGAATGTGGTCATAGTGGTAATATGCACCCAGGAAGATCGTGACGGACAAACTGCGTAGTTATGGTGTGGTGGCTGAGAGCGATGAGCTTATTTATAGTAACTGGTGGCTAGCAGATTGTGGTGTCGCTGGTTATTCTTAGTAATGCGAAGAAAAAAGAGCCAACGCTCTGGCTCTTTTAACGTTTATTCCAACTAATACTTATGCGTCTGAATCAGCTACTGCAGCTGCCCAGATAACCACGCCAAATGCGATCTTGTTCCAAAAGTCAGCTAGGTTGTAGATAAGATTCATAGTTCCCGCATCGGCTCCACCACCTAGATAGCCCATAAAATACCCCAATGGATAAATAGCCCAACCAACAGTGACCAATAGAGTCATTGTCTTGTACGCTTTTTGGACATTAACGTTAGCCAGGCTCGCATTAACTTGGCTTGCTTCACCCTTGATGATGTACCAAATTACGTAGAGCCATGCCGCCATTGATACAACGAAAGCAGGAAGTACACCCATGACACCTGATTCACCCATGTAACCGAAGATCAACATGGTAGTCGTGCCGCCTAGAAGATTCCAGAAAACACGCGCCGGGACTTTGCCGACTGCCGACATAATCAAGTAAAACTCAACCATCAGCAATGGCACCGTGAGAAGCCAGTCAATATAACGGAATTCAGTTGGAGACGTTCCGGTAGAAACCCATACATCGCGCATGTAAAAGTAATGAACTGCTGCGATTAATGTCACAAGACCAGAGACTGTCAGGGAAGTCTTCCACTTGCCTGCGACACGATCGCGCTCAAGAAAGAAGAAAGCCGTGGCAGCAACTAGAGCCATAGAAATTAACCAAAAGGACATACCGACATAATCGCCGGAAACTAAATTATTACTCATATCTAAACCCTTCATAATCATGTGTTTTTATTATGTCGCGGTATAAGCAAAGAAATGACTAGCATTCACCACAACCCGGTTAGTCAACCGTAAACCTAGTTTCAGGTCAGACTTCAAGCCTAGATCCACGTACTAAATGCAGATTAAATAAACGAGCAGCCTAGCTTTTTCGGAAAACTAAAAATTGTTACGTGTTTTTATAGATGTTGGATCATCATGGCTAGATATATTTTGATTGTTCGAGAGATACAGTGGACTTTAATTAATTTTTACGGCCATTCATCATGGATTTTTTTGATTGTTATAAGGGATAATCAACATAATCGCCAATCTTAAGAAAGGAGCGAGTTAAATTTGAACGTTAGGTGCAGTCCATTGAATAGAACAAAAGTATCTATGATAACCGGTGCAGTCCATGTAACGCTATCAGGTATCTACGATACTAGGGGCTTGCCACGGCGTAGCTGATGATGTCAGGCGAGAATCGGTGGCGCTTGTATGTATTCATACCATGATAGTACCAATTTCAGGCCATTAACTTGGCAATACCCTTTCCTTGCTTCCGAAGACGCCCGCTACCTGACCGGAAATACATTGTTTGCTGATGGCGGGAGTCACATCAATGGCGTCAGCTGGGAGCCTCCTCTGGAATAGCTGCATTTCCCGTTTCCAGAGAAATCAGAAAGGTGCTGCCCGATTAAGTCGCTGGAATGGATGTATGAAGACATACAAACGCCACATGGACATAATCGGACAGAGCAATCTCATTCGCCAACGAGGGTGCGGTAGCGCGGGCTGCGTATTTGCAAAACTACTACTCCATCAGGCGAATGTATTCCATTTTCTGGTCGTAGTGGTCTGAGTTGCGAAACTGGTTTTCGCAGAAAGCCATTTGGTGGCCACCATACAGATTGCCGTAACGGTCATCGCAGATATTTTCCCTGTCACACCACAGCGGTGGAAACCAGAAATCACCGCACCATTCAACCACCGAGCTACGCGCACCGGCCGAATGGAAGGCGACAGCACCATCATTGTGCCAGGGGAGTAGCCACCAGCCCGCGTTAAGGGTGGAGTCATCACTGCCAGACTGGTCAAGAAAGCCTCCAATATGGTAAACAGGAACCCCGCGGGTATTACTGTGATTGAAGAGGTTGCGCACTTTCGAGGGGGATAACTCGGACGCCAGATCGCAAGCGAATAGATCAGCGATGCCACCCCAATTCGACAGTTCACTACCGCCACCCGCGCCCGCCGAGGTGCGGACCTCGAGAATATTCCACGCTAACTCCGACGTACACACTCTATTCTTACGCTTGCCAGTGCAGGTCTGCTCCACTGTTGCCAGTCTATCAAGCGCATAGCCGATAACATTGTCACCATTGGAATAGTTGTAGACGATGCAGCTGTTAGAGCCAGTGCAGCAGCTATCGAGATAACGCGTCAGTGTTTTTGCAGCCACTTGTGTGCCCGCGCTCTCAGTTTGCACTGCCCTAACATCGACAGAAAGCGTGTTGGCTATACTGGTAAGTCGGTCAGGGTTATCTGGATAGTCCCATTGCGTGGAGCACATGCCGCCCACGTGGAGCACAGCGATCTGGTCACTGTCTGCCTCGCAACCGCCAAAATCTGCTTTGCAGACAGGCTTATAGTCTGCACAACAACTGCCGCTGGCTTCACAGTCCGGTGCGCAAGAGCAGCTGCCGTTGTTCCCTGGATTGCCACAAAAAGAATCCGTCACCTCGCAGATTCGATTCTTGCCTTTGCCTGTGCACACTTCGGTAGCTTCAGATTGCAGCATTTCACAGCGGCCCTGATTGCCACCGCCGATCGTGCCGGCTGTTGAATAATTAGCCAAAGCTGTAAAGAGCAAGATAAAAACACCAACTGCAATTGAGTTTTTTATTTTCATAAACTTTTCCTGACTACTGTGATTATTATTGTTACGGACAAGTGGTTACTCTTGCATGGGGGTTAGTTTTACACCCTTAGCCTCCGCTTTTCGATAGTGCTCCAGCATACGTGTTCTTCTGGGACTTGGTGCAACCGTCGTCCGGAACTGTTGCAACGGATAATCATGACTAATATATGTAGCCTCAATGTTAGGTATCAGATCGCTGCCGGAGAGCGATAACGGATTTATCCGCTCTCCTCGCAGGGTCGTCAGATAATAGGGCCCTTCTGCATTTGCATCGTGGAACAATAGACCATAAAACGACATTGTAGCAACTTGGCTGCCAGTCGCCATAGGGCCCTCGAATCGGGCCGAGCCAAAGGGCCTACCATTGCGATCATGGATGTTCGCAGTAATTCGAAAGTCCCCGGCGACTCTAACACCAACCCCGATACTAAAGACCAAATTGCCTGCTTCAATATAATCGTCGAGGACAGAGGAGAACTTGGCGGGAATCCGATCGGAGCCGGTGAAGTGAAAATCTAGCGTTGCGAGCTGGCCGTCGATGCCGGCGCCAGATAATGTAGCGGTAACTTTCATCGGTCCCGAAACATCACTCCAATAGTTGTCAGGCTTGAATAGGGCAATAGCACCGCTGGCGGTGGGCTCTACCTCCAGCCACATCTGCTGTCGCAGCCCGTTGTCGGAGACAACTTCGGCTTTCATGTCCGGTAGAGCCATGGCAAACGGCTGATCATCAAGCCACAGGTCCAGCGAAATTACTACCGACTCGTCGCCGACGATATAAAAACGATCCGCGGTAAACAGCATCTCCCAACCCGCATCAACACTCATCGGATTACGGGATAGCGGTTGCTTCGTTTCATACCGCGCCCCCGGATTGAGCGCATCGTAATCGTTCATGTCGATACTGCGGGTGCCATTGGTGTACCGGTTCAGTTCCTCGAATCGCGACTTGGGATCTTTAGTGCTGGCCGGCAGCTCATTTTTTCGTTGAGCAGGCATCGCGCTATTGGCCCTGTTTGGCGGTTGCTTGGGCGCTTGCGCCAAGGCAGGTGGGGAACCCTCTGCGGGAACGAACGGCGTATGAGCCTTGTTATCTAACTCAGCTAAAGTGAACCAGAACACGACGACTAGCACGAGTACCAAAGCACCCGAAAAAAACGCTAGCTGCTGCCTGCTAGGAGAGGGCATTACTATTTTCCTGATCTAGCTGTCGCCCACCGGCGGAGCGGTACGGATAACTTAACGCATTTCGTTGGATTTGCAAGAAGATAACGCCATAAACCACTTTCAAGGCCATTCCATCACGTACCGCATTGCAGTGGGGCCTCAACAGGGCCACAAAGTGTTCACGTTGCAAACAATCCTGTCCTGGGAGGATGATTTCGACAACAACCAGGTCGGTAAAATAGCCGGTTTATCCCTGCACGCCGGTGTGGCAACGAAAACGCGTGAACGTAAGAAACTGGAACGCTTACGCCGCTATATCGCCCGCCCCGCTGTATCGGTAAAGCGGCTGGCATTGACCTCGCATGGTAAGGTTAGATATGCGCTAAAAACACCTTACAGAGATGGCGCGAGTATAAGTAGTATTAAGGCCCCTGCACACCACAATCTGCTAGCCACCAGCTTTGCCTGTAGGAAAAAACCACCACTTCACCATACCAAAAGCACTCGCTACGCTCATGGGGCAGGCTCTCCTGGTCTATTGCCCGCCATAGATAATTCTGCTTGCGGCTGATCTGAATGGCCCGGCACACCGGCAAAGACTTCGTCGATGTAAAACGTGCCGCCGTACCCTCGGTGCTTTCGTTGCAACCGGCGGGCATATAGGGCGCCAAATTTTATACACCAAAGTCGGATGGCCTCTCGACTGACATTGATGCCTCGTTCAGCTAAGAGGTTTTCAACATCGTGGTGGCTCAGATTGAATCGATAGTAGAGCTAGACGGCGTAACTGATGATGTCAGGCGAGAATCGGTGTCGATGAATATATTCATTCTCCGATTCCATCAATTTCGGCCAGTTAAGTCGGCTATACCTTTACTACTTGCAGAAAGCACCTTAAGCTAAAAAATAATAGGCATATTGCTAGAGGCAAAATTTAATTTCTTTATGTGGTGATGAGTACAAACATTATAAATCAAGATTCTCCATGCCTGCTCCATTGCCCGCCAGAAAGACGGATATCAGTCAACTCAATAACGGTATTGACGAGGGTCACACAATGTCGCCATTATATCCACTTACAGGAGGATGCGATTGCGAAAACATCCGCTATCGACTTGAAAGTAAGCCACTGATCGTTCATTGCTGCCACTGCCGCTGGTGTCAACGTGAAACAGGAGCGTCGTTTGCTCTAAACGCTGTAATTGAGGCCAACAGAGTTACTACATTGGCAGGCGAGCCCGAAATTTTTAATACGCCTTCAGACAGTGGCGATGGACAGCTAATTGCCAGATGCCCCCAATGCCGAATTGCACTGTGGAGTAATTATTCCGGGTTTGGTCCAGCCTTTCATTTCATTCGAGTGGGGTCACTGGATGAACCGGATCATTTACCACCAGACATCCATATTTTCACTGAAACAAAACAACCCTGGGTTATGCTTTCGCCGGATACTCACGCAGTACCCGTGTTTTATTCTCTAGATGAAATTTGGTCAAGTGATAGTTTGGAGCGGCTTGCAGCGATGCCAAAAGACGAAAATTAGAGCAGTAACACATCTGTACTATTGGCCAAGTTATATGGCTTTAACGGTTCACAAAAATTTGCCCATATTAGATTTCCTGTTCTACAATTTATGGAGTAAATGCTGTCATTGGGCTCTAAAAGCCCTTCAGAATTTCGATTGAGTTTGGGATATGTAACATAAATCGGCCCAAGATTATGGCAGCAATCTCGCATCTGGTCAGGGCTCAGCACTATCGAAATCTCAGGGTAAGTGCGTTCGCTGAAGGGAGTAAGGCGGTTGCTTAAAGATGGATAGCCACTGATGCCTTATTAGAGAAAGTTAATTTGCCAGTACGCTCAATGGCTGTAATCAAAGCTTTTTTATTTGGGGATGCTCGAGAAATTCGTCTAGTATCTCACGTGGTGGTCTGACAAACTCTGAGCTGCTGGAAACTTCCAGACCGAATTTCTATCGCATCTCAACGGCCATCTCAATCATGCGTAGTAACACCGGAAAACCATTCAGTACCGGTGCACCATCGACTGATGATTTCGAATTTTCGAGAGCAGTAGCATGGGAATCCCCCCTGCTGGAATAAGTGCGTCAATGCAGAATTTCCTCTGCCAGCAAAGTAATATTGTCGTTATTCTTTTATTTCGAATAATTCAAATGTTAC
>JBLGAR010000179.1:0-8009 GCA_047612385.1 Cryomorphaceae bacterium | reverse complement strand
ACCCAGAGCATGAGCCTGTAAATGTAAATCTATCAGCTCACTCGCGGATTTCAGTACCGGCGCAGAATCCGCAGGATGGTTTCTCGTTGTGATTGCATGGGCTCGAGTCAAATGTTCAGCGCCTTCCAGCCAATTATCTCGGCCGACCTCAAGCTCAGCTAATTCTTCAAGATAGACAATCTGGCCCGGATCAAATAGCCCGTTGTTAACGCGCTGTACATGCATGCCTCGAAGATAAGCGTCTTCGGCTTCATCAAGCTCCCTATTCGCTTCGTAGGCCGAACCTAGCCCCAAATATGAATCCGCTAAACTTTGATCATAGGCGCCATATTCTTCTTCCGCACGCCGCAACTCGTCCAAGTATTGTTCGACATCATCCGCTGGAAAAACCTGGGCTGGGAGCAGCAAAATACCGGTAAAAGAAAAAAACAATGTGTTGCGAAAAAGCGCCATTGCGGAGATAGCCTCATCTTTATAGAGCTTAGACCGTCTCAGCCACTGGAGTTCCCGTAGAAAATACCTGGTAGCGTACTTTAATCGATATCGGATCGTTCATTAATAGTGCGTAAAACGCTACACTATCCCCCCAAATTTACAATTTTGAGTGACATCAATATCCACTGGCCGACGAACGGTCTATGCACATTAGTATAAGCAATAAACGCGGCACATTGGTAAGTAATCTATTCATGTCCTCCACGCGTTTGACGTAGAACAATCACCAATCACCCTTACCTGCGTTAGGAGAGCTCCCACGGGCTTTTAGCCCCACGGCGCCGCTAAATTCACTGTGCAATTTATTAATTGACAGCGTCAATTGACGCTGTCAATATACGCCCATGCCCAAAATTCTAAGCCCTAATGATGTCATCATGTTTCGCCAGCGCCTATGCGACCTGGCTCTGAAGGCCTTTGCTGAACGAGGCCTGGATGGCATTAGCTTGCGCGGTTTGGCTGCTGATGCCGGTTGCAGCCGGACAACGCCCTACCGCTATTTTAAGAACAAGGCTGACATTCTTGCCGCAGTTCGCCAATCCGAGTTTAAGCGCATGGCCGATGCTGCTGAGCTGGCGGCGGAGAATGAACCCGTCTCAGATCGAAAACTGGTCGCGCTGGCCAGCTCCTATATTCAGTTTGCGATGGACAGGCCCCAGGCCTACCGAGTGATGTATCAGGTAGCGCAAAAAGATGAACAGCGCTACCCGGGCCTGATCGCCGAAATCCGTCGCGCCCAGCAACCGATGCTTATGGCGGTCAACGCAGCACTGGATTCTGGCACCATCGAAGGTGACCCCATCAATATAGTTCACGTTTTATGGGCAGGGATGCATGGTTTGGTTTCTCTGCACCTTTCTGAGAAGCTGCATATGGGCCGAAATATAGAAGAACTGACTGAAGTGATGGTGCGCGCACTTTCTCGCTCCATTTCAACTGCACCATCATCCGAACCTGCCGCACGCAGAATCACGGAGTAGCGATCATGTACCAATTAAAAGCACCTACTATTGCCGCCGTTGCCGGCGAGAGTTTAAGCGCTCTGGAATTTACTCGCCTTGCCGCCGCACTACCTTCACTGGCCAGGCAGCCCAAGGGTGCAGGTGATCCGGTTATGGTACTCCCCGGTTTCGGTGCAAGCGATGCCTCTACCGCTCCACTTCGGCGCTACCTAACCTGGTTAGGGTACGAAGTTCGGGGATGGGGATTGGGAAGAAACGCAGGACAAGTCGCTACAATGCTGCCATCGGTTGTAGATCAGGTAAGAATGATGAGCGAGCAGTTCAAAAGCGAAGTCCACCTTATTGGTTGGAGCCTGGGAGGTGTGTTCGCGCGAGAAACCGCCCGAGATTATCCTGGCTATGTTAGTCAGGTGGTGACCATGGGCAGCCCCGTTGTCGGCGGCCCAAAATACACCACAATGGGCAGGATCTTTGAAAAACGCGGCGCCGACCTCGACGAGATAGAGGCCACTATTGCCGCTCGGGAATCAACGCCAATACAAGTTCCACTCACCTGTATTTACTCGAAGCGCGATGGCATTGTCGGCTGGCAGGCCAGCATCGACAGACACAGCCCACAGGTAGAACACATTGAAGTGTATACAACGCATCTGGGCCTTGGCATATCACCGGACGTGTTCAAAATTATTGCGAAAAAGCTAGCCGACTATACGCCCAAGGCTATTCACTAAAGAGCACAATCAGGAGATCTTCCCAACAAACTCCAATGCCGTATCTATCTCATCGGTGGAGTTCAACAGCCCGGGTGCCGTTCTCACGATAGCTCCGGCGTCTCTGGTGGTCGCCAATTCCACACCCTTAATATCGGCCAACTGCTCTTTCAAATACCGATTCAAATAGTGGGTGCGCGCTTGCACCCGCTCCTACCCCAGCAACAAAATAGTCACAGCCCATTTCATTAACATTGGTGTTATCCACTCCAAAGCCATGCACACCGTCTACGCAATACAGGATACGGTTATCTTCGTTCCGATCGCAATTGAGTTCCTTCATCAGTTTTCCTACTGCTGCGACGGGTAGTGCTCGTGCTCAGTCGTTAGCACCTCTTGCCCGGGCTTGATGCTGATGTTGTTGTACAAGGTCGCCAAACCCATGGTGGTACAGCTGGCCAGTGATACTTGTCTGGGAGATACACCAAAGTACTCTCCGGCCCAAACTCTGACTTGATCCTCAATGCCATACCCCACACGGAGATAGTTATCGGCAGCACCGGAAACCGCCGCGGTCAACGGCAGCGCCCCAACCAGTGCGCCAGCACTCTTCAATACCGTTCGACGATCCATATTCATACTCTAGCCTCTTATTTGCGCCGCTATGGCTTATGAGTTGATCTGCATCAAGCTTCACGCTAGCGACTTCTCCTAGTATTTCAAGTCACTATAATAAGTGGGTCTTAATCCGCACCGTGTATTTGCGCAGCTGGCAAGTTCCGCGCGGTCAATGGCTCCAAGGAGCTTCCTGTGGAAACCTATCAAGTTACATTTACTATAGGTCGGTTGTGGAAAATTCTCGCTATCACCATGTTGGCAATGTTCTCTTTGCTACTTTTCTTTGGTGGTGAAATTTATCAGAAAAAACCACCGATACCTGGCATAGTAACCAGTGAAGCGGGTGTTGAGGTTTTCAATCGCAATGATATTCAACGCGGCCAAAACATCTGGCAATCCCTGGGTGGTATGCAGAAGGGATCCATATGGGGACATGGAAGCTACCTGGCTCCGGACTGGAGCGCAGACTGGCTACACCGTGAAGCTGTATCGATGTTACACAATTCCGCATTCGAGGAATTTGGGGTTGCCTACGATGAGTTAAGCGGCAGCGATCAACAGGTCCTGCAAGCGACTGTACGCTGGGACATTCGCAAGAATCGCTGGGACCCTGATCAGGACCAGTTAACCGTGAGCGCTGATCGCCGGAAAGCTATCCACACCGTGTCGGATCACTATAGCGATGTCTTTCAGGCCAAAGACAACGACAACTCTCGCCACCTTAGAGAACAGTATGCATTCTCAAAATCAGTCACGCTGACCGATGAGGATATGCATGCACTAAACGCCTTTATCTTCTGGACCAGTTGGAGCGCGGTTACCGAACGCCCAGGAGATACCATCTCCTATACCAGCAACTGGCCCTACGACCCGCTAGTGGGCAACACACCGTCAGCCAGCCTGTTCATCTGGTCTTTGCTTAGCATCATGTTGCTATTAGGTGGCGTTGGCGCACTGGTGTGGTTTTATGCGGCACAATACGATATCTGGCGTGAAGATCTGGCACCGGATTCGGGCGTCTCCGAAGATAACTTGCTGGCTCAAGTAACACAAACAGCGTCTATGCGCGCAGTTGCGAAGTACTTTTGGACGGTAGTTGCACTGTTCGGGCTACAAATCATTCTGGGAATAATAGTGGCCCACTACGCGGTCGAAGGACAGGAGCTGTATGGCTTTCCCATTGCAGAATACCTTCCCTACGCCGTGGCGCGCACCTGGCATACACAGCTGGCCGTATTCTGGATAGCGACGGCATGGTTGGCCACAGGTTTGTACGTTGCACCGCTGATATCCGGACATGAACCGACATATCAGCATATCGGTGTTAACTTTTTATACGTTTGCCTGCTTGTCATCGTCGTTGGATCATTTGCTGGAGAGTGGCTGGGCGTCAATCAGAAATTCTCAGATCTCACTATGAACTTCTGGTTTGGCCACCAGGGGTACGAATATGTCGATCTCGGGCGTTTTTGGCAGATATTTTTATTCATAGGTCTGCTGTTGTGGCTGGGCTTAATGTTCGCAGCCCTGCTGCCCGCGTTGAGATCGGGGCAAAACAAGTCTCTCATTCTTATGGTGTTAATCGCCTCCATCGCTATTGGCTTGCTCTATGGAGCAGGTTTGAGCTGGGGACAGCACACACATATCAGTATCGCGGAGTACTGGCGCTGGTGGGTCGTTCATCTTTGGGTAGAAGGCGTATTCGAAGTATTCGCAACCGCGGTCATCGCCCTTCTCTTCGTTCGAATGGGTTTGCTTCGCGGCACCACCGCAACGGTATCGGTGTTGTTTGCCACTATCATATTTTTAAGTGGCGGCGTGCTCGGCACCTTCCACCATTTGTATTTTAGCGGCACACCGATTGGCGTCATTGCGCTGGGAGGCGTTTTCTCCGCTCTGGAAGTTGTCCCGCTAACGGTGATTGGCTTCGAGGCCTATCAACATTCCAAACTGGAAAAACAGGCCCCCTGGACCGAATACTATCGCTGGCCTCTGCGGTTTTTCGCAGCCGTCTTATTCTGGAACCTGGTTGGTGCAGGACTGCTGGGGTTTCTCATCAACCCCCCTATCGCGCTTTATTACATGCAAGGATTGAACACCACAGCGACCCATGGTCACGCCGCCATGTTCGGTGTCTATGGAATGCTGGGAATCGGCTTGATGCTGTTTTGCCTGCGCGGGTTGACGCCAAACAAACTTTGGGACGACCGTTGGCTGGGCAGAGCATTCTGGAGTTTGAACATCGGTCTGGCAATGATGGTCTTTTTATCCTTGCTACCCGCCGGCCTATGGCAAACCTGGAATGCCTATACGTATGGGTACTGGGCCGCTCGCTCGGCTGATTTTATTCACAGCCCTATTATGGAGGGGCTGGTTTGGCTCAGGGTACCCGGTGATATTCTGTTCGCTTTCGGAGCGTTTTCATTGTGCTGGGCAATAGCTAAGTGCTATCTCTCCGACACCGTAAGCAAGCCGACCTAATATGCACGAACTGTTCTATCTGGCGATAATCTGGCTGGCCGTTTTTATCGCGCATTTCGTGGCTGCAAAAACGCGGCTAACACCGGTCCTGTGGTTTTTGGCGGCCGGTTGTCTACTGGTCAATACCGGTGTACTGCCCGAGCAGCCGGTTGAGTTTATTGCCGTATTTTCTGAAATCGGCATCATTGTTATTATGTTTGCGCTGGGTTTCGAAGAGAACCCCAGCAATTTTATTGCCAGCATCAAACGCAGTTGGGGTATCGCGTTATTCGGCGCCATCGTCCCATTTTGCGTCGCCTACTGGTTAGCTACGCAGTTTTGGGGTGACCCCAACATAGCGCTAATGTGTGGCTTGGCCATGACCGCAACCGCCGTCTCTCTGACCATGGTGTCACTCAAATCAGAGGGCTTGAACAAGTCCCCCGCTGCCACCGGCATCATGACATCGGCGGTACTCGATGACATTGCCTCACTGGCGGCAGTGGCAATCATGGTACCTATAGCACTGGGCGAAGGTGATGCGACGATTGGCAGCATACTGATGCTCTTGCTAAACGCAGTAGCCTTTTTCGCTATCATTGTTTTTATGGGGGCGTGGCTATTTCCAATCGAGTCGGGCCCGCTAGCCCGCATTCCTTTTATCAGGCACTTCAATCTACAGTCTCTGATTAGCTTGGAAGACGGAGAACACGCCACCTTAACCGTATTGCTTATTGCATTGCTGGTGGCACTGCTCGGTCACGAGTTTGGATTTCATCCCGCTGTGGGCGCGTATATGGCAGGATTAATCTTAAAAGAAGAATTCTTTTTGCTCAACAAGGATTTTGAGCAACAACCCCAGAGCAACCCTGTCTATCGCGATACAAGTCGTGTCATCGACAGCGTGGCATTCTCCTGGATCGGTCCTGTGTTCTTTGTGAACCTTGGCGCGCATATTATTCTGGATTTCGAGCTGTTGATTGAAGTGCTCGACAAAGCATTGATTTTATTTTGCGGCCTGTTCGCCGGACAGGTGCTCTCCGCTGGGCTTGCGGCAAGATTTACCGGTGGGTTTAGCAAGGCCGAGAGTCTACTCATAGGCTTGGGAATGCTCGGTAGAGCAGAACTGGCTTTTGTCGTGATGGATATCGCCTATGTGCAAAACGAAATACTCAGCCAGCACGCGTTCTACACACTCATGGTGACGGCATTTATGCTGAACATTGCGGTGCCGCTATCCATTCGTTATTGGAAGCGCGTCAATGAGCCGGAACTAACGGGGACTCATTGACTGCTCCTGGATTCGACACAGCTAAAAGAGCAGATCGGCTAGCGCTGAAGAATCAGCGCAGCCGTGTTCAGACATTATTTAAACGAGAAGTTCGCGGCAGTAAACGCATTGAACGTGCGCTCTACATCTTCTAGCGTCTGCGCAAGCGGCGCAATAATATGGGTATGCACCCCACCATCTGCATCTTGTTGAATTCGCGCACGAATCTCATCTTCGTTGCCGATGATACCTATCTCGTCAATCATCTCATCCGTTAATGCCCCGCTCGTTTTTTCGCGGTCTTTCGCGGCCCAGCCCTCAGAAATAGCCTGGGCGGCATCCGCATAACCGGCCCATGCGAGAAACTTGTTGTAGACCGGAGTCGCGTAATAAGGACCGAAAGCCGCTCTGAACATATCGCGACCACGCGCTTTGTCATCAGTGCACAACACCATAGCGCGGTTCACAATTTCAACATCAGCGAGATTTTTGCCCGCCCTCTCCGCACCGATTTTTACGTGCTCCATCATTTTTGCGAGGGCACCCTTAGGCCAGAGATTAAAGATGACACCGTCGCCGTGTTCTGCGGCCATCTCAATCATATTGGCGCGCAGTGCCGCCAGATAAATCGGTGGAGGGTTATCCAGGGGAGCCTGGCGATAGCCTCGGCTGGAAAGAGTTTCGCCTTTGAAATTCGTTTTTTCCCCTTTAAGCATGGCACGCACCAGCTGGGCGGTTTCTTTAACTCGTGTTAATGGCTTCTCGAGAGGAATACCGTTCCATCCACCCATAATGGTCTGGCTGGAGGACCCCAAACCGATGATGAAGCGGCCGGGAATAACCTGACTAATCACGTTGGCCGACGCAGCAATTACAGAAGGGGATCGGGTGTAGACCGGCGTGACAGCCACACCAATTCGAATGTTCTTGGTGTGATGCCCCACCGCCGCTATCTGTGTGAGGGTGTCTGGGGCGCCGGCGTCCGCAAACCATGCATCCGGAATACCGTTTTCCTCCGCCCACTTTAGTCGGTCAATCGTATCC
Organism: Cryomorphaceae bacterium; assembly: GCA_047612385.1. Taxonomy (GTDB): domain Bacteria; phylum Pseudomonadota; class Gammaproteobacteria; order Pseudomonadales; family Halieaceae; genus JBALVT01. The sequence goes on along the minus strand of JBLGAR010000179.1, from coordinate 450 downwards.
TGAATGTTGGGGCCCGCCGGTAGCGTCACCGCTATGCGTTTTCTAATTGTCATGGTATCTCGCCAAAATGAAGGTTTGTGTGATTACCCTCTATCCTCGCACATCGATACAACAAGACTCAACAATATGGGTGCAACGAGCGGTAAGAGATGACTCGACAAGTGGGGAATATAATCTACTGCTGAGTCTACTAACGATTGTGCATACCGTAGTCGTTTATCGCGCTGGTGAAGTCCTGGCCGCAAGTATCAATTTCTTTCGCGCCAAAGCCAGGAACATATACTGTCTGCAGGGAAGCACCTGCTGGCCTTGGTAGAGGACATTTTGATAGTGTAAAGATCGAACAGGATGGTTCCATTTTTTGGGTACGCCTGCCTCGCGCCAAGGTTCAGTAAATTTTCGGCCACGCTCGAATGTGCTTGATAGCCTAACTTCATTTCTTCATCTCGA
>JBLGAR010000178.1:0-8107 GCA_047612385.1 Cryomorphaceae bacterium | reverse complement strand
ACCGACCGAATGAGTCTGGACACTTTTTTCGTACTGGATTCCAATGGCCAGTCACTGGAGGAAGATGGGGAGCGAATTCGCAATATTGCTCAGCGGCTCACCGATGCAGTCGCCGACGTAGCCAATTATCCCAGCATTGTCCAAAGGAGAATACCTCGGCAAATGAAGTCGTTTTCTGTTCCTACCGAGACGCGAATGAGCGTGGACGAAATTAAAAACGTAACCGTCTTGGAAGTTGCCTCCCCAGATAGAACTGGGCTGCTCGCACTGATCGGCCGAATATTCGTTGACTTTAACCTCGAGTTACAAGCCGCAAAAATTCAAACTCTGGGCGAACGCGTAGAAGACGTTTTCTTCCTGACTGATGGTGAACAGAAACCCATTACTGACCCGCAATTATGCGAACAAATTCAGAATGCAATCTGCCGAGAATTGGACGCGAAGGCGGCAGCCTAAACAAGCCATGAACCGCGATCTAGTGCAACTACACCCCTACCCTTTCGAAAAATTGCGAGCGCTATTTGCTGGACTAACACCTGCTGCTGACAAGAGCAACATAGCGTTGTCCATAGGCGAACCCAAACACCGCTCGCCAGATTTTGTACTGGAGGTTATCGCGGACAATCTGCATAAGCTGACGCAATACCCTTCAACACTCGGGCTGCCAGATCTGCGCGAAGCGATTGCCCGATGGCTTACAAACAGATTTGAACTGAAGTTCATAGACCCACAAACGCAAGTTCTGCCAGTGAACGGGACTCGTGAAGCACTGTTCGCGTTCGCCCAAACTGTAGTCGACCGCAAGCCGGGCGCCACGGTAATTTGCCCCAACCCTTTCTATCAGATCTACGAAGGTGCGGGGCTTTTGGCAGGTGCCAAACTGCAATTTCTTAACTGCATCGAGCAAAACCAATTTATCCCGGATTTCGACAGTGTCACCCAGCAGGAATGGCTGAATTGCCAATTGCTCTATATTTGCAACCCCGGAAATCCGACCGGCGCAATCACTCCACAGCCGGTCTTACAGAAGCTTATCGGGCTCGCCAAAGAATACGATTTTGTCATCGCCAGCGATGAATGTTATTCCGAAATCTATCCAAACGAGGAACTGGCACCCCCAGGGCTATTGCAAGCCTGCGCCAGCATGGGTGATCAGGACTACAATCGCTGCGTCGTATTTCACAGCCTATCTAAAAGATCAAACCTACCGGGGCTACGCTCAGGTTTTGTGGCTGGAGATGCAAAAATTCTCCAAAACTTTCTCAAATATCGTACCTATCACGGCTGCGCCATGCCCGTGCATCATCAGCTGGCCAGCATCGCAGCTTGGGGTGATGAGACTCACGTGATACAAAATCGTCAGCTCTACCGGGATAAGTTTTCTGCTGTTTTACAAGAGTTACAACCGCATCTCGATGTCCAGGCGCCCGAGGCCGCTTTCTATTTGTGGCCAAGAACACCGATAGACGATACCGAGTTTGCCAAGGTGCTGTATGCACAGCAGCATGTGACCGTACTCCCAGGGCGATTTCTCGCTCGCTCAGCGCAGGGTATAAATCCGGGAGAGAACCATGTGCGCATGGCCTTGGTGGCGCCCATCGAGGACTGCATCGAAGCCGCTCAACGCACTGTTGCCTGCCTGAAAAGTCTGTAGACCACAGATGTTAAAAGCCGAACGCGTCAGTTATATTTTGGACAAGCTACAGGAGCTCTATCCTGAAACACCTGTTCCCTTAGATCACAAAGACACGTACACCCTATTAATAGCAGTACTTCTGAGCGCACAGTGCACTGACGAGCGAGTCAATACGGTCACACCAGCCCTGTTCCAGCTCGCAGACAATCCGGTAGATATGGCGACAAAGACGGTCGAAGAAATTCGAAGTATTATTCGGCCTTGCGGACTCTCACCGCAAAAATCCAAGGCGATTCACAGACTCAGCGAAATGTTGATAGACGAGCATGGCGGCGCGGTTCCGGCGGATATGGAAGCACTGGAAAAACTACCGGGAGTCGGCCACAAAACCGCCAGTGTGGTGATGTCTCAAGCGTTTGGCATACCCGCCTTTGCGGTAGACACCCACATTCACCGTCTTGCGCAGCGCTGGGGGCTTACCAGCGGGAAAAACGTGGTCCAAACCGAGCGGGACCTGAAGAGATTGTTTCCGATCGAAACCTGGAACTCGCTTCATCTGCAGATTATTTTTTACGGCCGGGAGTACTGCAGTGCTCGCGGATGTGATGGGCGCGTCTGTGAAATCTGTCGCAGTTGTTTCCCCAATCGCAAACATCCCAAGAAAACTCTGAAAGCCTAGGAATCACTTCTGTGTCCCGCTTACGAAGATCCGCACAATCACAGAATCGATATCATAGCCCTAACTACCATCACCCACAGGGCAAGACATGAAACAATGTAAGCCACAAATCGGTGCATCACTAGATTATAGCTACAGTGAATCGCACTGTGGATTATTCTAAAAATGAGGAAAAACCACGCGCAATACAAATGTATTGGGTCAACTTGCCCCGCCACCATCAAGTAAAGACACAGGGCATAGAATACGACAGGCACTTCAAAGAGGTTTCTAAGATTGTGGCTAGAGGCGGCCACCTCGTCTGGAATCAAATCCTCCACGCCAGATGGGGTCTTCATATCTTGGGCATCAAGTTTATGAGCCGTTATATAGCTCATTCGCCGGACAAACATGTAGATCCACACCAACATTGTTAGCGTTAACATCCCCAAAAGTGGCATCGCGAGCGATTCATTCGTCAAGTTCATTGGGAGGGCAATCCTTTCGTTATTTGTGAGCTATAGCACCGGCGATAGCGCAGTGAAAACACACCTGTAATGTTGTAACAGTATATCTAATTCTTCGAGTTTGCTATGCTACACGACCTTAAAAATACTGCGTAAACGGAGCCTTCCAGTGATAACTCTGTACGGCATAAAGAACTGCGACACCGTCAAAAAAGCGCGACGATGGCTGGAAGACCACGCTATTGAATACCAGTTTCACGACTTCCGTGATGACGGGATGGGCGCAGCTGACGTGAAGGAATGGGTGGCAGAGCTGGGCTGGGAAACTGTTGTAAACAAACGCAGCACAACCTGGAAGCAACTGGAGAAAGGCGTACAGACGAATATGGACGGGAACATCGCGGAAACCACAATTCTGGAACATCCTACCCTGATTAAGCGACCGTTATTGGACACAGGGAAGGAACGCCATGTCGGATTTTCAGCCGAGCGTTATCAATCTATTTTTAACCAACATACTCTTTAATGTGAGCTAGATACGGGATTTACTATGACAAATAGCGCATTTGCTTTCGGCCTGGGCGTGGGTACACAAGACGATCAAGGAGCTTGGCTTGAGATTTTCTTCCCCGCGCCAATTCTCTCCCCTCCACAGAGCCTGTTACAGGCAGTGGGTAGTTTTGACAACAATGAGACCTTGAACCGCGAGAAAATCGAAGCACTGAAAACCGCACTGCATGAAAGCGGACTGACTGAACAAGCTGAAGTAGCCAGGCAAATGCTGGACAGCCAGCGGCCCGTAGTTGCCGTTTTCCTGGCCGAGGACACTGGACCGACGACTGTCCCTGAAGCCTATCTCAAACTGCACTTGCTATCCCATCGCCTCATTAAGCCCCACGGCACCAATCTCGAAGGCATGTTCGGGGTGCTACCCAATGTTGCCTGGACCAACGAGGGAGCAATTGCTGTTCAAGAACTGCCCGCCCGAGCGCTTGCCGCCCGATTGCGCGGAGCAACCCTAGAGGTTAGTTGTGTCGATAAGTTTCCAAAAATGACAAATTACGTGGTGCCTACCGGTGTTCGTGTGGCGCACACTGCAAGAGTCAGGCTAGGCGCTTATCTCGGTGAAGGTACCACTATCATGCATGAAGGTTTCGTAAACTTTAATGCAGGAACCGAAGGTCCTGGCATGATTGAAGGGCGCATTTCTGCAGGAGTATTCGTAGGGAGCGGTTCCGATCTGGGCGGAAGTAGCTCAACACTGGGAACGCTTTCAGGCGGTGGCAACATCGTGATATCGATTGGCAAAGAATGTCTCATTGGCGCCAACGCCGGCAGTGGCATACCTCTGGGGGATCGCTGCACCATCGAAGCTGGCCTTTTCGTTACGGCTGGCACCAAAGTACAGATACTGGATTCATCTGGCAATGCAGTAGAACGCGTAAAAGCGCGGGAACTCGCAGGGAAATCCGATCTGCTGTTCCGACGAAATTCCAGCAATGGAGCCGTTGAGTGTCTCACCAACCGTTCCGCCGTGGAGCTCAATACTGAATTGCATGCACACAACTAATCGGATTTTGAACTAAATTATGGAAGCTACACTAGATCTTTGTTGTGCGTTAATTCGCCGACAATCGGTAACGCCCGACGATGAGGGCTGCCAGGAATTGATGATTCAGCGCTTGGAAAAAATCGGCTTCAACTGCGAGCGTCTACGTTTTGGTGAAGTGGACAATTTTTGGGCCGAGCGCGGCGGTCAAGAGGGCCCGATCATTGTGTTTGCTGGTCACACCGATGTCGTCCCCACCGGACCAGTAGATCAGTGGAGCAACCCACCATTCGAACCCACTATCAAAGACGGTGTTCTCTATGGCCGCGGCACCGCTGACATGAAAGCAAGCCTGGCAGCGATGATTATCGCCTGCGAGCGTTTTGTTGAGCAGAACCCCGAACACCCTGGTCGAATTGGTTTTCTTATTACTTCAGATGAAGAGGGCCCGGCAACCAACGGCACTGTAAAAGTGATAGAGCATTTGCAACAGCGCGGCAAGCACATCGACTGGTGCCTGGTCGGGGAACCCTCCAGCAGCGCAGCCCTGGGCGATACGATCAAAAACGGACGCAGGGGATCCTTGGGAGCAATTCTGAAAGTTCGGGGTGTTCAGGGGCATATTGCCTATCCACATCTGGCTGACAATCCCATCCATAGCGCGATGCCCGCACTGCATGCGCTCGCCAGTGAAAAATGGGATGAAGGCAACGAATTTTTCCCGCCCACCTCAATGCAGATCTCCAACATCAACGGCGGCACCGGAGCCACGAATGTGATCCCCGGCCATGTCGACATTCAGTTTAATTTTCGGTATTCCACGGCGCTCGATGAAGCTCAAATCAAGGAACGCACCACAGCGATCCTAGACGCCCACGATTTTGATTATGAAATCGAGTGGAACCTTAGCGGCAAGCCGTTTTTAACCCCAAGTGGAGCTTTGGTCGAAGCCGCTGTGGCTAGTATCGAAGATGTGACAGGGCGCAAAACAGAGCTCTCAACAGCCGGAGGCACATCGGACGGACGCTTTATTGCCCCCACAGGCGCACAAGTTGTAGAGCTGGGACCGATCAACGCAACTATCCACAAGATTGACGAACGAGTCCTGGTTGCGGACTTACCGGTTCTAGCAGAGATTTATCAGGGAATACTCGACCGCCTTGTAAAGTAGTTGCCGGCTAAAGAAGCTCGTATTGCCCTTGCGCACCTTTTTTCGCCAGCTTTAAATTTGTCCTGCCGGGCACTACAATTACATTGCCATCTCCCAGGGCCGCCAAACTAATAGACACCACCGAAGACGCGTCCATCCAGTAGTCTTCGGGAATGTCATTGGTGTCAAATTGCGACAACTCTGTGGTGCTATGAAACTCTGTATGCGTGTATCCAGGACAAAGCGCCTGCACCGCGATTCCGCTGTCGACCAGTTCCAACTGCAGCGATTGTGAGTAGTAATTTAGAAAAGCTTTAGTCGCGCCATAGACTGTTAGCCCCTGACTCGGCAGAAATGCGCCAAGAGACGAGACGTTGATAATATGCCCGCCATTGAGCTCTCGCATAAACGGTATTGCTGCACTGCACAATGACATCGTCGCATTAATATGCAGGGATACCATGTCGTGCTGTCCATCGATCAACTGATCTTCGAACATGCCGTAGGTGCTAAAGCCCGCGTTGTTGACCAGATAGTCTACCGGACCTTGCTGGCGCATCGACTCTATCGTGCGAGTCACGCCTTCGATACTGCTCAAGTCGGCTTCTATGGCATGCAGCTCTGCTGACCCACTGAGTTCTTTTTTAAGCTCATCTAAGCGATCGGCACGTCGCGCTACCGCTATTATGACGTCGCACTTTTTGGCTAACTGACGACAGAATTCAGCTCCCAGGCCGGCCGATGCACCTGTTACTAACGCTGTTTTCTTGTGACCTGACATGGCGGTTTTTCCCTTTATTTAATAGCTATTGTGAATCATTTTTGCGTTTTGGGATGGTGATAATACTCTTTGCCGGTTTGTGTGTCGTGAGGATTTGGGTTTTGTGCGCACTGGCCGTGAACCGGCAGGATGAACCGACCAGCGGTTGATAGGGCACGCCCTTTGGTAGGTTCACCCTATCGGTCCACTTTACTGGTGGAGCCGACTATGATTTTAATTGAGAAGTACGCCACTTTGGAGGTGTGCCCCATGTGACTAGAGTTGTTTTAGCTTATTGCTGATTTAACGTAGACATCGTATCTGACGGACTTGCCAGCAATTGTGTGCGCTGGTGTTCGCTCGGCCAAGTTGGGAGCTTTTGCAGGTCGTTTAACAACCACCCTGGCCACGTCCTGCTCGAGTGACCACTGTAGCAAATCGTCAGCATCTGATTCACTCTCGGTCTCATCAAGCAGTGACTGAAAAAGAGCCATTTCTTTCTTCACGCTGGCGCTTTTGTTGCGAGCCGGAAACATTGGGTCGAGATAGATTACTTCAATTGTCTGGAGGAGAGTTGAATCCAATTCTCTAGCGTCTCCTGGAAATATCTCAATGCGCTGAGATACTGATCGCAGCCATTCATCACTGGCTTGTCGTGCGGCTCTAAGTCCGTCGGCGAGTAGTTCACCAATGATCGGTTGCCGTTCACACAGACTCACACAACAGCCGAGATCGGCCATGACAAAGCTATCGCGACCCAAACCTGCGGTGGCATCCAACACTTGCAGTCTCGCTTTTTTTCCTGCTCCTACCGCTCTACCCAACATTTCATTTTGTCCCGACCGCCTGCGATGACGCATGGAGGGGCTGCCGAACTCGACAGAAATAGGACCAGGCGCGTTTTTACCGGTAGCTTGCAAGGACAACCCCTGCGCACTGACAAAGAGAATAATATCGGGGACTTGAACGGATTGAGGTGAAATCTGAGACGCCAGAAGCTGCAAACCCAGTTTGCTGGCCAGCGTTATGGCCTGATCTTCAAAGGCCGGATTAGTAGCGGCAACGGCTACACTGATCAAAGCGGAGTAGGATGGGCCAGTTCCAACTGTCCTTCCAAAATCAGTTTTTCCAGCTCTGCGCTGTTTCGGGCTATGGCCTCCATGTAAAGATTTGGCCCGCCGAAATATTGGCCCGCATAGCGATAAACGCCTTCAAAATATCCATCCAGACGCACTGTGATGGCCTCGTGGATAAAGTTAGGCGTGGACTCCAGCAAATGCTGCGGAGACTGGTAGACAATGCCGGTACTGCTAAGTTCACCGCCTTCGCCTGCCATTCCGCCGGCTTCGAATTCCGCATACAAATAATCTCGGCACTTGCTTAAATAGTTGGCGTCTGCCATTTGAGCTATAAGATCTGCCGTTCCAAGCAAATTTCCAAGCACCCTCTCTGATTCAGACTGTGATGCGATCTGGTCGGGATTCAATTCATAGCCCGTGTAATGTATTAATCGCTCACAGGCGGGCACGATGTGCGCCAGACCTACGGTGGGAAAATACTCTGTCATAAATCGCGCGCCGCGACTCACATGGGTGCGCGTGTATGCAGCTCCACTGGCATTGCGTGTGTCACGATTTCTCCTGATATATCCAGAATCGTGAAACAGCGCACTGGCGATTCCCTTGAGTGCCATCTCGGGCCCAAGCTGCTCCTCCTTGGAATGGCTCATTTCATGACCTTCTATTAGTCTGGCCATGGCAACGGTGACATCCAAGACATGCTGCATATCGTGATATTTTAAATCGCAGGCCTTAAATCCCGGAAAGTTTCCGGTGTACAGCTCGGCGAAATCGGTGATCAGAACATCCACCGGTGCAAAATTGAAGC
>JBLGAR010000177.1:0-8244 GCA_047612385.1 Cryomorphaceae bacterium | reverse complement strand
ACACAGATCACTGCCTCGTGGCTTGCTTTGTGGGCTAACCAAGGTGGCTGGGTCATATCACCAACAGCGTAAATACCCTTTACCGATGTCTGCGACCACTCGTCGACCTTTACTTGCCCATTGACCAATTCAACGCCGTGCTCCTCAAAACCTAAGCCGGCCGTATTCGCGCTAACACCGACTGCAAGAATCACTCGATCAAAAGACTCGGATTGTGTATTGCCGTTCTTGTCGGTCCAGCTGGCTACCGCTTCCGTATCGTGAACATCCAGTTGCTCAAGCTTGGCTGACACAAAAAACTTCATGCCGCGCTTTTTAAAATAGCGCTGGGCAGCTTTGGATATATCCGCATCCTCCTGTGGGAGAATTCTATCCAGTGCCTCGATCACAGTAACCTGAGTGCCAAAGCTTGTATAAAAGCTCGCAAACTCGATACCAATCGCGCCCGAACCCACGACAAGTATCGACTCTGGCAAGCTACTTGGTGTCATCGCCTCGCGCGCGCTCCAGACAATTTTGCCATCGAACGGTATGTCCTTCAGTGAACGAGGGCTGGCACCAGTGGCAAAAATAATGTGAGGTGAGGTCAAATGGGCCACGGTCTCGCCATCGACTCGCACTTCCAACTCGCCCTTTGCGCACAAGGCCGCAGCACCTTCGATGACGGTAACTTTGTTCTTTTTCATCAGATAGCCAATACCGTTGCTCAGCTTATCCGCAACTTCCCGGCTTCTGTGCACAACTTTTTCAATATCGAATCCGGCATTCTCAACACTGAGGCCGTAATCCTGGGCGTGCTGTATCGTCTGATAGACCTCCGCGCTTTTTAGTAAGCTCTTGGTTGGGATGCAGCCCCAGTTGAGGCAAACACCCCCCAGATGTTCCTTTTCGACGATCGCCGTTTTCAACCCCAACTGTGATGCTCGTATCGCCGCCACATAGCCACCGGGGCCAGCGCCAACAACAATCAGATCAAACGCCTGAGATTCAATTTTTTCCGAAACCATAGTCTAAGCCCTTAGAGCAACGTCAAAATTCTGTAGCCGCAGCATACTCGGTAGATAGCACTGGCGATGGGTCAAATTGGTCATACTAAAGCCACTCTTATATAAAATTGCGGGCACTTCAAAGAACGTAGGTAATCCACTACGTCGCCAGGGGCCCCAACATAGCCATTTCTAAAAAATCAGTCAACCCTGATTGTTTTAAAAACGTTATTCTGCTACGGTTTATTGCTTTGATTTAATAACAAAAATAGTCAATTTATTGGCCTGGCCGCGGCGGCCAAAAGCCAGGAAAGAAATATGACCCTACTGGTCGCCGGTAACGCAGAAGTCACTGCGGTTAACCGCGACAACACCCTGGGAATATCCACTAACTGCAAAATCAGCGATCGAGAGAATTCAGATGACAACAAAAAAAGTAAAAACCTACTGTCGCTTTTGTCATGCCTATTGCCCCATGGAGGCAACGGTTGAGGACAACAAACTTATCGCCATTGGCCCGGACACGGACAATGAAATTTACGGCGGATACACCTGTATCAAAGGCCGGCAGCTCGCGGAACAGATATACCACCCCACTAGATTGCAGGAATCGCAAAAACGGCAGCCCGACGGCAGTTTCAAGGCGATAGGCAGCGAAAAGGCCATGGATGAAATAGCCGTCCAGCTGCAAGATATCCTCGCCAAACATGGCCCCAGAAGTATCGCCAGCTACAACGGCACCTATTCGTTTCAGAATTCAGCGGCGCACCCTGTTGCCAGAGCTTGGCACGAGGCCATCGGATCGCCTTCCTACTACTCGTCGGTGACCATAGACCAGCCCGCCAAGGTCGCAATCGGCCCTGCGCGAATGGGCTGGTGGAATGGCGGCAGCCACATGTGGAGTGACTCTCAGGTCTCACTGATTATCGGCAACAACACCCTGGTCTCGCACTTCTCCATTCCAGGCGGTATACCCTCCTTCAGTCCGTCCAATGCTCTGCGCGAAGGCAAAAAACGCGGCATGAAAATTATCTGCATAGACCCCAGAAAATCAGAAGTCGCATCTCGCTCGGATATACACCTCCAAGTGAAGCCCGGTCACGACGCCGCTCTGGTCGCCAGTATTATCAATGTGATTCTCTCGGAAAATCTTCAAGACACACAGTTTTGTGACGAGCACACTCAAGGGCTCAGCCAGCTGAGAGAAGAAGTGGAGGCCTTTACCCCTGAGCTTGTCGCCAAAGCGGCGGATATTCCTTCTCAGCAAATTTATGACGCCGCCAGAATGTTTGCCGCAGGGCCAAGGGGCACTGCAGTTACCGGCACGGGACCCGAGATGGGCGCCCACCCCAATCTTTTGCAACACATGGTGCAGTCGCTCAATGCGATTTGCGGCAGGCACTATCGCGAAGGGGAGCGCGTTCCCAATCCCGGTGTACTAACGGGAACGGAAGAGCGCCTGGCCCAGGCGAGCTCACCTCAGCCAGAGTGGCTCAACGATGTTATTAAAAGTCGTGTCTCTGAGGACATTGGTGAAATGGTCGTACTTTCTCCCTACGGCCCACTGAAGGAAATGCCGACTTCGGTGATCAGCGACGAAATGCTGATGCCTGGCGAAGGCCAAATCAAGGCCTTGATCTGTGTCGGTGGCAACCCACTGCTGGCATGGCCCGATCAGGAAAAAGCCCAGCGCGCGCTCTCGGGCCTGGACCTTCTCGTTTGCGTTGACATAAAAATGGCCGCAACGGCGTCCATGGCAGACTACGTTCTGGCCCCCAAAATATGCCTGGAACGAGAAGATGTCACCATGCTTACCGATATTTGGTATGAGCAGCCCTACAGCCAGTACACGCAGACGGTAGTAGAAGCCGAAGGCGACAAGATTGAAGAGTGGGAGCTATTTTGGGCGCTGGGCAAACGCATGGGGCTTGAGATGAGCCTGGCGGACGGCCCTATTGATATGGTCAATAAGCCCAGCAAGCTCGATCTTCTGAAAAATATCACTAAAGGCTCCAGAGTGCCTGTAGAGCAGATCGCAGCGAAAGAAGGTGGCAACATCTACGATGTAGAAGATGTCATCCTGGGAGCGGCAGACCCTGAAACCCGTGGGCGACTGGATTTTTATCCCGACGGATTGTCGGATGAATTTGCCGCAGCGATGAAAGACACACAGGCATCTGCCAGTACAGGCGAAAAGGGCGAATACTCGCACCTCTTAATCAGCAGACGCATGAAGAACACCTACAACTCTACAGGACCCGAGCTCAGCTTGTTAAAAGACAAAGGAACAACCAATCCCGCCTATGTTCATTCCGATGATTTGAAGAAGTTGAATATAGCGGACGGCGACCTAATACAGGTCTACTCGGCCCACGGTGAAATACCGGCTGTCGCTTCGGCCAGTGACGATATCAAACCGGGAGTCATATCAATGTCTCACTGCTGGGGCGGGTCACCCGACCCCACGGCAGATAGCGACGCCAAGGTTCGCGAAATCGGCAGCAATACTAATCGCCTGATTAACAACCGGCTGCAGAACGAAAGATATTCCGGGATGGCACGCCAGAGCACTGTGCCCGTGGGTATCAGACCTTTAGTCTAGCAGGCTATTTCAAGTGAAAAAATATTTCAGGAACTTACCATGAGCACCAGGCCATTCCGTTTTTCTTTACAATGTTTCAACACAGAGTCTCCAAAAAGTTGGCGCAATCTGATAGCGAAAACAGAGGCACTGGGGTACTCAAGTTTTCAGCTGGCCGATCACTTCCTCAGCACCGGCCCAGCTCTGGATAGCACCTTCCACCCGCCACAGGGTCTGGCAGCACTTCCAACGGTTGCCATGGCGCTAGAACAAACCACAACCTTGCGGGTCGGCTGCCGGGTATTTTGCAACGACTACCATCACCCCATCATGCTTGCCAAAGAGGCGGCGACCATGGACTACCTCTCCGGTGGTCGCTTTGAATTTGGTTTGGGCGCGGGCTGGATAAAAAATGAATACGAAGCGATAAACCTCCCCTTTGATGAGTTTCCCGAGCGCTTTAACCGGTTTGCTGAAACCATACGCGCCTACAAGGCGTTTATGAGTGGAGAGCCTCTTAACATTGAAGGAGAATCCATTCGCTGGACCGGTTTTCATGGCACTCCAGCCCCTGTCCAAACCCCATACCCCCCCATTATGATCGGCGGCGGGAGTAAGAAAATTCTGACATTTGCGGGACAAGAAGCCGACGTCGTCAGCCTCAACTTTAACAATCGCGCCGGCATGCTAGGACCCGATGGTATGAACTCTGGTCTTGCCGAGGCTACCGCTAAAAAAATACAGTGGATACGCGACGGCGCGGGGTCCAGATTCGACCAAATAGAGCTGGAGATAGGCGCTTACAACACTATTGTCACTGAGCACCAGCAGCCGACAGCACAGGCTATTGGAGATGCACTCGGGATGAGCGCAGAAGATATCCTTAGCCACCCACATTGCCTTATTGGGAGCGTAGATTTCATCTGCGAAGAGCTGATACGCAGACGGGAGACCTACGGAATTTCTTACATCGCCGTAATCGATGACGGAGAAAACAACATGGTTGAGACCTTTGCACCCATCGTGAAGCGCCTCACCGGGAAATAGCCGTTTCATGGATGGCTGCTCTAAAGCCAGACTCTTTTTGAGAGGGTTTAGAACAAACCAAGCGTTTTCTTCCTAAAATTGGTCTATAATAACTTTTACGTTTTGACTGTTTAAATCAGTCCAGCCTGTTTTTTCAGGAACAACCAGTAAAGGTAGTAGAGAAATCATCATGGCGGAGAAAAAGTCCAAAAACGGCCCCTCTGAGGACAGTGCAGCCACCGGGGCTAGCTGGCAGGCGCAAAAAAGTGCCATGACTCGAGATAAGATTCTAGACGCAGCAATTGAGTGTTTTATCACACTGGGATACACCAAGGTCACGACCGCCAAAGTCTCTGACACTGCAGGCGTGTCTCGGGGAGCAATGCTGCATCACTTCCCCTCCAAGCTGGAACTGATCCGCGCCGCCATAGAATACCTCCACGACAAACTGCTAGAAGACTTTACCCAAAGAATGTCCGATATTCCGGCGTCACTGCAAGGTCGGCATAAGCGTCGCGCCGGACTCGACGCCTATTACGACCACCTTCACTGCGACCTCTTTGCCGCCTACCACGAACTTTCAGTAGCAGGGAGAACTGATCCAGAGATGGATGAGATACTCCAACAGTCAGTCGAGCGCTTCGAGGACCACATACTCGAAAGCAACAAGACGCTCTGGAAAGAATGGTCTGAACGCGGCGACCTGTACATGCTCGCGATGGATTTAACAAAGTTTTTAATGGAGGGAATGGCGGTAGGCCATATTGGTCGAAATAAGCCTGAGCGAGTCAAACGTTTAATTGATTACCTGGCTGATCGGCTGGAAGAAATATTTGAAGGCCAAGGCCCTACAGCGATCAGCCGACACAGCGCTAGCTAGCTTCTGCTCGACTCAGCTCTATATACCGTTGAAGATAATAATCTTCGTCTCCATAAAGCATAGACAACACCATCAGTCGCTTGAAATGATGCCCTATCACCAGCTCATCGGTCATTCCGATTCCGCCGTGAAGCTGGATTGACTCCTGCGAAATGAACTTTCCCGCCTCGCATATTTTAACTTTCAGGGCAGCACAGGCAGAAGCGGCTTCGTCACTGCCCGCATCAATTTGTATCGCCGCATTCAGCACGAGGGAACGCGTTTCTTCCAGCTTCAAATACATGTCGGCCATACGATGCTGCAGGGCCTGAAACTTGCCGATGGGTTGACCAAACTGCTTCCTGGTTTTGGTGTATTCAACAGTGGCATCCAAAAGTGCCTGCATGATTCCCAGCGCTTCAGCGCCCATTGCTACGATTGATTCATCGATCACATCCTGCATCAGAAAATAGGCTTGGCCGGGTGTGCCCAACAATTGCTCGGCATTCACCGCGCAATCCTTAAACTCAATGTTAGCTGCCCTACCACCGTCAACGCGAGTAAAGCTTTTGCGTGTTACCCCCGCGGAACTAGCATCTACAATGAACAAGCTGATTCCACCTCGGTTGCGATCAGCTCCACTCGTTCGCACACTGACAATCAAGAAATCTGCGCTATCGCCATCGACTACAGCGAACTTGGCTCCGTTCAAAACATAGTTATCATCATCTGCTTCCGCTGAAGTGGCGACCGCTGCAATGTCATAGCCGCTATCGGCCTCGGCAAAAGCAAACGCCCATCGCTTGCTTCCGTCTATGATATTTTCAATATAGCTTGACTGCTGTTCAGGTGTGCCTCCACGCCGCAAAAAAGCGCCGCAGGTAACCACCGTGCTCAAATAGGGTTCACGCACAATACCTTTGGCCAGCGCCTCGACCACTACCATCACATCTACAGACCCACCACCGAAGCCTCCGAACTCATCCTCAAAGGGAACACTCAACCACCCCAGCTCAGCAAACTGCTGCCAGACCTTGTGATCAAAAGGCTGGCCATCGCGAACAAGGTTTCGATGTCGTTCGACATCGCAGTGATCGCGCACAAATCTGGCGACGCTGTCCTGCAGTAAAACCTGTTCTTCACTGAGTGAGAAATCCATGCCTAATCCTATCGAGTTATTGTTTCGCTGTTCGTTGCCGCGCGAAAGTGAGCGAACGCTACACCGATCTCATGCTAGCAAATGCTCCTCACGCAAACAATCAGTCCTTACTGTTTTATTCTGATTTCGATTAGCTTAGACTCTTCCTCCAAGCTAAAAGCCGCGGAGTAAATGAGCATGAAAACCTGTGTAGTAGCAGGGGTGGGTCCCGGCATTGGTAAAGCCTGCTGCGAACACTACGCCGCTGCGGGCTACCGCGTGGTGATGATGGCTCGCAATGAACAGTATCTGGACGAGCTGGCCCATGCGCTACCGCCTTCTACTGTCGTGATCTCCCTGGACCTGACTGACGAAGCTGCAATCAATCAGTCTTTTGAGCGCGTACTACTCGAATACGGATCGATTGATGTACTAATTTACAACGCGGCTAGAGGTAGTTTTGGCAGCTTTTTGGAAGTAGAGCCCAGTGAGCTCGAAAAGAATTTCGCCATCAACACTATGGGCTTACTGTACTGCGCCCGAGCAGTAGCCCCCTCAATGATTGAACGCAAACACGGTTCTATCTTAGTTACCGGCAACACTGCTGCTACCCGGGGCGGAGCCAAGTTCGCGGCCTTCGCTCCGTCCAAAAGTGCGGCGAGAAGCTTGTCGCAGTCCATGGCCAGAGAGCTAGGCCCCAGGCATGTGCATGTTGCCTTCCTGGTGGTAGATGCGGCTGTAGACGGGCCCTTCGCCCGAAAACTCAGACCAGATATGCCCGATGATTATTTCATTCAACCCGCCGCGGTGGCCGAGGCGATCTGGTTTTTAGATCAGCAACCCGAAAATAGCTGGACCTCAGAGCTTGACCTTAGACCCCATGGAGAGAGTTGGTGAGACGCCAAAACGCCTCTACCCTTTCCCCACTGCTCAACACACACTGCTAAACCCAAATTCGCTAAGGAATTTTCTAATGACAAATCTCAACTTAACAGCCGACCAAGTACTGACCACGACACGAGCCGTGCGGAAAAGAATGGACTTCGATCGGCCAGTAGAAACTTCTACATTAGAAGAGTGCCTGGAGATCGCACTGCAGGCACCATCGGGTTCCAATTCCCAGGGCTGGCATTTCGTTCTAGTCACCGATGAAGACAAGAAGGCAAAGATTGCTGACTATTACCAGCAGTCTTTCGCCGCATATGAGAGCGGCCCCGGGCAGCCCACCAAGATCCATACCGACGACCCATCGATGAAAGACGTTCAGGAACGAGTCCTGGGTTCTGCCCAGTTTCTCAGCGCCAATATGGCCAGAGTACCGGCAATGCTTATCCCTTGCGCATCCGGTCGACTTGACGATCCCGAGCTTCCCTTTCCACACGCTGCCGGCGCCTATGGGTCTATTATTCCAGCGGTGTGGAGTTTTATGCTCGCTGCCAGAGAGCGAGGAATTGGCACATGCTGGACAACCTTACACCTGAACTATGAAAAGGAAATTGCTGAAATACTGAACATTCCCGCGGGCTTTACACAAATAGCCCTGATACCTATCGCTTACACTAAAGGAACTGATTTCAAAATAGCACCTCGAAAACCCCTGGAAGGGATTCTGCATAACAACCAGTGGTAAGGTGCCGGGTGCGAACATATCCTC
>JBLGAR010000176.1:0-8469 GCA_047612385.1 Cryomorphaceae bacterium | reverse complement strand
TGTATGAAAGGGTTTGGACATAGCGTGTTCCTTTTATAGCGCTGTATTTACTCGTTTTGCCAGTTCGACAAGGCGCGATTCGGCTTCTGCAACAATGGAATTGATCAGTTCTTCGCAACTCAGCAATCTGTCAATGACACCTGCAACTTGGCCGCTGGGAAGCACCCCAAGCGACGGTTTACCATCAACCATCGCTTTTTGAATAATCATAGGAGCATTGGCAGACATAATGGCTTGGGCCGGGGTCATCTCGCCGTCGGCGCTCATGGCAAACGCAGATTTCAGCAAACCAGGAATACTCGCTCCGGTATATTTGCGAAAGGCCAGTCCGTTGCGAACGGCGATAATCAATTTCTTCAAACTACCGGCTCTTTCCAACTGCCCAAGAAGCTCATTGGTAATCATTCGTTGAGGCAGGCCATCCATCGCCCGAGAAACAATAATCTCTCCGGGGTTGTTGCAATCAATATAACGCTGGAGAGTTTCGCGAGGGACTGGGCTCTCCTCAGTCATCAGAAAGCGAGTGCCCATAGCGATGCCCTCAGCGCCCCATGCCAGTGCGGCAACAAGACCTCTACCGTCTTTAAAACCACCGGCGGCAACGACCGGAACTTTGTCGCCAACCGCATCTACCACTTGCGGGATCAGCAATGTCGTTGGGACCGACCCTGTATGACCGCCACCTTCGCCACCTTGAACCGTCACGATGTCGGCACCGAGTTCCACCGCCTTGATAGCATGCTTGGGCAACCCGACAGTCGGCATGCAAATAACACCGGCGTCTTTTAGCTTGCCGATAAACTCTGGACCCGGCGAGCGGGAATAACTCACCGCCTTCACCCCATGGCGAACCACCATGTCGACGATGTCCGCTGCATTGGGTTGGTACATGTGGAAATTCACACCGAAGGGTTTGTCGGTCAGTTCTTTAACGCGAAGGATATCCCGCTCCATTTCCTCGGGTGGAATCGTCGCACCCGCTAGAAAACCGAAGCCGCCTGCGTTGCAGCTGCCTGCCACAAGGTTGGGGTCAGCCACCCACCCCATCGCAGTCTGCACGATGGGGTATTTGCAACCCAACAATGATGTCAAACGCGTATCAAGCATGATTTAAGCCTTCTATTCAATCGCAGCGCTTAGCTGCGATCGCCCGCGGGGTTATCTTTGATCTGATGCGCCCGCTGGTTGTGTGGATCCAGGGCAGCAATGATATCCAGCTGCACCTGAGTGGGCGCGACAGTCATTGGAACATCGCTGGGCATGTTTATTTCATAGCCGGTGTTTTGCTGAACGTGCTCTGCGGTGATTCCCGGGTGCAGCGAGACAAGTCGTATCTGGTGATCCGGCCCACCGAAATCCATCACGCACAGGTCGGTCACAATAAGACGGATATTAATATCATCCATAGAGTGGCCTTTCGGCAGACGCGCAGGGTTGTATCCAATGGAGGAAACGAAATCACATTCACCTTCCATAAATACCCGGGTATTGTGGCTTGGAACAAAAAAACTGTTCGGGTGAGAAATAGAATTGCCCGGAAACCCCCGGGCGCCCAGCATCATCACTTTGGGCTGTTCATAGGTACCACCTAAAGCTGAAGTATTGGATTGGCCGAATTTATCAATCTGCGTCGGACCAAGCATGGCATGGCGCTGGCCACTCCAAACGTTGTCAAATATTCGAGAAAAACCCATCCAGGTTTCGTTGCGCTGAATGAAACTCTCATCGCGCTTACCCAGTGGATTGGGTTCGCTCAATAAATAGGCTTCCGAGTCGGTCATCATCAAATCGGTATTGATCGTTTTCATACATAGGCTGGCGGCCAAACGGGGGATAACCCCAATGCCAGTGGCCAGAACTTCGCCGTCATGGCTAAACGCTTGAGCGGCTGCCACGATGCACAATTCAGCCAGGGTGTAGTTTGCTGCTGCGGTAGTCATTGTTTCGATCTCTCCCGGGCCCGTTAGTAGGTAGGTAATTCGATGGAACGGATGGCGTCGAGGCCGCCCACTTGTTGTTGGTACTCTTCCTCTGAGTCGCCGAGGAACTTATCCAAATAGCTCTGAAAGCCGTTTTCGTCCTTAGCAGAACCGGTATACGCCTTGAGATGTGGAACATCAAATCCGTACATTGGGCTGCAAGAAGAGGGGTGCGCACCCCCTGGAATATGCACTACACCACTGGTAGCGGAGCGTTCCCAGTGCACCAGTCGAGCCTGAACGGGGTCATTGAAAAAATCACTGTCCACCAACTCGTCACAGGAAACAAAGGTTCTATCCGCCGCGCGAGCAAACCAATCATCCATATAAAAATCGGGCCCGGCGATTTGACAAACTCCGCGTTTGTCTGCGCGGTCTGCATGAATCAATGAAGCATCTAACTTCAACGCGGGCATCGCGACCCATTCTTTATCGTCGTAAGGACTGTCGATAACTTTGATATCAGGATTTTTAGTAATGATGTCAGTACCCAGTCCTACTTCTGTAGGAATGAATGGCAGGCCCCAAGAAGCGGCTCGCAAGCCCAACAACATCATGCCCTCATCGATTTCCATCACTTCGATCGACCCAGTTTGGCGTGCCTGTCGGAAATACGGCTCAAGGGGAATGAAATCAAGAGAAACAAATGCGAACACAACTTTGCGCACTTTACCTGCAGCACAGAGCATTCCAACGTCGGCACCCCCGTAGGCAACCACGGTCAAATCTTTTAGTTCAGAGCGTAAAATCTCACGAATGAGCGCCATCGGTTTGCGGCGAGGACCCCAGCCGCCAATGCCAATTGTCATGCCATCTTCGAGTTGCGACACCGCTTGTGCTGCTGTCATTTGTTTGTCCATCGGGACTCCCTGCGTCTCAATAAATTGAATCTAAATTAGTTAACGATTCGCGCCATGCGATAATCGTGTTTCACAAAGTTCACTCCCAGCGTACTCTCTGTTCGTCTTACGCCGGGTATAACATTAATTTTTTCGTGCAAAAACTCTCCAAGGTGTTCGGTATTACGCACCATGGTAATAGCCAGGATATCGAAGCGACCCATCATTACACCTACGAATCCCAGCTCCTTCATATTCGCCAAGGTCTTGGCGATCTCTCGGGTCTGGCTGCTTCGCTCAACTTCTATCCAGATGTAAGCCAGGGTCCCATCTCTGAAGCGATCTATATTAGTCACCGCCGTAATTCGGATGAGCTTTTCTTCCTCCATGCGCTTAATCCGTGCGCGAACGGTCCCCTCTGTCACACCCAGCTCGTTGGCGATCTGGCGATTGCTGGTGCGCGCATCGCGCGATAGCCATTTCACTATTGCCGCATCGATGTCATCCAGCTTGCGTCTAGTCATGAAAGGGCACCCAATCGGGCTGATTTTTCAGGACGTCGACCGCGAGCGCTGGTGTCAGGCGGCGAACACCTGAGATATTGGCCAGCTGCACAGACAGTAAATCTGCCAGCGCCTCCTGATCTCTGGCAACAACCAGTATTTCTATATCATGAGTGCCCACCACAACGTTCACCGAAAAGACTTCGGGAATTTCGGCCAGTTCTCTGGCGACATCTACGGGCGAACGGTGGTCAACTTGCACACCCACGGCCAATAACATTTCGTAACCGGCGGCCTCTATGTCGGTTACCGCCACTACTCGCATGGTATTGGAATCTTCAAGCCGGCGAACGCGCGCTCGAACGGTAGCTTCCGTCAGGCCAAGTTCACGCGCGATCGCGCGGTAGGGTAAACGCCCGTCTTCACGCAGGAGATCAATAATGGCGTGATCGGTTTCATCAAGATCGATGATCCCTGCCTCGTTTACATCTGAAGGCTGTAGCTCTAGCACTGAGACTCGCCAGCCGCCAACTCTCGAAGTTCACCCTTAAGCACCTTGCCACCCGCATTCATCGGCAGATCATCTACCACCCGCACTTGCCGTGGGACCTTGTAGTTAGCCATATTTTCTTTCGACCAGGCGACCACAAGCTCTTCGTTCAATTGTCCCTGCGCTGAAGGCACTATAAACGCCATGGCAACTTCGCCCATACGCTCATCAGGTACCCCTATCACGGCTGCTCTGGCAACTCCTGGCATGCTGCAAAGGCTATTCTCGATTTCCGCCGGATAGCAATTGAAACCTCCAACGATAAACATGTCCTTAATGCGATCGGTAATGCGCAAGTAACCCGCGCCGTCCATCACACCGACGTCTCCCGTCATCAGCCAGCCATCAGCGGTTATCGTATTGGCCGTCTCTTGGGGATTGTCGAGATAGCGATCCATCACGTTGTAGCCGCGACACCAGATCTCACCTTCGACACCCGACGTCACGGTATTGCCATCTGCGTCAACACACTTCAGTTCGACACCAGGCATAGCGCGACCGGAGGAATGAGAAATTTGTTCGGGGGAATCATCCGGACGGCAGATAGTGACAACTCCGCAGGTTTCCGTAAGCCCATAGGCAGTCACAACCGTTTCAAAGCCAAGCTCATGGCGCATTTGGTTCACCAGCTCGACAGGCACAGGGGCCGCGCCAGTAACAGCGAGGCGCATACTCGAAAGGTCATAATCTTTTCGACTGGGATGCGCCAACAACGACTGATAAATGGTAGGCGGCCCTGGGATCATTGACACTTTGTCGGCTTCAATTTGAGCCAGCACTGCGTCGATATCAAAACTGAGAACCGGGAGTATTTTTGATCCACAGAGAATGGCCGACAGCCACCCTGCCTTATATCCGAAGGAATGGAAAAATGGGCCAATAATAAGATAGTTGTCGTCGGCGCGAAGACCCACCGTTGAACTCCAGGTCTCGAAGACTCGAATGTTCTGCCCGTGAGACGTCACAACCCCTTTGGGGTTTCCCGTAGTTCCGGAGGTAAACAAAATGTCCAGTGTGTCATCTGGCGACACGGCGTCTGTGAGATGTTCTATCTCCGGATCAGTAACAACCCTCCCAGAAGACAAAAAATCACTCCAGGCCATCGTGCCCGGCGCTGCACCCGCCAGCATCACAATGTGGTCGAGCGAAGGAAGGTCCTGATTGGCCAGGAGCTCAGGGTAGCTAACCCCTAGAAAATCTCCAACTGTGAACAGCCATTTTGCCTTACTTGCCCGCAAAACGTAGGCGGCTTCGGAGCCCTTCATTCGGGTATTGAGCGGCACCAGCACAGCGCCTATTGATTGGCCTCCAATGGCGGCAATAATCCACTGATAGATATTGGGTGCCCATATGGCAAAACGATCCCCTTTTTTCATTCCCGCAGCCACAAAAGCTTTGGCCGCCTCAACCCTTGCCGCATCGAGCTCGCGATAGGTCAGTTGAACGGCCCCATCGCATATAGCAACCCGGTCGCCATGGACGTAGGCTGATTGGCGGACAACCTGGGGCAAAGTGCGAGATATGGGGGTATTATCGGACATGGCCGCTATGATAGATCGCATTCCAAACAGGATAAGGGCACCCATAGTAGGTAGCTAAATCGCTTTTGACAACCGAAATTCGTATTTAATCGAAAGGTATTTTACGAATAGTGCAAATAATTATAAAAACTGAAGATCTTAAGAAGATACGGCATCTGACGGCTTTGGTAGATCAAGGCCGTCAGTGGAGGATTCAGACTTGCAAAAACCAGGCGATATCTAGCTTGCCAGTAACTTCCAGGTATCTGCATCGCCGTTATGCTGAACTCTGCTCTCGGCCTCGAGCTTGATCAAGTGAGCGCGCAGTGACAACTTGGCCATCTCATGCAGGGAAACATCAACATCGTCGTAAACCACGGCCACCAGTGCATCCATCGCCGCCGTACCCAGACCTTTTAGACTGTCCACAACCTTGCCTTCTCGCTTCAAACGGTGATTCACCAGCCACTCAACCACTGCCGCCGAATCTTCCATCACCTCTCCGTGACCCGGAGCTATAAACTTCAGTGGATACTGCAGCAACAATTGAAGCGACTCTATATAAGCCTTCATATCGCCACTAGGGGGAACAATGACGACCGTGGAGCCATTCATAATGTGATCGCCCGCAAACAGCATCTGCTCTTGCTCCAAGAAGAAACAGTAATGATTGCTGACGTGGCCCGGGGTGTGCACGGCGCGCAGCGTAAATTCATCGGTTTGAAGCACATCGTCATGGCGTATTTCGTTCGCCGGTTTGAAGGTGTCATCCTGAAACATATCATCGGCTGGAGATGCGCCAATCACTTCCGCACCTGTCGCCTGCGCTATCGCCTTCCAGGCAGGCGAATGATCCATGTGGGTATGCGTGCACACTATCCAGCGAATTTTACCTTCGCCAGCGGCCAAAATGGCTTCGATATGCTCTGGAATTGCAGGGCCCGGGTCGAGCACAGCAATTTCTTCATTGCCCAACAAATAGGTATTGGTTCCAGGTCCTGTCATCATGCCCGGATTGGGAGCTACAATGCGTCGAACCGTGTCGTTCAAGCGGTGAGGTATGCCGTGATCCATCATTGTCTTAGCCCATATTCGCTATAGTGACGACAGGATTAACGTCAGCTTCGTAATCCACACCGTCTATTTCAAAACCAAACAGCTGCAAAAATTCTCGTTTGTAACCGGCAAAATCTGACAGTTCGTTCAAGGTGTCAGTATTAATTTGCTCCCACAACACACCTACCGCTGCCTGAACTTCCGGATCCAGTTCCTTTCCGTCCGCTCGCAACCGCCCCTCATCATCCAAGTAGGGGGACTCGTTATACAGACCATCGCGAAAGTTCCCATGCACCTGTTCGATACACCCCTCATGAGTGCCTCGCTCTCTCATGACCTTGAACAACACTGCCAGGTAAATTGGCATCGCTGGAATAGCCGCACTCGACTGGGTAACAACTGCCTTTAACACTGACACGCGAGCGTCGCCGCCGGAGAGCGCTAGGCGTTCGCGGATCCCCACTACACGCTTGTCGAGATCCTTCTTCGCCGCGCCGATGGTTCCATGCCAATAGATGTCCCAGGTTAACTTATCACCGATATAGGTATAGGCAGTTGTTTTAGCGGCGGGGGCTAGCACGCCTGCTTCATCCAGCGCCTCAATCCACATCTGCCAATCTTCTCCACCCATCACCGCCACGGTATTGTCAATCTCTTCCTGAGTCGCCGCTTCAATGGGGAAGTCCTGAATTTCCTCTTTGTCGGTGTTAACGCCTTTCTGGATCACATCGCCACCGATGGGCTTCAGCGTTGAGGTGTGCAACGCCCCGGTCACAGGGTGTTGTCTTCTGGGCGATGCCAGACTGTAGACCACGAGGTCGACCTGCCCCATATCTTCACGGATTGCTGCAATCGTTCTGTCTTTGATTTCATTGCTAAATGCATCGCCGTTGATGCTCTTGGCGTATAGACCGTCTTGTTCGGCAAATTTGTGAAACGCGGCAGAGTTGTACCAACCCGCAGTGCCTGGTTTCCGCTCGGTGCCCTCTTTTTCAAAGAATATGCCTAAGGTAGAAGCTCCCGACCCAAATGCGGCCGATATTCGCGACGACAAACCGTAGCCCGTGGACGCACCAATCACCAAAACCCGTTTCGGGCCATTGGGGATTTGCCCTTGAGATTTGACGTAATCCATCTGACTTTTAACATTGGCTTCACAACCTATGGGGTGCGTGGTGACACATAGAAAACCGCGAACGCGAGGCTTAATAATCATATCAGTAAGGGTTCCTGGTAGAAGTTGAATACCGGCGCGAACAACTCAGGCCCGCGCCAAAGCCTCAGTTTATCACAGCAAGTCGCTCGGTTCTCCACTGCAACGGACACGGCATCACCGCTTGTATTTGTGCAACACTTGCCGTTCAATACCGTTCCCGCGTCAGCAACGATCAAAATTCAATGGCAGATTCACCTCTCCGCTTTGCGACACCCGACATCTGGACAGAAACGGTCATGAAAAACTTTGACCCCTTCTTGCTGGACCACGCCGCAGCGGAGAAAAAAGCGTCCGGCATGGCAATTTCCATGCTGTCACACTACCCCGATAAACTGCAGTTGGTGTCCGCCATGGCCGATTTAGCCATTGAGGAACTGACTCACTATCGCGAGGTGGTGAAATGGATACACAGCAGAGGACTGATCACGGCTGCTGACCAGAAGGACGAGTACGTCATTCAATTCAGGAAGTCGATACGCAAGGAAAGCGAAGAATACCTGCTGGACAGGCTTCTTACCGCTAGCATTATTGAAGCCAGGGGGGCCGAACGCTTTGCATTAGTGGCCGACGCACTGGAGGCATCGCCGCTTAAAAAATTCTACCAATCTATCGCTCGATCTGAGGAGCGACATTATGAATTGTTTCTGGAGTTGGCCGGTATTTACATCGATGGTTCTACTGTCAAGACACGCTGGAATGAGCTGCTTGATGTAGAGGCCAGCATTGTCGCCGAACTGCCTATACGAGCTGCGCTGCATTGATGCCATGACCACCAGCACTGCACTCAAGCGCTACCTGGGCAGACA
>JBLGAR010000175.1:0-8680 GCA_047612385.1 Cryomorphaceae bacterium | reverse complement strand
CTTGACGCGTTTATTGAAGAGGGTGCATCTGAGTTGGAGAAACTGGAGGACGCTCTAGGTGATTGGGAAAAAGACATCTCCAATGAAACAGCTTACGTACCTATTCCTCGTATTCTTCATACATTAAAAGGAATCGCCAAAGGTGTTGGATTGCAGCGTTACGGCACTCTCATTCATAATTTCGAAACACTTCTCGACGCACTGGAACGACCAGACGTAGGTCAGCGAGCAGCCTACTTTCGAATGGTAAACGGTTGGCTTGACGCATCCGCTAAAGGTTTTGAGCACATTGAAAAAGAGCGAACCGATATCGCTAGTGAACTTCCCACTCATAGCAGTGCTCCGGTCCTCGATAAAGTCAAAGCGGTAGCGGCGGAGATAGAGCCGGTACTACCGGTTTCTGTTCAGGCGCTTCCCGATGAGCCTGTTGCGGCACCCGAGTTCAGCGCCATGGATGCCAAAAGCAAGGACAAGCAGCTTGCAGATGAAGGCGCCAAGGTTTTAGCGGCGCAGCAAACAATTCGAATGACGCCAGAGGCTTTAGATCGTCTTCTGAGCTTGACCAATGAGGCACAGCAATTGGGTGTGCGCTCTTCGCAGGCGACTGTTCGAAGCAAGCGCTCTGCAGCTGAGTTGTTGAGCCGCTTGTCTTCTGTTCGAGCACATGTATCAAAAATTGCCGAGAGAACGCTGCTAAACGTTACGGCAAAAGGTGGCCAGTCTAGTTCTACAATGGATGCCCTGGAAATGGATCAGTATTCCGAGCTCCAGGAAGCGGCGAACTTTCTTCGTGAGGGCGTCGAAGATCTTGACGATCTTATCCATCTCTCCAGCCGTCAAAATACGGTAGCAGAAGCCTTGTTGAAGCAACAGGCTTCCATTATTTCATCGCTCGGCTCCTCTATTCAGTCTGCCAGAGTGATTCCAGTGTCTCGTCTGATGCCCGGTTTGCGACGAATCGTTCGAACAGTGAGTGCAGATTTAGGTAAGTCAGTTTCCTTCAGAGTATTGAACGAAGTAGGTACCCTTGACAGAGACAACCACGCTCGCTGTCAGATTATTCTAGAACACATGACCCGCAACGCACTTGATCACGGTATAGAAACACCCGATGTCCGAGCGGCGGCGGGCAAGAATACAACCGGTAGCATTACCATTGAGGCAAGTAAGCTCGGCTCTGACTATATCGTGACACTCAGTGACGATGGTAAAGGTATTGACCCTGACTTTATGAGGGATATGGCTTATGAGAAAGGGCTAGATATAGACGTCGATAAGTTGAGCGATGAAGAGGCGATTCGCCTGATTTTCCACAAAGGGTTCTCCACTGCGACTGTTGTTAGTGAAATATCCGGTCGTGGTGTGGGCATGGATATTGTGCTTAGTGAGCTTCACCACATTGGTGGTGATATTGAGATTGAGTCTGCCGTAGGTGTCGGCACAACATTCAAAGTACGGATACCGTCAAACGTTACCGTCAACGGCGCGCTACTGGTTGCAGCTGGAGAAGTATCTTACGCCATTCCACTCGATGGACTGATTGCGGTAGAACACGTGCCGGTTGATGTCTTCTACGATGCTATTCGCAATGACACACAGCTATCCATATTTGGTATGGACTGTGATCCGGCCTACTTGGCAACCATATGCCACGGCGACAGCCTGCCTGATCGCAGTTCCTGGAACGCGACGGTTCCGGTCATCATTGCCGGTAGTGAAAAACGGTACATGGCAATTGCGATAGACGACGTGACGCAGGCATTGGAATTAGTCATTCGTTCCCTCGGTGCGCAGTTCTCTATGATTCCGGGCTTGGCTGGCGGTGCGACCACTGCCGATGGCAAGTCTATTGTTGCGCTTGACCTGAACGCATTAGTAGAGAGCGCTTCGTCTGACACACTATCATCCGTATCTTTGCGGACCGAGCGTGAAGAGAGAATGTTGGTTCTGGTTGTGGACGATTCACGTACGCAGCGAATGGTAGCGACCAGCCAGTTCGACAATCTCGGTGTAGAGACGGTCACAGCTGAAAATGGCTTGGTCGCCATCGATTTGTTGAACACAACGCATCGACTGCCTGATGTCATTTTACTGGACATCGAGATGCCTGTTAAAGATGGAATTCAAACACTGCGAGAAATTCGCAAGTCGACCCGATATGCCGATCTCCCCGTCATTATGGTGACATCGCGTACCGGAGCCAAACACCGCGCACTGGCCGAAGAGGCCGGCTGCAATGGATACATGGGCAAACCGTTTAATTTCCCCAAGCTAGTTGAGCAAATAGCCGATCTTACTAATCACAAGTTCCAGCTCTCTTAAGGATTGATGATGTCAGATAGAGAAAAAGCGGCACGTTGGTGCGTATTTTTACCCTGCTCTGAGCAGGAGATTTGGGCTATCCCGCAGAACTGTCTGGCTGAGATAGTGACGTTGCATAATGCCGATGTTAGCCCGCCAGTGCACATAAGCTGGCGCGGAAAGGAGGTTCCTGTGCTCGATCTTGGTGGCCCGACCGATCCTCCTTGGCGAGATGCCGCGGGTGAGACAGGTTTGGTGGCAGTGATACTGGGTCTGAAGGGCCAGGGCAATGACTACTGGGCTGTTGCGCTTAGAGGCGAAGGCTTGGCTGTTAAGAATATTGCAAACGAAGAAATTAAAGATCTTCCCGATCGTGTTACCGAACGATCTACATCTGCTTTTGAGCTACATGAGGTTCTCTACCAGGTTCCGGACCTCCCTGAATTGCAGAAACAGGTCGGGATGCATCAACTGTCCGCCTAACGCGTCTGCTGCGTTTCGAGCGACAAGGGACGTTGTGATATTTAGCCGGAATATCGCTTTGGAGTTACAGCAGCACTTAACTCTAGCCCCAGAACTTTTTTGATTCCGGCCCAATGAAAATTTATGGAGATACCGTGGATCAACTACAAATAGATGACATTGTCCGACGTATAGATGGATCTTTTGGCGCCGAGCTTCCCTTCTCGGGCCGAGCATTGACGGAAAAAGATATTGAAGTGCTTCAACGAATTTTTGGTGACGGCGGCTTTCAGGATTACCTGGATGATCAGGCTAACCGCCAGATCATCAGAGTTTACCTTACGAACGCGATCATTCTCGGGTTCTTGCCGGAAATGCAGGTTGAGGACTACACCCACCAGATCGAAACGCGAGAAGGGCGCGCTGCTCTATCGCTCCATATCCTCATGAATTCGGTAGAAGACGCACACACCTTACCGGTAGAGCTAGAGCCGGAAAACCTCAAGAAACTCCGTGCAGAGCGCGGATCCCCACCTCATCTGCGCGTGATTCGTAGTTAGGCGCCAGCTTGCCTGAAAAAAAATGGCAAAAATCCGATACATTTAGATCAATAATTTGCAGTAATTAATAAAATATGGCTTAAAAACTGTCTATATTTAAAAATATACGAAAATATGGCAGTTTATCTATTGTTTCAACTAATACCCTGACCTATAAAGGACATTCACGCGCACAAAGCCGTGACGACGTGGCCTGAGCAGTCTGAGAAGTATCTCTGCTGCAGCCGGGGGGAAATTAGAAAGAAACGATAGGTAGGTAATAAATATGTTAACAATAACGCCAACAGCCGGATTAGAAAGCAATGCAACGGAAGCGCTAGAAGTCTTCGCTGTCATTGAAGGTAAAAAGGTATTCCTTCCCGCAGACGCGAATTACGTTATGCAGGACAGGCGCGGACTTTGGTTTTACAGTACTCGCAAGCCCCGCCCAAAAGAAGGTGATTGGACTCCGAACAAAACAAGCATAGCCTGCCGACTAGAGCGCGGATTCGTTCGTGCCCTTAAGACCGATACGAATGTACCCTGGTTAGAAACTTGCCAAAGGACAGTGCGGATTATTCACAAGGACGGTGGACGCTGCGCAGCGGATAAAGTATAGCCGCGTTTGTGGTAGCCCTGGACCAGAGTGAGTAACTAGACTTCTTCGATGTATGATCTGCCCGGCTGCCTAGCCGCGGCGCACCACGTTGCTAGTGCCGTTACCTGATTTGACATGATCTCGAGAATGTCATTTTCCAGCGACTGATATGCCTCCTGCCAAACAGTGATCTGCGCCACCATCGCGCAGCGCTGCTGCATTGACATCTCTTTAGGTAGGTCCAGAGGATTGAGCGATTCGCTCTTAAATCCTGCGGTCATTACGGCCGACACCACGTCGTCAGCTTTCTTGTCCTTCAACTCTCCTTCGAAGCGGCGTAGCGGCATGAGCAGTTGTTCGCGCTTAGGGAAATCCGGATCGGCGATTATATTGTGTATCCACAGGGGAAATTGCCGGATTAATAGCGCTTTTAGTTCTGGTGAACTTAGCGTCTGAACTGCGTCTTCAAACACCGCAGGGCAGATGCGTCGCATCTTCAACTCATTGCGGTTGTTTATTCCAAGCTCACTAAATGTCTCCATACGTGCGCCAACAAGAGCGATGTGTGAAAGGTGAAACTCTGACATTGTGTGAATCCGGGTTATGGTATTAATGTTTCTGACTTCCCCTTAACAAGAAACGATTGTTAATCTGTTGTAACGTTTCTTCATACCTTTCGCCTTAGTCTTGAAGAACAAAATTAACGGGTACTGGTATTACCAAGCTCCCGTTAACTCCAAACTCCGCAACGGCGACTGGGTCAACTTTCCCCAAAGACGTCTCCTCCAGGGCCTGCTGAGCTGCTTCAATGGCGGCTTCATCCAGAATACTGTACCCCGAAGACTCCACTAATGCGACCGCTACGAGGCTTCCATCTTCAAGTACGGTTACGTCCAGTTCAAGAGTCCCTTGAATAGATCTTCGTATAGCTCGTCGAGGATAACGTATTTTAGAGTATACGAGCCGAATCAGCCCCGTATTGAATTCGGCAAGACGTTGAGAATACTCAGTGACGTCCAATGACAGAATATCAAAAGCTTCGTCTTCCAGGGTACCTGGTATGGGAACAGGAGCGGCTCTGGTCTTGTTTTCGAAGGACCACACTTCCCTTGCCTCAGAGCGACTGGCCAAGGATCGGGCCGCTGATGTGTCTACAATAGCGCCTTCGAAAATATCCGATGGTGTCTCAAAGAAGGTATTTTGATTCTGTTCGAATGTGACCGTCTGGTTTTGTACACTAGCTAAGTCACCCTGGCCGGCTTGGATAGTGGCCACAAGCGTCTGCTCCTGCTTAATGTCCGGCAGTATGAAAACCTCCTCAGTTTCGCCACCGGCAAGCTGCTCGATGCTGACAGTCGCTGAATTTTCTTGTGCGACTGGGGCCCGAACCGGGGAGCTGTCCGTCACGTCGATCATTGCAGCGGCCTCGTCAGAGACGGCCTCTGACAACTGTTCCGTTGGCGGCTCGGTGGCGTCGTCGTGCTCGCTTAAAGACCACTTGCTGATGGCGGCAAGGCGCTCTCCAGATGGAGCTATCGCTTCATAGGCGGACAACATCGACGCTTTGATGTTCTGTTGCAAAATGCTACCGCGAAAGGCGGTAGAGGGCCCGTTCTCACTTACCCAGCCATTTAGTAGGTAATTGAACACACCTGAATCTTCTGTAATGGTCAGCTTCGTATTGTTTAAGAATGTGGTCAACTCGCCATAGGCATTCTGCTTGATCTCTAGTGAGTCACCAGCATATAGGCTGCCTTGGACAGATGACAATAGTTGATCAGCAAATTCAATTGTTTCAGCGTTTGGTGGGGCACCGTTAGCAACTTCGCTTTGGAGTAACATTTTTCCGACCAAGCTTCGAATACTGGTGCGGCGTGCTAGCACGCGATACTCCATCATTTTTGGTGCCCGGGATTGAATCACCTTTTCAGGTATTGGGGCACTGTTATACAGGTGAATGGCACCGAGATAGATATCTCTGCCGGTTTCTTGATGTACGGCCAAGCCCAATAAGCGGAAGTCCTCATTAAATGACAGCGCGCTGCTGGCATGCATAAGCGCACTGAAGGTAATACCCGCGACCAGCGAGCCGCGTAAAAATAACTTGTTCATAGTGGCCACATCTGTCCCACGGAAAGTCGAACCTGTAGCTTTGCAAATCGAAACCGCACTGAGCAATAAAAAATCGGAGAAAAGTCCAGATTTATTTAAACTTATTGAATTACGGGCCGCTATGGAGCCAAAATAGATCTATTGGTAGTTTATTGTATAGCCCTGAGTAATAAGCTTGTCGACAAGGGAGGCTATCTGCCCGCGCTAACACCTTAACCAAGGTCTGCTACCTAGAGTGTGCTAGTGGCCAAAATGGCGTCGCCAGCTGCAGCCAGGTCAGCGTAAACTGATATGTTTTCGGGGCCATTTATCTCGGGATGTGGTCCTCTTATGCTTGCGAGGGTTTGTCGGCCCTTGCCTGTTTCAACCAACACTGGGAGACACCCGTAGCGCTGTGCTGCCTGCAGATCCTTTAGGCTATCGCCCACAAAGTAGGCTCCGGCTGCGCTGACGTTTAAATCCCGCTCTATTGCCTGTAAAAGCCCAGTGGCAGGTTTTCGGCAATTGCACCCAGAGCCAGGTAGATGAGGACAATAGAAAACGCCCGCTATCTTGCCGCCGCGCTCTTCAACCAAACGATTCAATTCCCGGTGAATCTCTGTCATGTCGTCGAGGCTAAAATAACCTCTTGCGAGCCCCGACTGATTGGTTGCTACAGCAATGGTGAAGCCCGCCAGAGAGAGCTTTGCTATGGCCTCAATGCTGCCTGGAATGGGTAGCCACTGTTCCAAATTGCGGACGTAGGTATCTGAGTCCTCATTGATAACGCCGTCTCGGTCAAGAATAAGTAGCGGCATTGGTGACCACTATTTACCCACGGCCAGCTGCGATATATCGGCAACTTGAGTGAATAATTCCCGCAGTGATTTCAATAGATTAAGGCGGTTGTTGCGCAGGTTCATATCTTCTGCGTTGACCAACACATCATCGAAAAAAGCGTCCAGAGGGCCGCGTAAAACTGCCAGACTGGCCAGGGCTTCCGTGTACGCGCCCTTCTCAAGCAGCTTTCCGCTACTTAACGTGACTTTAGCAAGAGAGTTCCATAGCTCCTTTTCTTCTGGCTCTACGAGTAAGTTGGCGCTTACATCGCCAAATTTATGGTCTTTTTTGAGCTTGGCGAGGATATTAGCGACACGCTTATTGGCCGCGGCAAGTGCAGTTGCCTCCGGCAGCGCGGTGAAGGCATTTACCGCATGAACACGCCGCTCAATATCAAGTGGCGCGGAGACGCCCTTCGCGCTCACAGCCTTAAAGACTTCCGCAGGTATGTCTTCGTCTTCGTACCAGGCTCGAAAGCGTTCGATGATGTATTCGAAGACCTGTTCGATACTTCCAGGCGCTATGACATCATCAGGATATTGCGCCTTCGCCAGCTGTAGACAATCCATCAAATCCAGGGGTAGTTTCTTACCGATGATAATGCGCAGCACAGCCAGTGAGGCGCGTCTGAGTGCGAAGGGATCTTTTGACCCAGTCGGTGGTTGTCCGATACCAAATATGCCGCATAAGGTATCGAGGCGGTCGGCCAACGCCAGGGCACAGCCCGTGTTCGTTTCAGGTAGGCGGTCTCCGGAAAATTTAGGCCAGTACTGCTGAGCGAGTGCGGCTGCCACTTCTTCTCCTTCGCCGTCGTGAAGGGCATAGTAATACCCTGCGATGCCCTGCATATCGGCAAACTCGAGCACCATATCGCTTAACAGATCAGTTTTGCACAAAAGAGCTGCGCGCTCGGCTCGGGCCGCAGGTGCTCCAATCTTTTGAGCAATTAGCCCGGCCAAGCCAACGACACGCATCGTCTTATCGTGCAATGTGCCCAGTTGCTTCTGAAATACTATCGTACGTAGTTTTTCTACGCGGTCTTCCAGCCGGGTTTGCTTGTCCGTTTCAAAAAAGAACGTTGCATCGCTCAAGCGTGGACGGATGACTCTTTCGTTGCCGCTAATTACCTGTGCCGGGTCTTTGCTTTCTATATTGCTTACGGTGATAAAGTGGGGCATTAAGCTCCCATCGGAGTCTACCAGGTGAAAATATTTCTGGTGCTCTTTCATGGAAAGCACTAAGGCTTCGGCCGGCACTTCCAGAAAGCGATCCTCAAATGACCCCGCTAAGGCGACCGGCCACTCTACCAACCCCGTCACCTCATCCAGCAGAGATTCATCGATCACAGCTGTTGCACCTAGCGATGATGCGAGCTCTTCGACCTGAGTGCGAATGATCTGCTGGCGTTCTTCGAAGGAGGCGATAACTCGCTCTGACTTCAATATCTGGGCGTAGTCTTCCGGGCGCGTGATATTGATGGGGCCGGTACTGTGAAAGCGGTGCCCTCGAGTACTAGTACCACATGGAACACCCAGAATTTCGCCGAAGTCCGACTCCATTCCCAGCATGACGACACTCCACTGGACGGGTCTGACAAACTCCGTGCGGCTCGCGGCCCATCTCATTCTTTTGGGGATTGGCAGCTCAGCGATACTTTCGTTGATAATCTCCAGGATGCAGTTTTTTGCCAGGGTGCCGGGTTCGGTGCTGCGAACGCCCAGCCTGACTCCTTTGGGGGTGTCTATGCTCTGCAGGGCTTCGGGCTCGGTACCTTGCTTTCGCGCGAATCCGATGGCTGCTGGCGTCCAGTTACCCTCGTCATCTTTCGCCCGCTCGACTGGGGGCCCCA
>JBLGAR010000174.1:0-8706 GCA_047612385.1 Cryomorphaceae bacterium | reverse complement strand
TTTGATTGGGGTATGGCGTATGTCAACTATTCAGAGGGCTTCCGCTCAGGCGGATTTAATGGTCGTGCAACCGCTCCGGATAACTTTGGCCCCTATGATCCCGAGGAAGTCGAACAGTGGGAAGTAGGCGTCAAAAGCACCTTGCTGGACAACACATTGCAGTTGAATGTGACACTCTTCAGCATCGACTATAACGACAAGCAAGAAGATATCGTCAAACCAGGTCAAGACGGTCAGGCAACATTAACGGTTGTTCAAAATGCATCGACTGCGTCTATTGAAGGCTTGGAGATGGACTTCACCTGGATTGTCGCAGCAGGCATATCGCTGCGTGGCAATATCGGTTTACTCGATGCAGAGTTTAATGATTATCTTGTTGAAAGCGCAACCGGTCTTGTCGACCTCAGTGGCATAGATCTGCGACGCGCACCCGAAATGACCGCTGGACTGGGTGCATTGTGGGAGCATGAGCTGTCTAATGGTGCATTCCTGATAGGCAACTTGAATTACACCTGGAAAGACGATTACTTCATTTCAGCGACGTCAAACCTGGACCATTCTCCAGCGGGTTATACGGACAACCCGTCAAAGGTTGATTCCTTTGGTATCGTCGATGCTTCTATTAACTACGAGACCGAGCATTGGACGTTCTCTGTATTTGGTAAGAACTTAACCGACGAGGAGTATCTGATGTCACTCCTGGATGTGGGTGCTAACGGTGTGGCGACTTCTGCCACTGATTCAACTGCCGTCTACGCGCCTGGCGCATGGTCATTCGGCACGCCGAATCGCCCTCGCTACTTTGGTGCTGAGGTGCAATACAAGTTCTAGCCTTAGGACTTGGAATCAAAAAAGGCGCCTTACGGCGCCTTTTTTCTGTCTGCACTTTTCTTTTGTGCTGCTATTCTGTTCGTTAAACAGTCCCGCTTTTATTACACGGTCATGGCACCGTCGACCGGCATAGCGATACCCGTAATGAATGAAGCGCCTGGGCTTGCCAGGTAAGATACTGCGTCGGCGACTTCCTCCATGTGGCCAAGACGCCCCATTGGGTGAAACCCGGTGAAGTAGGCTTCCAGCGCTTGGGGGTCTTCAGCCGACTCGACCGAATCACGCAGTAACGGCGTTTCGATAAAACCTGGCAATATGGCATTACAGCGAATCGGATAGCCCTGCTCAGCGCAGTGCAGCGCGGTACTTTCGGTAAGGCTAATGACCGCCGCTTTGGTAGCGCTATAGGCGCAAGTACCAGACAGTGTTTTTTTACCGAGCGCGGACGATATAGTAATAATGCTGCGGTCGCGGTCGCGTTCGCGATTCATGTGGACAATGGCCTTACGGCATCCCAAGTACACTCCGGTACTGTTGACCGCGAACAATGATTGCCACAAGGCCAGGTCGGTTTCTTCTATTGTGGCCATAGCACCTAGGCCGGCGTTGTTGACCACTAATTACTCAAGGGTGATGACGCAGTGTGGCGTATCAATGAATATTCCATTTCCTTTGATCAACTTGTGGTCTAGGCGAAGCAGAACTGATTGCTATATTGCCACGCGCATCGCTAAAGGCTGCAGGCTCCCCCAGTGTCTGCAATGTAACGATTATTTATGCTGGGTCGGATGGAAACCCGTCTGGATAGCGGCCAAGAAATAGCACCATGACGGTTGATAAAGCGAACAGTACAGATGCCACCATAAAGCTGAAGTCATAGCTGCTGGTTCTGTCGTATACCATCGCAAACAACATAGGTGCTGTGCCGGAGCACACCGCGAGCGTTGAATACAGCACCGCATAAATTTTAGCGTAATGTCTTAGGCCGAAATATTTGGCCGCAAGAAACGCCATTAGGTCCAGTTCAGCGCCAGCGGCAAAACCGATTAGAAAGCTTGCTGTCGCCGCCATATAAAAGCTTGGCGCTCCAAAAAAGATCAATGCCCCTATAACGGGGAGCGCCAGCGCAAATGCCGCGACTCCTGGCGCCCAAAAACGATCGACCAAATAGCCGACAGCTACGCGACCTACGACAATTGAGCCGCCGTAAATGCTTTGCACAGTGGCGGCGTCAGAGGATGAGAAGCCGTCATCCGTTAGCGAAGGAAACAAATTGGTGCCGATACCAGAAAAGCCCATATAAGCGAGTAAGATAGATAACGCTAACACCCAAAAACGATAACTCCTTAAGGCCTCACCAAAGCTCAGGCCGGAATCAATTTCCGACTGCCATTCATTGCCTTCATCTCGCCCGGCCACGCCCTCCACTGGTTTAAACAATAAAAATACGATGGGACCCGCTAAAAATAACGGTAATAGAGCAATTCCGGCATAGGCTACCCGCCAGCCATAATGTTCGGTTAGCCAAACGGTATAGTGGGGTGCCGCGACCGCGCAGATGCCTGTGCCGGTTAGGGTCAAACCGAGCGCCAAACCCCGGCGGTTGAAAAAGTTGGTAGCAATTGCGCGCGTCCATGTTACTGGAATGGTGCCTGCGCCGAGTATCGCCATACTTGCGTAGGCTAAATACAGCATCCAGAGTTCACCATTCATAGAAGCGGCGATAAGAAACCCTACGCTGAGTCCGGCCAGCCCCGGTAGCGCCAATCGACGCGCGCCATGGCGATCAATTAACCAGCCGATAACCGGGGAGGTGAGTGCGCCCAGTCCCGAGCTAAAAAGAATTGCCGCCTGAAACTGTGCACGCGTCCACCCAAACTCTTCAGTAATAGGTATTACTAAGGCGCCAATCGTGTAGTAGGGAAGTACGATCGAGCTGCAAATTACGCCCATGCAGGAGGCAAATATTAGCCTCCAGCCCCGGCTGAGTTCATTTTCAGGCATTGAGTATCCTAATTATTTTGCAACAGAGGCTTCGGTGATCGATTGGCGGAACACGCGTGGTGCCGCGCCATATTTTTTCTTGAATTCTCTGCTGAAATACGCGTTGCTTGAAAAACCCCAGCGAAACGCAACTTCAGTGATAGACAGGCTAGACATACTAATGTCTTGTAACGTCGAGTGGCAGCGCTCCAGCCGCTTATCGCGAACGAGAGTGTGCAGCGACTTGTCGTGCTCGGAAAAAATGTCGTACAGATAACGTTTCTTGATGCCCAGATGCTCAGCGACGTCTTCCGGACGTACACATCGGTCAGCTAGATGTGCGTCGATGTAATCAATGGCTTTGTGAAGATAGGCGACCCGAACGCTGCTATCGCTAGATATTTGAGATTGGCCCACCGTCTCAAACGCATGTGCCAGTAAATCGACTATCGTGTTGGCGCTGCGGAGTTTGCTCTGCTCACCGAGTGAGTTCTGGTTAAACCATACCGACATAATGAAATCCCAGGCCAGTGCAAAGCTCCCGTCTGAGGCATCATGGGGCACGATGCAATAGGGCTGTATCCTGGGCAAGCGTGCCTGTAGTAGTGCGTGTGGAACAATCAAGGTAATGCCCAAAAACCCCGGGCGGTGAACACGGTAATCTTTAGACCCGTCGACCATAGTAATAATTCGTTCGCCGCCGCGAGATTTTTTACCACCTTGATAGTGCCAACTGGGTTCATTGCCTGACATTTCTACTGGCAGGTAAATAAGGCAGTGGTTTTGGTTCACGTCGTTGATAATGTCGCTGTAAGTGCGCACACCAATAAGCGGGGCATTGGTGTGGCAGGCGAATAGTTTTATTGGACCGAGATCGAGTGTTCTAAATTCTGCTCTAAATGTATCGCTGTATGTAGATTCCAAATGCATTTGGAAGAAAGTGTTACTGATCACCGTGCCGTGATTTTGTACGGACTGGCTTTGCTCGCAAGCGTCGCTGTTTCGCAAGGTAGCTAATAGTGGGTGCATATCGAAAGCGCCTCTTGTTGTCGCCTTGTTAAACTAGATTAAAGCCATGTTTTGAAAATGGCAACGTGCGCAAGCGCTTGCCCGTTGCGGCGAATAATGCGTTACCCAGTGCTGGTGCAATAATGGCAGTAGGTGGTTCACCTACTCCGGTTGCTGTCTCGCCACTGTTTAATATATGCACGTCTATCTTCGGCATCTGTGACATTCGGAGCGGTTTGTAGTCATGGAAATTGCTCTGCTGCACTTTGCCACCTTCAAGCACGATTTCGCCCATGGCGGCTGCGGTCAATCCGTAGGCGATACCACCTTGAATCTGCGCTTCAACATTCATTGGATTAACTGCGAAGCCGCAATCCACCACACAGCACACACGTTCTACGGTGTACTCACCGTTGTCTTTAACGCTCAACTCCACTACCTCAGCAATGTAGGATCCAAAGGCCTGGTGCGAGGCCATACCGCGGAAGCGGCCTTCGGGGAGCGGGTCATTCAGTCCTGCCTTCTCGCCAAGCATGACCAGCAAATTGTGCATTCTCGGTGCGTCTTGGCAAAGCTCCAGACGAAGCTGGTATGGGTCTTTACCGCCTAGCTCGGCCAATTCATCCAGAAAGCATTCATAGGCGAACGCAGTATGAGTTTGCGCTACGGAACGCCACCAAAGAGGTACGATTCCGAGTTTCTGCGGATTGTGTGATTCAATTCTGTGATTGGCAATGGCGTAGTCCTGTTTGACCAGACCATCAACGGAGTAGGCATCCAGGCCATCGGCCATATACACGGCTTCCTGGATAGTGTTTTGCATGATCGACTGGCCCACCGCGCGTTGATGCCATGCGATTGGCATGCCGGCGTCGTCCAGGCCCCCTTTGATTCTATGGACAAATAAGGGGCGGAAAAAATGCGCATGCATGTCTTCTTCGCGGGACCAAATTAATTGCACTGGTACACCTTCGCCTCTAGCGGTTTCTACCGAATCGGCTACAAAGTCGCCGGTGGTGCTGCTGCGACGACCAAAGCTGCCGCCGATAAGCTGGCGATTGATAGTGACGGAGTCTTTAGGGAGATCCAGCAATTTGGCGACCACTTTTTGATCGTTACCCTGATATTGGGTACCGACCCATACATCGCAGCGGTCGTGCGCCACCAAAGCGGTGCAGCTCAGAGGTTCCATGGCCGCGTGTGCCAGATACGGAACTTCATAAACGGACTCTAATGTTTTGCTCGCCGACTCCAGGGCTTTGACAGCATCGCCTTTATCTTCGGCTATCAATCCCGGTTGCTTTGACGTTTCGCGGTATTCGGCATAAAACTGTTCTGAAGAGAGGTCGGCAAACGGGCCACTGTCCCACTCAATCCTTAGTGCTTCTCTACCTTTTCGCGCATTCCAGTAGGTGTCAGCCAGGACGACAACGCCAGCGCTGATCTGTTTGACCTTTTTAACCCCTTTAACCTTCAATGCATCACTGGCATCAAAGGATATTACGCTGCCTCCATAAATGGGTGGCCGGGCCGCCGAAGCAAACAACTGCCCAGGCAGGCGAAAATCTATACCAAAGATGGCCGAGCCAGTCACTTTTTCCGGGCCTTCCAGGCGCTTGACGTCAGTCCCCATCACTGTGAATTCAGAGCTGGGTTTGAGTGTTACGTTCTCGGGGGCCTCTATTTTATGGTAGCGAATAACGGGGAGTAGCTCGCCATAGCTTATCTTGCGTTTGCTCGTGGTGTGCAGCACGTAGCCATTTTCAGTGCTCAGAGTATCTGTATCAACATTCCAATGCTTTCCAGCAGCACTGAGCAGCATTGCGCGCGTTTTTGCCGCCGCCGTTCGAATCGGTAACCAAGAGCTGCCGGTAGACGTACTCCCACCGGTTAGATAATCACCGTAGTAGCTGTGGAAGTATTCTGGCTTAATCGGTGCATCTTCAATAACAACTTCAGTCAAATCAAAGTCCAGCTCTTCCGCCGCCAGCATCGGTAGTGCTGTGTATGCGCCATTGCCAAATTCAGCATGGTTAACCAATATACCAATAGTGTTGTCAGGGGAGATGCGAATGAAAGTGTTGGCCAGCATCGGTTCGGTCGTCGCTATTGTGTCTACCGCACGGCCACGTGAGGGTAGGTGAAAACCGAACAGCAAGCTGCCTGTCGCTATCCCGCTGGCTTTGATAAAAGCCCTGCGCGATTTATCCACAACGGAGTGAGACATTTTAGCGCTCCTGCTTCATGTTGATAGCCGCCAGTTTGATCGCTTCGCGAATTCGAATATAGGTTCCGCAGCGGCACACATTGCCCGCCATGGCTGCATCTATATCTTCATCGGACGGATCAGTATTGTTCTTGAGCAGGGCAACGGCAGACATAATCTGTCCCGACTGGCAGTAGCCACATTGCGCTACATCGCGCTCTAACCAAGCCTGCTGAACCGGGTGGTAGCTGGCGTCGCTTGCCAGTGATTCTATGGTCAGTATTTGTTTGTTTTCAAGGCTCGAAATGGGTGTTACGCAAGAGCGACTCGGAGCGCCGTCAATATGCACGGTGCACGCGCCGCACTGGGCAATTCCGCAACCAAATTTAGTGCCCGTAAGGTTAAGATTGTCTCTGAGAACCCACAGCAGCGGCGTGTCTGGCGTGGCATCAATCTCGTGCTTTTCACCATTGACGTTAATGGTCTGCATTTTGGCTGTAACTCCATGATATGAGGCTTACGGAGGTATGATAACGGTGTATGCTGGAGCGCTATCGGTCCGCGAGCGTCACTATAACACTGCCGGATAACGGATTTATACGAGCGATTTACAGGACTGCACTTTAGGATATTGTGATACTGCATTTTTAGACAAGTTGTTCTTATTCTTGTCATTTAATATGTTTAATTGGAGATTTTTTATGAGTGACATGGTCAATTCATCGACGCCACCGGCTTGTTTGATTCGCAATGCCTCAATTTTGGGTTCCAAAGGTGAATCATCGCTACTGCTATCAGGCGGGCTGATTGAGGCTGTGGGCAGCGAGGCAGACTCCCTGTCCGCCAAACTGGACGGTGTTCAGGTAATTGATGCCAGCGGTTTGACGGTGATGCCGGGTTTGATTGATGCCCACTGCCATGTCACATTTGACCAACCCGGCTCAAACGACGAACTGTTTTTTCACCGACGCGAAGGCCTTGCTGCGATCGTTGCATCAGTTAACGCTCAGAAGGTTTTGCGTGCGGGTGTTACCAGTATTTTCGACGCTGATTGTATTTTTGACGTAGGCATCGATTTGCGTGACGCCATTGAAGCTGGGGTAGTTCCGGGCCCACGAATGAATACCGGGGGTAACGTCTTGATCACTTCCGTTGGTGGTACTGCAGGGCGCTTGTTACCCGATTCAGGCCGACGTGGTTACGCCGTGATCGTCAGTACCAAAGATGAGATTGTCCGAGAGATTCGCCGTCAGGTTAAGGCGGGGGTTGATTGGATTAAAGTGCATGTTAGTGGCTTACCCATGCGGGGTAAGGCGAAGGGAGAGATTCAAGCGTGGACCCTCGATGAGCTTAAGTTGGTGTGTGATACCGCTCATAGTATGGGGATCCCGGTAGTGGGCCACTGCCGCAACGCGAGCAGCACCCGCGATGCCGCGATTGCCGGCTTTGACATGATTTTGCACGCAACCAATATGGATGACGAGGCGGTGGCGGCCTTGGTCGACGCCAAGATTCCGGTTGTTCCTACATTTACCTTCCAAGCTAACCTGGTAGATTATGGCGATAAAGTTGGAGCCGATCCTGGCTTGCAAAAAATCTTTCGGGAGGAGATTGCCAATAGCTCGGTGACGTTGCGCCAGGCCTACGACAATGGTGTTCCGCTGTTGAGTGGTAGCGAAAGTGGATTTTCCGTCACGCCCTATGGTGAATGGCATCACAAAGAGATGCAGATATTTGTAGACCACCTGGGCTTTACCCCAGAGCAAGCTATTCACAGTGCGACTGAAGCGGCCGCTGTGGCGCTGCGCATGGAAGGAGAAATTGGCTGTATTAAACCCGGCTACTGTGCAGATTTACTATTGATAGATGGCGACCCGCTAAAAGACCTGAGCCTGTTAGGCAATAAAAGCAAAATCAAGTCCATTTTTAAAGCTGGGAAAGCAGTGGATCTGGAAACACCGCTGCCAGATCACTGGCATATTCCTGGCTGGCGTGTGAATAAGTTTTCCGAAGAGGTTTTAACGCAGAAAATTGCGTTCAATAAATAATCTGTGCCCACTCCATAAGCAAAGAGGATATTCGAGTTGACTACTCATCGTATTAGCAAGTTTCGTGAGGTTGAAGACGCCTATCGGCGGCCGGAGTTAAAGCAGGCCTTGTATAACGCAGGTGGAATACTGTTTGACAAGGTACTGGTAGATTTACACGGTGACGAACACCGAAAACGACGAGGCGTTGAGAGCGGCTTGTTTCGGCGAAACTTTTTCCGCCAGTATGAAGCAGAAGTATTTCCGAATTTAATGCACCAAACAATAGAGCGGTATTTGCTTACCGAGAAAATGGATTTTAAGGAGCTTGGCTATCGCATTATGTTGAATGTTGCGTTGGCATTCGCTGGTATTGATAGGCAGGATAACAGCGACGAGGAGGCTGATACCCTGCATCAGCTTCTCTCGCAGCTTGGTTTGGCCGCTACCTTGGGTCAATACCAAGGTGATAAGAAGCCAATCGAAGAAGAAATCCAAATTGCTTTAGCCCGATTCCAACGCGAATTTTTTGCGCCTTCAAAGCTGCGTAGAGAAGCGCTAATTGAACAGTTTAATGCGGGTAAAATGGAAGAAAGTGATTTGCCGCGCGACATCCTCACTGTGCTGCTGATGAACGACGACAAACTAG
The DNA here is from genome assembly GCA_047612385.1 of Cryomorphaceae bacterium. GTDB lineage: Bacteria > Pseudomonadota > Gammaproteobacteria > Pseudomonadales > Halieaceae > JBALVT01. Next base: position 2 of record JBLGAR010000174.1, on the reverse strand, counting down.
CA
>JBLGAR010000173.1:0-8731 GCA_047612385.1 Cryomorphaceae bacterium | reverse complement strand
GGTCCAAATTGGAGTGAATCAAAGTTTATCTATCTGCTGAGGCGTGAGTTAACTTTCGGGCGCGAATAGCGCCACAAGGCTCTCAAAGCTGTCCAGCGCCCGCTTAAACGATATCGTATTGTCATCCTCGGCATAAGACATGGCGTCGACAAATGTGCGGTACTCGGCTCTACTCGATTTTTTGTTGCCTATCTGTCTATGTGCGCGCACCAATGATTCATAGAGCGGGTCTTCTAGCATCCGCGGCCCACGTAGCTGGTCGGCGGCAAAAGCTCTGTGCGCAAGACTAACAAACAGCGCGGGATTTGCCATGATCTCCCCATGCAATGCCGCTAAATCATGCAGGTGGCGTATGGTGGCCGGATCGTAGTTCTCATCACCACGCATGAGCTTTAGTGTCCTCCACATCAGCGCATTGATTTTGTCACCGGCGATCTCTATCGGGGGCAGGCAGAGGATCTCTACTTCAGGCTCGCCACCAGTGTACTTAGCGATAATCGACTGAATGGGCTTTAGTACCGGCGCTTCATGAGGCTGTGTGAAGCTAAACTCCACCAACAAATCCGTCCTAAGCGCAGACGGAATCTCAAAATTCTTTGGGTAGAGCAGCGGGACCTTAAAATGCTCGCTCCCCTTACCTACGGACTCAGGGTCTAACCTATATGCTCAACACCACTCAGTGTCGCCAGCATCGATTCTTGGTACCGGCGCCTCACTTTTTTATGGTGTGCTTGCGTACCCTCGTTCTTGTACCTGCACCGAAAATCCAGATCTTCAGAAAAGCGCTCAATTAACTGGTGGCCCTTCGAGAGCGACGTGCCGCCCGAGAAGATCGTTACCATCTCATCACTCTGGTGGACAGCGACCGCACTCAGGACCTGAACTGCATACCAGTCCTTTTCGATAAACGCCGGATCTATAACCAGTTCCGACGCAATCTCTTCAATGACTCGGGGATCAGGATACATTCTGAAACTTTATCGATTTGCCATTGAAGGACATCTTGCGATTAATGCGGCCTTTCACGGTGATAACGCGGCCGGTGGGCACTTGTGTTGATTCACGGCTGTTGTAGCGCTCCACGTCGGTATTTGGCATCACCTTCACCTTTAACTTTTCCTCAAGGGCTTCTCGCGCCAAATCGGGGAGCGGTTTGATGGGAATAATAGTGCCGGTCACTGACGATCGCTTAGCCTTGGCGTAAAGACCCTGTCCAAACCGAATTATCGTGTCCTCGGCCACCAGCTCACGCAAGGCGCGGCCCACTTGGTCACGATCCGAGAGGTCAAAGAAATCCCCAGGCGTAAATACCGAACTCTTGCTCTTGTTAATACGGAGCCTGACTCTACTTTTCAACGTTTTGACGCGCATGGCCACCTCCGCAAATATACGACAATTATCTTATACAAATATACGACATTCACCTACCCAGAAAAATTCATTTAAAAGCCCGCCATTACTAGTATTTCATGAACAGTCGACACCAGATTTTTAGCGGACATTGAAGTCTATAATATTCTGTATATTGAATGGGGCCTAATGCTGAAACTCAACGCGCCACACCTACTAGAAGGGTAGACGCTCCAAGCGATAATATTTCCGCAGCCCGCGCATTGCCAAACGCTTCAAACAGAATTTCATCCCATCTGTCTGCCTGAGCAATACCCGCTGGGATAGATGTACAGCGCTTAATACCCGAGTAGAATCAACACCGCGAGGCCCTTCGCTCAGTTCAAAGGGTTTATCGATATCTTGATCGACTCTCTGGAAATTGATGCAGCTTATCTACCCAGCTTTGACCAAATGCGCTTTATAGCAACTTTTAATAAACGATAGACGCCATAGATCAACAAAAGTGTACTCAGCAGTATGAATACACCCTTGCCGATCAAGCCGCCATAGCCTGTTCTGTCCGCTTTAGTGCTACTCATGTATTTGCGCAATGGTTTGTCGGCTGTAATATCCTGCTCAAACGTCACAATCTGCGCTTCCATCGCAGCTACACGCTCAGGAAATTGAGCCGCCAGGTTGTACTGCTCTTCAGGGTCGTCATTTAAATTAAACAGCAGTGCTGGGTGGCCATGTTTACCAAATTGTAAAAAGCTTTCGAGAAATTCCGGATAGCCCTTTTGAGCACGTTTTAATTTCCAGTCTCCGTCGCGGAGACCTCTTACTGTTGAGCGGCCGCGTGAAGCGATATAAAAAAATTTCTGGTTTTCACGTTCACCCATGCCACTAAATATTGGAGCCAAACTCTTGCCATCGATGGTGCGGTCGCTAGGTATTGCTACGCCTGCCAAATCAGACAGTGTTGGCAGAATATCAAGCAGGCTCGATACGCTATGGTTATTGCTGCCCGCCGCGATCTGGGCTGGCCAATGGGCCACAGTGGGCACACGCTGACCGCCCTCAAATGTAGAACCTTTACCGCTGCGCAGAGTTCCTGCCGAACCACCGTGATCGCCCATCACCGTCCACGGGCCATTGTCGGAGCTAAAGATCACTAAAGTATTGTTAAGCAGGTTGAGGTCATCTAGCTTGTCGACGATTTCGCCGGTGCTCCAGTCAAGTTCGGCGACCACATCTGAGTACAGTCCCCTGCCCGTTTTTCCGTCAAATTTGGGTGACACATAAAGCGGCACGTGCGGCATACTGTGGGCAACATACAAAAAGAAAGGGGTCTCTTGATGACGTTCAATAAAGTCGGTGGCCTTTTCTGTATAGCGGCGAGTCAGGTATCGTTGATCAATTGGTTTATGAATAATTTTCTGATTTTCATAGAAGAATAAATTACTCATGTCGTTACTGAAGGGCACACCGTAGAACTCATTAAAACCCTGATTCCACGGCATGTAACGGTCGAGATGCCCCAAGTGCCACTTGCCCACCATGCCGGTTTGATAGCCCACACTTTTAAGCTGTTCAGCTATAGTAATTTCGCTGGCATCCATTCCGTCGTGTGCGTTATACATAAATACGTGGTCGATACCCAAGCGTACCGCGTGACGCCCTGTTAGTAGACCGGCGCGGGATGGCGAACACACCGACGACGGCGCATAAAACTCATTGAGTTTCATGCCTTCAGCGGCCAACTGATCAATGCGCGGGGTACTAATGGCCGCACTATCAAAAGCACTGATGTCGCCAAAGCCAAGATCGTCAGCAAGAATCACCACCACATTGGGTAAGCGAGGCTCACCGGCGGCCAATGGCTGTTGCGCCCAAGCACCTGCCGCCAAGAATGTTAAGCCAACGCCAGCGCTCAATAATTTATTAAGAGTTGAGATTATTTACTTCCTCGCGACGATCGGACCATCAAATAACGGCAACAGTATCAGTGGTGCTACCGCCACCAACTAAAGTGATTCTAGCGGGGCGTAGCCCACTAGCTAAGCGCTAGCAGCCACAATAGAGTCAACTAGCTCTTCCGGCTGTTGTTCTTGAATAAAGTGGCCGCCATCAGGGAACTCCTTGTGCGGCTGACCCTTAGCGCCCGGAACATACTTTTGAAATACTTGGTCAAAAAAACCCAGAATAGGATCAGCTTTGCCGTAGGCGGTTATAAACGGCTTTTCCCATTTTTCAAGTACACGCCACGCCGCATCGAACAGCTCGACAGCCTCTTTGTTTAAATTCGCTAATGCAGGAAACTCTAATACACCGGCCTGGTAGCTGCTGTCAGGATAAGGAGCATTATAAGCAAGCACCTCATCAGCATTTAAATCTAATCGTAGGCCATCGGTTATATTGAAGCCGACTTTGAGTCCCTGCCCTATATTGATGCTGTCTTTGTCAGCGATCCATGCTTGCCACCTGGCAAACGCTGTTTCGTCAGGGGATGCTTTTTTAGCTTCAAGAAATCGATCAAAATGAGAGGGGTCAGGCAACATTGCATTCGCTGCGACAATAGCTTGAAACCGCGACTCTTCATGCAGCACCGCGGTTAATCCAATCAGGCTGCCCCAATCTTGGCCAAAAAATATCGCGTTTTGTAGTTCTAGTTTTTGAATGCACTCACGGATCCAACTCACGTGGCGGGCGACGCTATAATCGGATTTCTCCGAGGGTTTATCGCTCTTACCGAAACCAATTTGGTCGGGCGCAATCACTCGATAGCCAGCAGCTACAAGACCGGGAATCATTTTTCGGTATAAGTAGGACCACATGGGTTCGCCGTGCAGAAGTAGCACAGGAATACCGTCGCGAGGCCCCTCGTCTAAATAGTGCATCCGAATAGTGGTAGCGCTGCCATCCGGATCACCTAGCTCTAAATAGTTTGGCGTGAATGGATAATCATGGAGTTTTTTAAATTGCTCGTCCGGCGTACGTAGTAATTTCATCTTTTCCTCCGCGCGCTTATACAGCTCGTGCAATGCGCAATCTTATTCTGTGACACTTAAGGCTCCAATCACTTAGAGCCCGACTTTCACTAAACCCACGTTGCATTAATTCCCCCAGAACACATGCTCGTCCCCGGCTTCGTATGGTTCCGCCATCGTCTTATCGATCGGCACTGATTTTTCCAGTAACGCTGGCCACCTAGGTTCGGCTTGCTGAAGTTTAAATTCATCAATCATCGCCAGCATTTTGCCAACTTGAGACGGATTCTGTTCGGCAATATTAGTTGTTTCGGTAGGATCGTCTTTTAAATTAAAGAGCCAAGTTATATCTGCGCGATCACTTCGTTGGAGTTTCCAACCATTGCTGATGACCGCCTCATAGCCAGCCTGATACCAGAAAATAGCATCTCTGGGTGCGCCGGTTTTTTCTCCTTGTATATAAGGCAGAAGGTTTACACCATCGATGACTCTGTCAGCAGGTAGTTCTGCTCCCGCAGCTGCCGCGACGGTAGAAAATATATCCATACTGATTACTGGCTGATCATACTGCTTACCCGCCGGAATTTTAGCCGGCCATTTCATGAAAAATGGCGCGTGAATACCACCCTCAAAATAGGTCGCTTTCCAGCCTCTATAGGGCGCATTGACATCCGCTAATCCTAAATAGTGGGCACCACCGTTATCCGTTGTAAAAATCACGATTGTGTTGTCTTCCAGACCCTGATCTTTTAAAGCAGTCATCAGCTTGCCCACATTATCGTCCAGCGACTTTATCATTGCTGCATACACGCGCTCGGTATGATCAGTGATATGTGATAGCGCGTCGTAGTCAGCCTGTTTTGCCTGTAAGGGCGTGTGTGGCGCGTTGTACGAAAGATATAGGAAGAATGGGTTGTCCCGATTTGCCTCAACGGCCTTGATTGCCTCTGAGGTCAGGTAGTCGGTCATGTAACCTTTTGGATTAAAGCGATCGCTGCCGTTAAAGCGCACTGCGTAACCAATATTTGCCCATAAGAACTCGTCAATAGGGTCAAAGGATTGGCGCGATTCGACTATACCGCCGTGACCAACCGATTGATAAAGACTAGCGCCCGGAAGAAATCCCAGCCACTCGTCAAAGCCCTGCGCGCCAGGTCGCATATCGCTTTCTTCTCCAAGATGCCACTTGCCCAGCATAATGGAACGATAATGCTTGGCCTTTAGTAATTCGGCCAAGGTGATTTCAGACGAGGGTATGCCCATCTCCTCCATAGGGGGAACTAGGTCTTCTCGCTCTTTGTGGTAAATAGATGGAATATCTTCTTTTCCTTCGCCCCTTGCGTAGATCAACTGCATAAATTCCTTGGGCGCAGGTGTGTACTCAAACCCGAAGCGGGTGGCGTAGCGACCAGTAAGTAAGCTAGCTCGAGATGGCGCGCAGGTAGCGCTCGCCGCGTATCCGTTGGTGAAGGTGATGCCCGCGGAGGCTATAGCATCAATATTTGGCGTTTGGACAGTCGGATCTGGGTTCTGACCGCCCATGCTCAAGTCATTGAAACCAAGATCATCAGCCAGAATAAGAATCACGTTAGGCTGCCCTTCCCTCGGCGCGCTTGCCATCTGCTGCCATTGAACGTCTCGGTTTTCGGCAATCGGAGACTTTAAACTGTGAACTATGCCCGGTAAATACAACAACACTTTATCCCGCAGTAAACCCACTGTTGCACCCAACACAAGCACTGCAACAAGGCCTGCTTTAATTATAGTTTTAAACCTCATATCATTCTCCAGAGTTACTCACTCAAGCGGCGCGGTCATGCGTTAGGAAGTGGTTGATTGCTAGGCTTACCTCGTCAGGGCGCTCCAAGTGGAGAAAATGTCCTGCGTCAATAATTTGCAACGTCGCGTTTTTTACATACTCACCTATGCGCTCATATTCTTCGGGGTGCTGTCCGATATCGAGACCGCCCTGAAGAAAAAGCACCGGCATTGTCATGCTCTGAAACAGACGCTCCATTCGCTCCTTTAACTCGAAGTCAAAGTTGGTTGTTTGAAAGTTTTCTGACACACATTCTCCGATGCCTAGGTATTTGAATTCAAAATCCAGACGCTCAATATCTGCATCAGAGATTGGGTATGCCACATACTCACTGCGGTATACAGTTTTGACAAAATCTCTGCTGCGAAACAGTAATACTCCAACCCGGCTGCCAAAAACTTTATGGGGTGGCCGCGGATAGCCATGCGGCTCACAGCCAGATTGCTGCATACGCACGTAGTGAAGTATCCGGGAAGACATGCCCGGCACCTCGGTCAGATAATCTGCAAGAACGCTGCCTCGATCATGAGCAACAAGGTGAAGAGTCTGCAAACCCAGATGGTCAATTAGCAGCGCAAGTTCTTTCGCCATTGTTGAGTTGCTATAGTCTAGGCCGCGTCTTTTATCTGATTGGCCATAACCTTTCATGTCGATGGCTACCACATAGTAAGCGCCTGCAAGCGCTGCTATCTGATGGTGAAAGGCGTACCAAGATTCCGGCAAACCATGAATTAGCAAGACCGGCTCGTTGGCAGGATCACCTGCTGTAACAAAATGCCAGTTGACCCCAGCCACGTGCGCAAACCAGTGCACAACTTCCGCGCCGCCAGGCAATACCTCAATTTCAGCATGCTGATTGCTGGCCCCCGGTGGCGGATCCACCGGCGGATAACGCAAGGTGTCAACAAACCGCGGATTACTGGATATCCTCCCGGCATGCACGTTGCTATTAAATGGGCTGGTGAGGATGCCAACAAGGCTGTGTACAAACATTTTTATATTCATGCGCTTGATCGTCCGTCTCGGCCTGTATTACTTAACAAAAGATTGTCACCTATGATAAAATGAATATAATTCATGTGTGAACTAGAGTCCATTTATCGGCGGATGTCAAGACTTTATCTATTCCAGCACCTGCCAATCAACCGCGGAGAATAACGACCATGCGGACTGTAGCGTCAAACTCAATCACGATTGATTGCCCAATAGAAGTTGTATTCAGCTACCTTTCCGACCTATCCAACTACCCAAAGTGGTTTGTCGGCGTAGATGCAATGCGAAGGCAGAACAATGTGGCCGGCAGTGGAGCCAAGTATCTAGAGGTTGCTAAGGTGCCACTCTTTGGGAAGACTGACATTGACGTTACCGTGATTCATCAGGACTTCCCCCGGCTGCTGCGCTTCGAGGCCGCCTTGGAGCCGCTTCGCCCACTTTTCATGCTCCGCCTGCAGCCATTAACTGAGACCTCGGTACATCTGTCTTGGCTTTGTGAAACTCGCAACCAAAATCAAGGTTTCAGAATCTTTCTGCTGCCACTGATAAGCCGACTACTTTTTGCGCGCAGTGCCAAATCGCTCGACCAACTAAAGTTCTTAATGGAGAATACTCGGTGATTTTTATATCGTTATACAGAAGGATTCCATCCGGTGATTGAAACAAGTAAAAAAGACCGTGGCAGCCGCAGAAAAGCCAATACGCGCGCCAAACTACTGGCAGCAAGCCAGAAACTGATGACTGAGCGGAGCTTTGACAGCGTCAATATCCACGATATAACTGAAGAAGCCGACGTAGGGCTGGGGACGTTCTACAACCATTTCGAATCCAAGACCGAAGTACTGAAAGCGTTAGCTGCCGAGTTTTTTATCCTCTACATCACAGAGCTTGAAAAACTCATTGCGGGTATTGAAGACCCAGCAGAAATCATCAGCGTATCTTATCGATACACCCTTACCTACGCGAAAGAGCGAGGCATGTTCCCCCTAATCTCGCAAATGCCAAGCGACTTTTTGACCGATCAAGTTGAAGCGAGAGTCAGGGTGGATATCGGACGCGGTATAAATAGCGGGCGTTTTCGCGTGGACAACTTAGAAGCTTTTGTCAGTTTTGTCAGCAGCATGACACTGGGGGTTATGGAAAATCTAGCACGCGGCAAACTGAGCGAGGCCGATGCTATACACACTACCGGCTACTACCTGAGACTACTCGGAATCAGCGAAGAAGAATCCATCACCCTGACCGAAACCCCTCTTCCCCAAAAGGAATAACGACTATGACACCACCAATCGACAAAACTATGGAAGCGAATGTCATTGGAGGCTTTGGCGGCCCTGACGTGATCGATTACAACACTGCCTTTCCAGTCACCAAGCCCGGGCCAGGTGAAGTATTGATTTCAGTTAAAGCAAGCACAGTAAACCCTATTGATTGTCGCGTCCGCCAAGGTTACGGGCGTCGACTTTTTGCAATGAAACGAGGATTTAAATTCCCCTACATATTGGGGTCAGAATTATCCGGCACCGTGGTATGCACAGGCGCTGGCGTTCACGGCCTAGCCGCGGGTGACGCTGTAATAGCCGCCGTTGGACCCGCACGT
>JBLGAR010000172.1:0-8975 GCA_047612385.1 Cryomorphaceae bacterium | reverse complement strand
CTGTAACCCGATGCTCAACTTGTATACGGGTATTCATTTCCATAAAGAAGTGTTTGTCACGATCGACGATACACTCGAAGGTAGACACCGAATCAAGGCCCACAGCTTCGCCAAATCGAGCCGACTCGTCTTCCATCGCCTCTAAGGTGAGGATATCCTGGGTGAGGATTTTTACCTCTTCAGTCATGCCGCTAGCTTGGGCTTGTTCCAAGGCCCTTTGCAAAGATTCTACGGTAACGGATACCTCCAGTAACTTCTGCTCGTGCATTTGCAGGGAACAGTCGCGGCCGCCCATAGCCATACTCCACTGTCCATTACCGATAACCTGTATTTCCTGGTGTCGGGTCGTTTCGATATTCAGCTCAACCAAGACATTCTTGTTGTCACCCACACCGGTAGTCTTAACCTCGTTGAGAATTTCTCTCACCATTTCCGGGGTGCGCGAAGCTGCCTGCTCTACCTTTTCTTCTCGTGTACCTTCATAGGAATCTGGCGCCGCGAGAATTCTCTGGCCCTTACCACCGCCGCCACTAATCGCCTTTAGACGAATACGATTGCTCGGATACTCCTCATACATTCGCACCACAGCTTCGGTTAAGGTTTTGCCGAGCTCATCAACGGTATAGAGATCTATGCCTTTAATATACGACGCAGCGAGTACAATATCCGCTTTGTCTTCAAGGCCAATAGCATCATCCGCCAACACCTCATCGTCTACTTTCAATTGATGTTCTTTTGCCAGAGCTATCAATGCTTGCGCATCTGGATGCTTCTTCAACAGGGTCAGCGCTGTACCGTTGTCGATACCCGGCGTAACAGAAACACCGATGCTCAAAGCTGTTCTTTTGGCCTCATCTTTCAAGCCGGCGTCGTGAACGGTTTTTGAACACGGTCCTATAAAATTCAAACCAGCGGCTTCCATCGCTGCGACCATGGCTTCGTCCTCAGCCATAAAACCGTAACCGGCAAAGATTGAATTGTAGCCATTGCCAGCAGCGATACTGATGATTTGTGCAATTCGCTGGTCGCGCTCTTCTTTATTCGCGCCGCTGTAATCTGGAACGCGATGTACCCGCTCGGGGTTGGTAAAAGATCGTAATTCGGGAGCCAATGCATCCTTGTAGACAATAGAATCTTTCTCGGATAGCAGGATCCCATAGTTGTCTATACCCATCTCGGCAAAGACATCCATCGCCTCTTTTCGTATGGGTCCCCGACAAATAATCAGGGGGCGCAAATGCGTGCAGTCAAACTGTGAGACCCATTCGGCCGGGCGCCTACCGAGCCTTCTGTCCCGGTGAATTAACGGGTTGCGCAAATAGTGTTCGTTGGACACGCTTTCGTTCCTCAATAAATGGATTTAAGCAATGATATTTAAGACAGTGCCAAAAGGCTGATTAGTGAAATTCTCGCTGCACAGACTGCATGGGGCCGGGTTCGTAATGCCGTAGATGAAAATCCATATGCTCGGCTAACACCTGACGCAAATCCGAAGGCATCACGATTTGAGAAATGGAACCCAGACTCAAGGCCTCATTAGGGTTCATCAATTCACGCTCATAGCGCTGTACAAGAAGTTTCTCCTGCGCTTTAACCCAGCCGGCAACCAGTTGTTCCGCAGTATTTGCAGCATCGGCTTGGGACAACCCGGCAGCCGCCTGAGCCTGCGTCTCCTGAGCAATTTTACTTTTTACAGAGCCTCGAATCTCGCGGAGCTCTTCTTTATAGACATAGTCGACGCCTGCTGGACCCATAACAGCCACTCGCGTAGTGGGCAATGCGACAACAAAGTCGGCCCCCGTTGGGTAGTTGTTGTAAGAGGCGTAAGCGCCACCAAACGCGTTCCGCACCAGAACCAGGAAACGGGGTGTTCGTAAATCCACGATCGCATCTAGCATCGCTCTGCCCGCTTGCACGATTCCCCTGCTCTCCTGCTCCTTGCCTGGCAGAAAACCCGTCGTGTCTTCGAGAAATATAATGGGAATATTGTACAGGTTACAAAAGCGAATGAATCTGGCGTTTTTATAGGCTGCATCGATATCTATCTGTCCGGACGACACGGCTGAGTTGTTTGCGACAAAGCCGATGACATTACCGCCCATGCGGCCCAGCGCAGTGATCGTGTTGCGCGCTCGCTCTGGTTGTATCTGCAAAAAATCGCCGTGGTCACACAGCTGCTGAATCAAAATACTGATATCGATGGGCGTATTGAAACCCGTGGGCGAGTTAAACGCCTTCTTTAACAGGATATCGATATCCCAGGTTTTCCGGTCGGTGGGATCTGAAGAAGCCTGAAAGGGGGCCAGTTCACCATTGCTACTGGGAAGGTAGTTGAGCAGCTCGCGTACTTTGTTCAGGGCTGCAATTTCATCGGGCACTACAAAATCTGTAACACCGCTTTGGCTATGCACTCCGGGGCCACCCAGTTCATCTGCCGTGACATCTTCTCCGAGAACCGACTTAACCACACCGGGCCCGGTCAGGCCGAAAAATGTTTCGTTGGGTTGAATCAAAAAACTGCCCTGCCTGGGGAGGTAGGAGCCACCTCCAGCGTTAAAGCCGAACATGCACATAATGCTGGGCACTACGCCGCTGATCTTGCGCAGTGCGGTGAAAGCGTCTGCGTATCCATCCAACCCGCCGACTCCAGCTGGGATAAATGCGCCTGCGGAATCATTGAGACCCACAACGGGTATTTTACGTTTTGCCGCGAGTTCAAACAGCTTGGCTAATTTTTTCCCGTTAGTCGCATCCATTGAACCTGCGCGCACCGTAAAGTCGTGACCATACAAGGCAACATCACGCCCATTAACTCGAATAAGAGCGGTTACTAGTGACGCGCCGTCAAGGTTGGGGCCCCAGTTTTGAAAGAGAATTTTGGGTGCTTCGTCAGCCAGGCATTCGATCCGCTCCCAGACTGTCATCCGTTTCTTCTGGTGCTGCCGCTGGGTGCTCTTTATCCCCGCAGCCTGGTAGGGACGCCGTTGAAGATCCCAACCCGACTTTAGGGACGTCTCGTACAGCCCGGGCTCAGTCGCGATTGCCCCTGGAACATTGAGTTCGTGTTCATCATGCTCGGCAAAGGGATTGTCGAGCGTGGCGATTGGATTACTGTCTGTCTTTGTACTCATATACTCCGTTCCATAAGGTTAGCCGCTGGTCTATTGTGGCCTCAATAACGTATGTAAACTGACTTATCGGTGCCCCAAGGCTCCGTTTAGTTGCATGTTTTGACGCTCGGGCTTAGGATGCAAACCGACCCGAAATTTGGCGCATTACCTTAATTCCATTGGGGCATAAAGTCAATTTAGACTGTTTTGTCTTTTCCGGTAAATCAGCGCATATCATTGACTCTTGACGTGTTTGGTAGCGGGTTTGCGTAATTTAAGAGCTCTTTATCTACGAATATATGCAGCGTCAACATAAAAAAGAAAATCTGCCAAAAGCCGTTGGAGAATATCTTGAGGCCTAGCCCCAATAAAACCTTGTATCTGGAAGAGCTGCCCTATCGACCTGATAGTTGTGAGCTGTTTGAAAGAATCAAGGATTTACCGTGCGCAGCAATTCTCGACAGCAGTTTTCCTCACGCGAGCAGCGGCCGCTATGACATTCTCACCGCAGACCCCATTGATGTAGAGTTACCTGAACTACCCTACGGCTCGTCTGAGTCCGTGTCTCGAGATTACTGGGCCGCGATACGAGAATTTCATCGAGACCGGTATGCGGGGATTGGCCCGGCGGCTCAGGACATCCCGTTCTGCGGCGGCCTACTTGGATATGTCAGCTATGACGCCGGCCTGGGATTAAACAAGGTAGAAGCCAAGGAAGTCGACCCAAAAGCTTTAGTGCCCAACGCTGGCCTGCATGCCTATGATTGGTGTGTGGTGCAGGATCACATCTTGCGCAGAAGCGTTTTGGTCGCGCAGCCAGGCGTCAGCGCGAAAAAACGTGGCGACCTGCTCAGACGTCTGCGCGCACCGAGCAGCCAGGTCACGACTAAATTCGCGCTTGGTGAACCCTTTGCATCCAATACCAGCCAGGATGAGTACCGTCAGGCCTTCGAGCGAATACAGGCCTATATACACGCCGGAGATTGTTATCAGGTCAATCTCGCACAGCGATTTAGCGCCCCCTATACCGGTGACCCCTGGTCGGCTTACAAGACACTTCGGTCAATTGCAGCAGCGCCCTACTCTGGCTATCTCAGCCTACCCGACAATGGTGCAGTGATGAGCCTCTCTCCGGAGCGTTTCATTACGCTGCATGGTCATCATGTCGAGACCGCTCCGATTAAAGGCACACGCCCTCGCTACAGTGATCGCAGAACGGATCAACTAGCGGCAAGTGAACTTCAAAATTCAGAGAAAGACCGATCTGAGAACCTGATGATAGTGGATCTACTGCGCAACGACCTGGGGCGAAACTGTGTTCCAGGTAGTATTCGCGTGAACAAGCTGTTCGAGCTGCAAAGTTTCCCGACTGTGCACCACCTGGTGAGCACTATTAGCGGTGAGCTTCGTGAAACAGTGAACGTCACAGATCTATTACGCGACAGTTTTCCCGGCGGTTCTATCACCGGCGCGCCCAAGCGACGTGCGATGGAAATCATCGAAGAGTTGGAACCCCACCCCAGACAAGTTTACTGCGGTTCACTGCTCTACATCAGTGCCGATGGCCGAATGGATAGCAATATCGCGATTCGAACCTTGCTGTGTAACAAAGGGGACGTCATGTGCTGGGGAGGTGGTGGCATCATTTCGGAATCTCAGTGGGAACACGAATACCAGGAAACCTATGACAAGGTCGGCCGCTTTTTATCCGTACTGGAAGCGACCATCGGCGATGTATGAACCTAAAGTGACAGAGTCATTTAAAAAGACAGCTTACGCTCGCTAGCCGCCAAAAAGCACCTCTTCAGATCGTCGTATTCCTGCACAGACTGAAACTGGGGAAACTCCTCGATAACATTCTGAGGTGCATGAAATAGTATTCCCACATCCGCTTCGCTCAACATGGTGGTGTCGTTGTATGAATCTCCCGCCGCAATCACTTTATAATTCAAGCTGTGGAAGGCTTTTACCGATGCGCGCTTAGGATCCGTTTGTCGCAACTTGTAATCGACCACAGCACCGCTCTGATCGGTAATCAGGCGATGGCAGAAAAGCGTAGGCCAACTGAGTTGCCGCATCAGAGGTTGGGAAAATTCGTAAAAGGTATCTGAAAGGATGATGACCTGAAAGCGTTCGCGCAGCCAATCTACAAATTCTATGGCTCCGGGCAATGGCTCCAAAGCGGCTATCACTTCCTGGATATCGTTTATTTTTAAATTGTGCTTTTCCAGCAAACACAGGCGCTGACGCATGAGCACGTCATAATCGGGGATATCGCGTGTGGTAGCACGCAACTCATCAATACCTGTTCTGTTAGCAAACTCAATCCAGATTTCAGGTACAAGTACTCCTTCCAGGTCCAGGCAGGCCAATTCCACGTCTACAGACTCCTCTTTTTGGTGGGCACAGCAGTAAAGCGGGACAATCTAACCACTTGCTGGACAGGGCACAAGCCCCGAAAGGAAAGTTTAGAGTACTGGCAGTTCCAGGTGCGAGAACAGCTCGTCCAGCTCGGCCTTGCTGTGTCTCTGGAACGCCTCGGTGACCAGCTCTCGGGTGAGATGCGGTGCGAAGTCTTCGATAAAATCGTACATGTAGCCGCGCAGGAAGGTCCCTCTTCTACAGCCAATCTTAGTGATGCTGCTGGAGAATAGATGACTGGCGTCCAACGCCACCAGGTCGCTGTCGGTCTCCTTGTCGTAGGCCATACCGGCGACAATACCGATGCCCAGCCCCAATCGAACATAGGTCTTTATGACATCGGCATCCGCTGCGGTGAAAACCACTTTGGGAATCAAACCCTGCTCTATAAAGGCTTCATCCAATTTGGACCGGCCTGTGAACCCGAATACATAGGTGACAATAGGATGAGCCGCTACATCTTCAAGGGTCAACTTTGAAACCTGCGCCAAAGGATGATCGCGAGGAACCAACACGCAGCGATTCCAGCGATAACAGGGCATCATTACCAGGTCGCTGAACAATTCCAGGGCTTCAGTGGCGATGGCGAAATCAACGGTGCCGTCCGCCGCCATCTCGGATATCTGCATCGGAGTACCCTGGTGCATATGCAGGGATACATCTGGATAGCGGTCGATAAAACTGCGGATAGTATCTGGCAGCGCATAGCGAGCCTGGGTGTGGGTGGTCGCGAGGGAGAGGCTACCCTTTTTCTCGTTGGAGTATTCCTGGGCAACCTGTTTGATGCTTTCTACTTTTCGGAGAATCTCTCCAGCCGTTTTGAGAATGGCTTCTCCGGCGGGCGTTATGTGGGTGAGATGCTTGCCGCTACGCGAAAAAACTTCGACCCCCAATTCATCTTCCAGCAGACGAATCTGCTTGCTAATACCGGGTTGCGAAGTGTAGAGGCTCTGTGCCGTCGCAGATACATTCAGGTCGTGATGGGCGACTTCCCATATGTATCTCAACTGCTGTAATTTCATTCCTGGCTCCGATCGCTCGTGAATAACGCCTGGCTCTTGTTATAAAGAATAGCCATTAAATTGTGTTAACGCCATCATAAAAGGGAATAACCGCAAAAACGCTGTCTCAGCGATTGGCAACACCATGGGGAACATGCCCCGTAGCGATATGTGGGCTCGCTGAAGCGCAGTGAAGTTGCTGGTCGTCAAAGAAAACATCGGCCTGATAAGCCATCAGGAATTCGGTTTTATCCATACCGCCCAGAAAAATGGATTCGTCTATTCGAATATTCCATGCCCGCAATGTTCTGATCACCCGCTCGTGAGCTGGCGCAGATCGAGCAGTGACCAAAGCGGTTCGAATAGGCGATTCCGTGGCGGGAAACGCTTGCTGCAACTGATGCAGCGCGCCTAAAAAAGCCTTAAATGGGCCCCCACTGAGAGGCTGATGGGCAGCCGCTTGCTCGCTGGCAGTGAACGCCGCGAGGCCTTCGCTTTTGTAGATCTGCTCCGCTTCATCGGAAAAAATAACAGCGTCACCGTCAAAGGCAAACCTCAGAGTGTCGGTATCCATAGCCGAGCCCTTATTGGAGACCAGCGTGGCTGCCGCTACGCCGTGGTCCAGAGCATGGCGAACGTCGTCGGCTTCGTTGGACAAAAATAGCTGACAGCCAAAAGCATTGATGTAACGCCAAGGACTTTCTCCACCGCAAAATGCCGCGCGACTGATCGTCAGATTGTGATGCTGAATTGAATTGAACACACGCAGGCCAGTGTCCGCACTGTTGCGGGACAATAAAACCACTTCAACTTCAGAGTTTTCGCCAAGAATTTCGTTCATACGCAACAGCTTTTGAACGACCGGAAAAGCCTCGCCCGGTTCCAGTGGTTCATCCTCACGATCTACCTGATATTGTGAGTAGGCCTGCAGCCCCTCCTCCTGATACACCTGATGACTTTCATCAAGATTGAATAGCGCACGGGATGAAATAGCGATAACCAAGCGGTTTTTAGTCTCATTGGACATCAGTTGTTCTGCCTCCCGAAATACTCTTTGGATAGTTTGAACACCACCGGGCTGAGCAATAACAGCGCCACGAGATTGGGGATCGCCATAAAAGCATTCAGCGTGTCGGCTATTAGCCACACCAAATCTAGCTCAAACAGGGTGCCCAGCGGAATTGCGATAACCCAGGCTATGCGAAAAGGCATTATACCCCGCGTTCCCACCAGAAAAACCACACAGCGTTCACCGTAAAAGGACCAGCCAATCATAGTGGTGAATGCAAACAGGCACAGGGCCAAGGTCACTATGAGATCACCACCGGGAAGCGCGTTCCCGAAAGCCATGGCTGTCAAACTGGCACCGCTAACACCCGTAGGCAAGACATCCATGATGACAATCACCAGGCCTGTCATGGAGCAAACGATCAAGGTATCTATGAAGGTGCCTAACATGGCAATCATGCCCTGCTGCACGGGCTCGTCAGTTTGCGCGGCAGCGTGTGCGATAGGGGCGCTGCCCAGGCCCGCCTCGTTGGAGAAAATGCCGCGCGCTACACCAAATCTCAAAGCGGCCCAAATTGTTGCGCCTGCAAAACCACCCGCTGCGGCAGAACCGGTAAAAGCGGCCTCAACAATCGTCGCGATCGCCTGGGGGACTTCGGTAATATGGAGCGCAATGACGATGGTTCCAAGGGTAATGTAGGCCAGAGCCATAAACGGAACCAGATAACTCGCTACGGCGGAAATACGTTTGATGCCCCCCAAAACCACGGCCCCAACGAGCACCATAAGCACCAGACCTGTGACCAGTGGTGGCACCGAGAAGGAATCGTGCAGCACTTGCGACACCGAATTGGATTGCACCGTATTGGCGATACCGAATCCTGCCAGGGCACCAAACCCCGCAAAAGCAAAGCCCAACCAGTGCCAGTGCTTGCCCAGACCATTGCGAATGTAATACATGGGGCCGCCACTGTAATTGCCCCGGTCGTCGCGCTCTCGATAATGCACAGCGCATACGGCCTCAGCGTACTTGGTTGCCATGCCGACTAGGGCAGTAATCCACATCCAGAATAACGCACCTGGCCCACCAAGAGCCAAAGCCGTTGCTACACCGGCTATGTTTCCTGTGCCTATGGTTGCAGACAATGAGGTCATCAATGCACTGAAAGGAGAAATATCTCCTTTGCCAGAGCCGGAGCGGCCCTTAAGGAGCAGACTAAATGCCAGAGGAATTTTTCGAACGGTGAGAAAACGCATGCCCAGGCTGAGGTATATCCCCGTGCCCAGCAACAGAACCAGCATAACCGGGCCCCAGGCCCAACTGTTAATCTGTGATATCAGTTCTGTCATGACCTATCCCATTTAGTGCACGCATCTGGAGACATCTGTGGAAAGCGATTTTGGCTAAAAATTAAACTCGGCGGCCTGGGGGAAA
>JBLGAR010000171.1:0-9005 GCA_047612385.1 Cryomorphaceae bacterium | reverse complement strand
CATTGAAATTAGCCAGCCCGCCGACGAACACTAGAAGGAAAAGGCAATGAGCGACAAGATTTATGACAAGGACGCGGCCACCGTTGAGAATTGGCGTGAGCTGGTAACAAAGCAGTCCAAAGGCAGAAGCCCGGATGATCTGACCTGGCATACAGCCGAAGATATCCCAGTGAAGGCACTGTACACCAGTGCTGACACCGAAAACCTTGACTACACAGATACCATGCCGGGAATGTCGCCCTATCTGCGCGGCCCTCAGGCAACGATGTACGCAGGGCGCCCCTGGACGATTCGCCAATATGCAGGTTTCTCCACCGCTGAAGAATCGAACGCTTTTTATCGCAAAGCGTTGGCCGCTGGCGCGCAGGGCGTATCCGTAGCCTTCGACTTGGCGACACACCGCGGCTATGACTCGGACCACCCTAGAGTATCTGGGGATGTGGGTAAGGCGGGCGTGGCAATTGACTCTGTTGAAGACATGAAAATTCTTTTCAACGGAATCCCGCTCGACACCGTCTCTGTGTCCATGACTATGAATGGAGCAGTGTTGCCTATATTGGCAGGGTATATTGTGGCGGCCGAAGAGCAGGGTGTGAGTCAGGCTCAGCTGGCGGGCACTATTCAGAACGATGTCCTGAAAGAATTTATGGTTCGCAACACCTATATTTATCCTCCGGCACCGAGCATGAAGATCATCGGCGATATCATCGCCTACTGCTCTGGCAACATGCCTCGCTTCAACACTATTTCTATTTCTGGATATCACATTCAGGAAGCTGGGGCTAACGCGGCCCTAGAGCTGGCCTACACATTGGCCGATGGTAAAGAGTACATCCGAACCGCTATTTCAGCCGGCCTTAAAATCGATGACTTTGCTCCCCGTTTGTCCTTTTTCTGGGGCGTGGGCATGAATTTTTACATGGAAATTGCCAAGATGCGCGCGGCGCGCCTGCTGTGGACCAAAATTGTCGCTGAGTTTGATCCACAGAACCCAAAAAGCTCGATGCTGCGAACGCACAGTCAAACGTCAGGTTGGTCCCTGACAGAGCAAGACCCTTACAACAACGTGGTGCGCACAACGATTGAAGCCATGGCCGCCGTCTTTGGTGGCACCCAGTCCTTGCATACCAATGCACTCGATGAGGCCATTGGATTACCCACCGAATTTGCCGCACGCATAGCCCGCAATACGCAGTTAGTGATTCAAGAGGAGACTGGAATCACTAAGGTTGTAGACCCCTGGGGCGGATCTTACATGATGGAAAGCCTGACCCAGGATATAGCAGACAAAGCCTGGGAGTTGATTGAGGAAGTCGAAGCGGCGGGCGGCATGGCCAAGGCAATCGAAACCGGTATGCCTAAGCTGCGAATTGAAGAAGCAGCGGCGCGCAAGCAAGCGCGAATAGATCGCGGTGAAGACGTGATCGTTGGCGTCAATAAATACATTCTCGATGAAGAGGCCGATGTTGATGTTCTTCAAATTGATGACAACGCCGTCAGGGAAGCTCAGCTGGCTAGATTGGCCCAGATAAGAGCGGCTCGAGATGAGACGGCGGTTGAGGATATACTGGAACAAATCTATCAAAGTGCGGTGAGCGGGCAGGGTAATCTGCTTCAGCTGTCGATAGAGGCTACTCGAAGACGCGCTACCGTCGGGGAGATTTCCTACGCTATGGAAAGAGAGTTCGGTCGCTTTAATGCGAAGTCACAAACAGTGTCTGGTGTGTACGGTTCCGCTTTTGCGGAGGATGAGGGTTGGCAGAACATCAGCAAGGATATCGACGCCTTTGTAGAACTACGCGGCCGTCGTCCCCGCATGTTGGTCTGTAAAATGGGTCAGGATGGTCATGATCGCGGTGCCAAGGTTATCGCAACAGCCTTCGCTGATGTCGGTTTTGATATTGATTTATCACCGATGTTTTCTACCCCTGAAGAAGTGGCCAGACAGGCCATCGAAAACGATGTGCACGTGGTGGGAGCCTCTTCATTAGCAGCAGGTCACAAAACCTTGGTGCCGGCGCTGGTCGACGAACTTCGCAAGCAAGGTGCAAACGATATTATCGTAATCGCCGGTGGAGTGATTCCAAAGCAGGATTATGATCAGCTCTATGGGGCTGGTGTTAAGTGCATTTTTGGCCCCGGTACGCCTATTCCAGTGTGCGCTCGAGAAGTGTTGGATGCTGTTCGTGAGGCCCAGGGCTAAAGTGTTGTCATCGCGGCAAACTAGATGAGTGATTTCGACCTTCAGGCGCTGTTGAGCGGTGAGCGTCGCGCATTAGCAAAAGCGATCACCCTGGTTGAGAGTAAGCTTGAAGTTGATCGTGAGCGCTCTCAGGTAGTGCTGGAGCAAATTTTACCCTACAGCGGTAAAAGCATCCGCATTGGTATCACCGGTGTTCCGGGTGTGGGCAAATCCACCTTTATTGAAACCTTCGGTTTGTATTTGTTGGAGCAGGGCAAACGCGTGGCTGTGCTCGCGGTTGATCCGAGCTCGCCTATCGCCGGTGGCTCTATTATGGGCGATAAAACACGAATGGAAGAGCTGTCCCGCAAAGACGCAGCCTTTATCCGTCCCTCACCCGCCGAGGGGGCCCTGGGCGGTGTCGCACAAAAGACGCGGGAAACTATGCTCTTATGCGAAGCAGCCGGCTACGACGTCATTCTGGTGGAGACGGTAGGGGTTGGTCAGTCTGAATACCAGGTTGCCGGGATGGTTGATTTTTTCATGGTGTTAATGCTTCCCGGGGGCGGCGATGAGCTGCAGGGCATCAAGAAGGGTATTTTGGAACTAGCGGACGCTCTGGTCATTAACAAAGCCGATGGCGAGAGTGAGCAGTTAGCAAACATGGCCCGCCAACACTACACCAGTGCCATGAATCTTTTGCGGCACACGACTTTTTGGACACCCCGCGTGATGACCTGTTCGGCGATAGAATCGAGGAATATCGATTCAATCTGGGGGATGTTGATAGACTTCTATTTTCAGGCGCTCGATCAAAACGTCTTTGAGAGTA
Organism: Cryomorphaceae bacterium; assembly: GCA_047612385.1. Classification (GTDB taxonomy): domain Bacteria; phylum Pseudomonadota; class Gammaproteobacteria; order Pseudomonadales; family Halieaceae; genus JBALVT01. The sequence goes on along the minus strand of JBLGAR010000171.1, from coordinate 5,991 downwards.
AGCGGGCCAAGCAGAACCGTGATTGGATGCATCAATTAGTAAATGAGATGTTGCTGCTCAAACTGGACCAAAATGCGGAAATCAAGAAAATGCTCCCTGCATTGGAATCCAGTGTAGAAGCGCAGACGGTCACGCCCTACAGCGCCGCCAGACAGATTTTAGCAAAGCTCTAGAGCGCACGAACTTGCTAACGCGACCCAGCGAAACAGAAAGAGGCTCTATGAATGCGTTTTTACCCGCTGGATAAACTGATCAATCTCAACGACTCTTACACCCGGCAGTTCAAAATAGATAGTGTTCGGCTTCTGCTGATTCAGCGAAACGGTGAAGTGTTTCTCATCGAGTCGCACTGCCCTCATAGAGAGCATCCACTTGAGGCAGCCTCAATCGACAACGGCGTGATTCAATGTGCGCTGCACCAATATCAATTTGCCATAGATGACGGGCGCCTGATTAAAGCGACAGAGGAACCCTGCCGCGCGTTGAAAACCTTCGAAGTCATTTATGAAGGCAACGAAATCGGCGTGATGCTTGGGGATTCACACAGCAGCTAGTCAGCGGAGAGCTTTCGCTAATTTTGCGTATTTTTCACGAGTCAATTCCAGCTGAATACGGTTTACACTAGGGCTTCTCATCTACGGAGTTGCCGCCTTGTTATTCAAATACTGCTTACTGCTTATTATTTTATCCTGTTCTCACGCGTACGCAGATGCAATGGGTGGCAAGATCGGCGTTAACGTCTGGGCGCATGAGTTTAAGGGTGATGGCCAAAATGGTGGCGATGACATCGACTTCGATTCGGCCTTCAATATCGATGACGAAACCGATTTTCAAATATTCGCAGCGCTAGAACACCCGGTGCCTTTGATTCCCAACATTCTGGTTCAACACACCCGGCTTGAAGTTAGCGGAGTAGGGGATCTTGGCTCAGTATTTTTCGACGGCGTGGTGCTAAGCGACGAGGTACAGATGGACCTGGACCTCACCCATACCGATGCAACAGCCTATTACGAGATCCTGGACAACTGGGTGAATCTGGACCTGGGTCTGACTGTCAGGTTCCTAGATGTAAGCCTTAAGCTGCTAGATGAAAAGGGCCAGAGCGGTGGAATTGAAATCGACGATCCCATTCCAATGGCTTATGGGGCGCTTAGATTCGATTTGCCTTTCTCGGGGTGGTATGTGCAGGCAGATGGCAATTACATAAGTTGGGATGGCGACGGTTATAGCGATTTGCGTGCCTCAGTGGGTTGGGAGGTGGCTCTGGGTCTTGGGTTGGAGTTGGGCTATCGATCGATGGATATCGATTATTCCGGCGGTTCAGATAAACTAAAAGCAGAAGCCAGCGGTGTTTACGGAGGCATTTTTTGGGACTTTTAGCGTTTGCAGACCTGCTGCCGGGAAATTTGGTCTACTTGTATGCCGGCAGAAATCTGGCCATCGACGGCTTGGCAGATGTCTATACCAGTGCCAGCAACACCACCGTAGATGATGATCCAATCGATTTTGACGGCATTGCGATTCCCCTGCCGTCTGAACAGCTCAATGAAATCATTTTAGCTGATGATGAACAGGTCGAATGCGATTTTGAAGATCCTGTCGTGTGCAGTCCGTAGTTGTCATTAAGCGTCTAAAGACCCAAGCGGCGAAATTCCGGATCGGGCTGGGCGCGCTGCCATAGAGGCTCAAATTTGTCGATGAAGGGTTGGGTAGAGGCCCTCGAATCGGGGTCGTAAAACCCCAGACCCTCGTCCCCCGGCATGAAAAGTATGCCATTCAAATCTCTTAGTACTACGGTTTCGCCTGTCATTTCTGGGTGGTCTGCGAGTTTTCGTATCGACACTGAGCTGGGAAGTCTTCTCGCCAAATTCAGTAACCTATGGCCATTTTGTATGATCGGCCTTGAATCGCTGATCAAAATGTCTACTCTGGAGTTGCTGCCACTTCGGGCCAATGCAGCGAGGGCGTCTGAAAGTTCTGTATTATCGAAGACCAGATGATCCAGGCGCGGGCTGATGATCTTCACGTATCTAGAGGCACTGCGGCACAATGCCAATAGCAGTTCTTTAAACGGCGTTGGGCTTTTAACACCATAGTGCGCGGTAGCGTAATCTAAGGTATCGACAGGGGTATCATTTGAGTTCAAGGCAACCAAGCTCCAACAGGTTAATAATTAGCGCGGCGCTCTCAGGATTGTCCATGGCGTCTTTCACTGCCGCGTGGTCTAACAACCATTCGCTGCATAATACTATAATCATTGGCAGTACTGTATCGCTGTAGACCGTCGATTCGCCATTGGCGAACACCACGACATTTTCGCCGGATTGCTGCCAGGCCAGCTTTGAATCTGGAGAAAGTCCAAGACAGGTTCCCGCTTGGCGCAGGTCCTCAACATCTGGTGTCTGCGACGATGAGATGGGGTCAAGCTGATACTTCGGTTCAGTGACCAGCTCTCCAAACCAGCGCGTGTCTTCTTGCTGGCTTAGCGCGGCCAGAAATTGATTCTTCGCCCTGCGGCTGTCTTCAATCGATATCTCTCCGGGACGGTTGACGGCGGTCAAGTCCGGGTCACGATAGAAATCCTCAGTGCTGATAGTTTCCAATCGGGCGTCAACACCTCGACTGAGTAAGTCCGTAATCCGCGGCGCGCGAAAGCCGATAGAATAGGTAATGCCTTCCCCTTTGGAGATGCCCCAATGAGCCACCCCCGGCGGCACATAAAGAATATCCCCTGGGCCTAACAGTTGCTGGGATTCGCATTGAAAGTCCTCCACTATTCTCAGGTCAGTGCCGGCCTTTAAGGCGGTGTGTTCGTCACAGCGCTGTCCAAGGCGCCACTCTCGTTGGCCCAGGGCCTGCAGGAGGAATACATCGTAGTTGTCGTAGTGAGGCCCCACGCTGCCGCCATCGACGGCGTAGCTGATCATAATGTCATCAATTCGCCAGTGTGGGATAAAATCCACGAGCTTTAGCAGCTGCGCCACTTCTTCCACATAGTGATCTACCGCTTGTACGAGCAAGGTCCAGGGCTTGTCTCGGTCGAAGGATTTTTCTGTGAAAGGTCCCTGGTGCAGCTGCCAATTGTCGTTGTGGAACTCGACTATTCGAGATTCAACGTCTTCCTCAAGTGCGAGGCCAGCCAGCTCATTCGCGTCTATTAGCGATTCGAACTGCGGAATCGCCTTGGGTATCAGGAGCGGTGTTCGCTGCCAATAATTGGCCAGAAAATTTTCCCGATCGAGGTTTAGTCTCCACTGCAACATCGTTGGGGCCTCAGCGAATGGCGTCCGCCTGTGCAACGGCATTGCCTATGTAATTTGCCGGAGTCAGGGCCAGTAATTGGGCCTTGGCTTCAGCAGGTAGATCGAGTTTTTCCACAAAGGCCTGAATAACGGCTTGGCTCATATCCTGCCCCCGGGTCAATTCTTTCAGCTTCTCGTAGGGCTTTTCAATTCCGTAGCGACGCATCACGGTTTGAATCGGTTCAGCTAATACTTCCCAGCTGTTATCCAGATCCGCGGCCATCGCCTGCTCATTGAGCTCTAGCTTGCTAATACCCTTCAGACTCGATTGATAGGCGATCATGCTGTAAGCCATCGCAACGCCCATATTTCGTAGTACCGTGCTGTCGGTTAAATCTCGCTGCCAGCGGCTGACAGGCAGCTTTGCACTCAGATGTTGGAAGACAGCATTGGCTAGCCCGAGATTACCTTCGGAGTTTTCGAAATCTATGGGGTTAACTTTATGCGGCATGGTGGAAGAGCCCACTTCGCCTGCGACAGTGCGCTGTTTAAAGTAGCCCAGGGAAATATATCCCCAAACATCCCGATTGAAGTCGATAACAATTGTGTTGAAGCGTGCTATGGCGTCGAACAATTCGGCCATGTAGTCATGGGGTTCTATCTGAGTCGTATAGGGGTTCCAGCTTAGTCCCAGAGAGGTGACAAACCGCTTTGCCTCCCCCTGCCAATCGATGTTTGGGTAGGCGGATAGGTGGGCGTTATAGTTGCCAACGGCACCATTTATTTTGCCCAGGTACTCGACTTTCAGGAGTTGCGCGATCTGGCGTTCCAGGCGCGCTACTACATTGGCTATTTCTTTGCCCATGGTAGTTGGGCTGGCGGTTTGCCCGTGGGTCCGTGAGAGCATGGGCGCTGCCGAGGTAGCCTTCGCAACATCACCCAGTGCTAAAACTATTTTTGCCATTGCCGGCATTATGACCTGAGCGGTTCCGTCTCTCAGCATCAGCGCGTGAGAAAGGTTGTTAATGTCTTCCGAGGTGCAGGCAAAATGCACAAATTCGGAGATCGCAAGTAGCTCTTCATTGCCTTCAAATTGTTCTTTAATAAAATACTCCACCGCCTTCACATCGTGATTGGTGGTGGATTCAATGTCCTTGATGCGTGCGGCGTGTTCCTCGCAAAAATTGTCGAGCATTGAGTCCAGTGCCTGATTCGCTGCGGATGAAAGTGCGGGTACTTCCTCAATCGCCACGATCGCCGCCAGGTGTTGCAGCCAGCGGACTTCAACCTGTACCCGGCGTTTGATTAAGCCGTATTCGCTGAACACCTCTCTCAGTGCAGCTGTTTTGCTGCCGTAGCGGCCGTCAATAGGTGATACAGCAGTGAGTGCCGACAATTCCATTAGAGTCTCCTGTTTTTTGCGGATAGAGAGTTGAGAGGCGCGATACAACACATAATTTCAGGCTACGTCCAGATTGCGCGACAGTTTCTGCGAAGCTTGCAGCAGCTGTTTTCGCTGCAGCAATAATTTCCAGCGCCTACCTTTAAGCTGGCGCCACAAGAAGGCTGAGCGGACTCCCGCTAGCAGCAAGGCTCTTATGACATCGGCATTCTGGGTGTTCTGCAAATGCTCTTCGCTACCCGAGACTTTGATTCGAAATTTCATCTTGCTCAGGGTGTCCTGATAAATACCAGAGATACTGTGGCAAGCATCCTGAATGTTATCTGAGAAGTGATCAGCTCGGAATTGCGCGTGTTCGAGGCGGGAGTGAACGACAGCCATCATTGCGGGATTTGCCGCAAATTTTCTCTCCAGATACAAAATACTGAAAATGTAACGAATAAGCTCGCGGCTTTCTTCCCCCTGCTTCGTTGCCAGTACACTGCTGAGATTTTGCAGGCCTAATCTTACACCAGACACACCACCGTAAATCTCTTCGATACTCTGGGCATCGAAAGCGAACAGGCTTTGAATAGACGGTTGGAGAAAATCTGCTGGATAGCTGCCGGTTTTCGAAATTTGATCTACGATTCGCGCGGCTTGTGCGACGCCACCCAAGGCAATGGCCTGCTGTTCTATCGAAGAATAGCTCATGCCGTTGCGCCTTCGATTACGCCGCCGCCGAGGCAGAGTTCTCCCTCGTAAAAAACAACAGACTGCCCGGGTGTGATCGCTCGCTGTGGCTCATCAAATTCGACACGGTATCCACCAGCGGTCGGATGCAGCACGCAGTCTTGATCCGATTGTCGGTAGCGCGTTTTCGCTTTGCAGCGCAGTGAAGCTGTCACCGGGTCATTTGATACCCAGAATACTTCACCCGTGTGCAAGATGGATTTAAACAGCGCGGGGTGCTCGTTGCCCTGGGCGACGAGTAACACGTTGTTCTCGAGGTCCTTATCCACTACATACCAGGGCGCATCCCCGTGATTGGCTTTGCCGCCAATCCCCAGACCCTGTCGTTGTCCGATCGTGTGGTACATCAGCCCTTGATGTTCGCCAAGGTGTTCACCGTCCAAACTGAAAATTTCACCGGCCTGGGCCGGAAGATACTGCTGCAAGAAATCTTTGAAACGTCGCTCGCCGATAAAACAAATGCCCGTAGAGTCTTTTTTGTTGTGCGTCACCAAGTCGTGTTTCTGCGCCAGTTTGCGCACCTCCGGTTTTTCGATTTCGCCGATGGGGAAAAGGGTTCTCTCCAATTCTTCATGTCCTACGGCATGCAGGAAATAGCTTTGGTCTTTGTTATTG
>JBLGAR010000170.1:0-9108 GCA_047612385.1 Cryomorphaceae bacterium | reverse complement strand
AATATCTGCCCATGCAATACGTGCTTACGGCACATAACGGACATTAGGGATTTACTAGTTTTGTCTATGTAAACAAGCGTAAGATGAGTAGTAATATCTAATAACAGGAGCTGTAGAGCCAATGATGCAATTTGATTTCACCGGCAAACGTGTACTCGTAACAGGCGGTATCGCGGTATCGGAAATTCGGTCGTCAATGCTTTTTATAGTGCGGGTGCTTACGTAGCGGTTAATGGTCGCACAGTAGATTCTGTCAAAAAAGTAATCGGCACTATTAATGATACAAGCCTGTAGAATTGCATTCAATATTGATCCGTACTCGGCCTAAATTTGCATCTGGAATTGACCCACTAAATATGGTCGGAAGTACGGTTTGAATTGAGCTTTCACGAAATATAACGGGTCAACATTCAAAGCGAACCGGGGTTAAATTTCTATGCAATGTAACAGACGTGGCGCCTAGATGAGTGAAAAGCCGATGATACCGGACGATATGCTTGCCAAGTGGCAGCGAATAGTAGACATGTTGGCGAATTTGCTGGCAGTGCCCGCAGGCTTAATCATGAAAATGGAACCGCCCCAACATAACGTTTACGTTGCCAGCGCAAACCCCGACAATGCCTATGATATGAACACAACATTTACACTCAATAGTGGACTTTACTGCGATACGGTAATGCAGGAACGGCAAATGCTTGTGGTTCATGATGCAATTGAGGAGCCCGAATGGAACCACAACCCTGACCTAAAACACGGCATGGTGTTTTATATGGGTTTCCCCCTGACATGGCCAGATAGGTCGATCTTTGGGACGATCTGTGTGCTCGACACTAAAACAAACAAACATGCGACCTCTTACACCAATCTATTGGCAGAATTCAAGGAAGTTGTGAATAGTGATCTTAAATTTCTAACCGAAATGACCGAACGGAAAACCGCACAACGTGAATTACGACAAATTCGCGATGAATTGGAACTACGAGTGCGTCAACGAACCGAGGAACTGGCAGATACCAACAGGGAACTTGAGATGGAAATTGCGGTGCGCCGCGAGGCTGAAAAGTTGTTACTCAAACGTGAGGTTAAATTGGAAGAGGCGAACATCGCACTCAAAGTTCTTCTCGAGCGCGTTGAAGATTCAAAGGACAAATATGAAGAGCAAATACTTGGCAACATAAACGAACTGATTATTCCTTACGTTGAGAAATTGAAACGCCATACCGAAAATGAAAAGTCGAACGCTTATATCAGCATCCTTGAAGCTAATATCAACGAAATCACCACCCCATTCGGTAGTTACCAATGGTTGAACTAGTTGGTTATGTGGATAACCGTTCTCGAATTTAAAGTAATGTGATCAGCCCCAGGACAGCTAGCTCGTCAGACACCAGACGACGAATATCTTTACTGTTATTGGCAGTGAGCGCCTCCTGCAATAATTGCTCCGCCTGCTGACTGGATACGGATCTGATTAACGCCTTTATACGTGGCAATTTAGCCGCGCTCATACTTAACGTGCGCACCCCCATACCTATCAACAAAACTACAGCAAGAGGATCCGAGCCCATCTCACCGCAAATACTCAACGGCAAATTGCACTGTTTAGCGGTATCAACAATCCGTTTCACCTCGAATAGCACAGCGGGATGAAGATGATCAAAAAGCCCGACCACATGAGCATTGTTTCTATCAGTCGCTAGCAGGTATTGGCTTAAATCATTTGAACCAATCGACACAAAATCAATTTTCTCCCTCCAGAGCGGCAGCTGGGAAATTGCCGCAGGCACTTCCACCATCATGCCAACTTTGGGCCGCTTAAAGGCATGCCCTTCCTGTTGCAATTGCAAGCACGCATCGTTCAGCAAGTCTCTAAAAGTATCTAACTCATGGATAGAGGAAATCATGGGCAGAATAATGTGTAAATTATCAGCTCCCTGGGCGGCCTTGATCATAGCCCTCACCTGTATCATTAGCAGCTGAATGTTATCAAGTGTAAAACGAATGCCGCGCCAGCCAAGTGCGGGGTTTTCCTCATTATCAATGGGAAAATAAGTGAGCTGCTTATCACCACCAATATCCAGCGTTCTCATATAAACAGGCTTGTTTTGATAGGTCGAAAAAGCTCGTTTATAGGCCTGTACCTGTTCCTCTTCACTGGGAAAGCTGTCGCGCGCCATAAAGGTGATTTCGGTACGGTAAAGGCCAATACCTTCGGCACCATTTTCGAAGCCGAGCTTAATATCGGCCGCCAGTCCGGTATTGGCCAGTAAACGGATACGTTGGCCATCACTTGTTTGTGCAGGCTGATCGCGTAACTCATCCAGCTTTTCTAGTAATTTTTGTTCCTTATCAATCAGCGTCCTGAATTCATCAGCGATGGCATCGCTGGGGTTGAGAATAACCTGCCCTTCGTTACCATCAACAATCAAACGATCGCCATTAAGTAACGCCTTAACAGTGCCGATACCCATCACAGCAGGCACGCCCATGGCGTTGGCAACAACAGCGGTGTGGGACAGGCTGGAACCTTCAAAGCAAATGATACCCGCCAGCTTTTCCTCCGGCACACTGGCAATCTGAGAAATACTCACCTGAGTGCCAACCAGAATGACCGCTCCTTCAATCAAGGCATGATCACTAGTCTTGGCAGCGCCGCCACTCCAAGCATTAAACAACTTATTGCCTAAATGCAGGATATCTTCATGTCTGGCCTTGAGATATGGGTCATCCGTAGCCCGAAATAATTCTGCCAAATAGTGAATCGTCAATTTAAGCGCGCTCGGCAACCAGTGACCGACGCGGATTTCCGCTTCCACTTTTTCCACCAGTGTCGGATCCGATAGCAGCATGTGATAGGCATCAAAAATGCCGGCAACATTGGCCATCAGTACTGTGCTTAGCGCTTGTTGTTCTAGGGTTATCTCGTTACGTACCCTGTCCAGTAGCTGATGCCATTCAGCAACACTGGCCTCAATGTTGTCACAGGTTTTGTCGGGAACATTTTTAAGATCCTCAGCCGCTGTAAAATAGGCGGTACCAACTCCAATTCCGGGAGCCCCTTTAACCCCCGTCACACGATGGTTGAAGGCGGGTATGGTTGTATTGGTGGACAGGCTTGAAAGCATTAAAGCCATCGGTGACGCCGGCGTAACCAGAAAGGACTCACTTTGTTTGCTGATCGCTTTTGTAATTATACTTTGCGCCACTAGCGCATCCATAGTCTCAACAGAACGTACCAGCGGCACCCCACAAAAACCATTGCAGCGTTCTTCATCAGTCTCGGCGATATAAAAAAAATCAGGGTGCTTTGATGCATCAGCAATGCTGATAGGGAGCCAGTTTTTAGCTACCAGGCCAACCAGTCTTTTGCCCGCCGGAATGGTTACCGGCCCTTCGTAATCCGGCTCGTGACTGGCCACCAGTTCCATACCATGATTGTTTTTGAGACGGTACAGGCAGCAGACATCCACGCCGATAACTTTGCTGATTGAATCAACAATCACCTGCACCTGTTCTATTGGAGTCCCCACACTAGTGCGCCCGTCTATATTCAGTTCCTTTGTCATGCTTATTATAGTAGCGTTTAAGAACTATCTTGACAATACAGTAGTTTCGGAACGATACTATATATCTGCCGTTCTGGTGAAGGGCATGAGGTACTGACAACCTTTGAGATATCACTTCTTCACTTAGAACTTTCTCGGTTGTTTCGGAGATTAAATTATGGCAATTACATTTACTGAAACTGCGGCAGGACAGCCCGTTGCAAAGGTCTGGAAGCAATGTGCTGCAGGATACGCCCAAGACTTGGCTGAATGTCGAAAGGTGTTAAAAACTGGGGCAGCGGGAGCTGCTCACGGAAACCTCATGGACGAGAAGGAAAGGATCCATGGCTGAATTTGTGAAGGCAACGAAGACAAACGGGCTTGAGCCCGGTCAGATAAGACTCGATTGGTCTGGCTGCTCGCGTTTTTCGACATGCCTGTGATATTTGAACTTCTGGACAGGGAGGTCAATCGTTCAATCGCTAACCATGGCGGGAAGATTTCGATTATGCAGATCAGGCAAAGAAAACTTTTCATCAAGATGAGTGGCGGCTGCCAAGGATGTGCGTCCTCTCAGGTGACGCTGCGGCAGGGATTCGAAGTCATGCTGAAAAGGGTCGCTCCGGAAATCGAGGAAATTGTGGATACCACAAACCACGCAGCGGGAAAGAAGCCGTTCTACCCACGCCATGAGTCAGGATAGATCTATGACAAATCGACTGTCCCAGGAAACCTCCCCAACTATCGCGACGCTCGACGATCTCGCAAAGTTGGCAAACTACTCGTTCGTGGACACGCTCAACTGCGATCCTGACGCGAAAGCAAACGGCGAAGACCTCGCGCCACGACAAGTCTTCACGGGCCACTATGTCCTCGTCAAACCCACGCCAATCGCAGACCCTGAGTATGTCGCGCACAGCAAAAACTTTTTCCACGAACTTGGCTTCGCCGATAGCATGGCAGAGTTGGACGACTTCGTCCGCCTGTTCTCTGGCGACACCTCGCAGGTTCCGGAGCCGATGCGCAAGGTTGGTTGGTCGTGTGGGTACGCACTTTCCATCTATGGCACTGAATACACCCAGCAGTGTCCGTTCCAAACCGGCAACGGATACGGAGACGGTCGAGCTGTTTCTGTACTTGAGCCCGTCATCAACGGTCGACGCTGGGAAATGCAGCTGAAAGGCGGCGGCCGGACACCATACTGCCGCGGCGCGGACGGTCGCGCCGTCCTGCGGTCGAGTGTGCGGGAGTTCCTGGCACAGGAGCACATGCACGCGCTCGGAGTACCAACGTCACGATCTTTGAGTTTGTACGTTTCGAAAACAGAGCAGGTTAAGCGGCCATGGTACTCGGAGGGCTCGCGCTCAAAGGATCCCGACAGGCTTATATCGGAGGCAGTCGCCATCTCGACGCGCGTTGCACCATCGTTTATTCGGGTCGGCCAACTCGAGCTCTTCAGTCGCCGTGCCCGCAAGATGGAACACCCGAAAGCGATGGAGGAGCTTGAAAAGATTGTGTTGTACTTGATCGATCGTGAGTACGATGACGTCATCGACAAGAAACTAACCACTGCCGAAAAAGTGGTGTTGCTCGCTTACGAATTCCGCAGCCGCCTTACATCGCTTGTGGCAAACTGGATCCGCGTCGGCTATTGCCAGGGTAATTTCAACAGCGACAATTGTGCGGCCGGTGGCTTCACACTCGACTACGGTCCATTCGGCTTCTGCGATGTTTTCAACCCCGATTACCAGCCGTGGACGGGTGGCGGACATCACTTCTCGTTCCTTAACCAACCAGAGGCCGCGGAACGCAACTTCCACGCGTTTTGGACGGCGTTGCGGCCGTTGCTTACCTCGCATCAAGACTCTCTGCAACAGCTCGACGAGATTCGAAGTGGCTTTTCGGAAGTGATGCAAGCGCAGATGGAGAAAATGTGGACAGCCAAACTAGGACTTGACACTTTTCACGCAGCATTGTTCAGCGAGCTCGAAGCGCTCATGGTGCAAACTCCGGTCGATTACACTATGTTCTTCCGCGAGCTCTCGATGGTACCTGACGATATTCGCCCACTTAAAAAAAGCTTCTACAAGGACTCGACGTCCGCCATGGCTTCAATGCACCCAACGGTTGAGACAGCCCCAGAAGGGATTGACAAGCGCTGGTCAGAGTGGCTCACAAAATGGAAATCAGTCATCACCAGTACGAACGGCAGCACGGCTGACGCGAAAGCTATTTCGCCCCAATCCTGCGAAGAGCTCTCCAGGCAGAAGAAACTCGTCAATCCAAAATACACCATGCGAGAGTGGTTCATTGTACCGGCGTATCAGCAAGCTGCCGAGGGGGACTACTCTCTAGTTCGAGAGCTGCAGGCCGTCATGACGCAGCCATATACCGAGCAGTCGGAAGACATGGAAGGGAGATACTATAGGCTGAAACCATCTGAATTCTTTGAGGTTGCTGGATTGTCATATGTGAGTTGCTCATCGTGATTTTTCAAACTCTAATCGGCGAGGGACGCGCAGGCCATCATCGAGTGCCGCACAGCATGAAGATTAAGTTACCATGACGGTGCATCGTCTTTCACCCTTATCGACGGAGCCAGCGGGGCTGGAACGAAGCGGCGTTGCAGAGGAAGAAGTTCCTGCCGAGGAGGTGGTCGTCGCCTACCACGAGCGGACAAAGCACCATTTCCATCGCTACGCAGCAGCGCTTGGTATGGACTGGGCGACACAGCCAGATCCATTTCGGCGCTACGTGGGAGCGGAACTTGTTCGTCTCCCGGTGCCTAAAGCGGGCCGACCGCTGCCTTATTGGCAGCTCTATACGAACGAGAGCGTGCCGCCTCTGCCACTATCGTTGGCGTCAGTTTCGCTCTTTTTCCGGTACGCACTATCGCTGACGGCATGGAAGCAGGTTGGTGATACCACATGGCCGTTGCGCGCAAACCCGTCGAGCGGAAATCTTCATCCGACCGAGGGCTATGCCGTACTGCCAGCGGTCGACCAGATCGGCGATGTATCAGCCGTGTATCACTATGCGCCAAAGGAGCACGCACTCGAACGGCGAGCGGTACTCGACGCGACACGCTGGGCCGAGCTGATGGGGGCTTTTCAGGAGGGGACTGTTCCAGAGGGTTCATTCTTTGTGGGTTTGTCGTCGATACAATGGCGGGAAGCCTGGAAGTACGGTGAGCGCGCGTTCCGTTATTGCCAGCACGATGTTGGACACGCACTTGCCAGCCTGCGTATCTCGGCAGCGACGCTGGGCTGGAGATTGGTGCTCCTCGACAACGTCAGCGATAGCGCGCTCTCTAACCTCCTTGGGCTTGACCGTGACGGGGATTTCGCGGCGGCGGAGCGTGAGGAAGCTGAGCTACTGGTGTTGATTTCACCCAATTTATCAGCACCGATTCTAACCGAATCTAAACCGTTGACGGCGCATGGCAGTGGTGTGATCTGGCAGGGCAGGGCCAATACACTAAGTCCCGAACACAGCGTCGAGTGGCCTTTGATCGACGCCGTTGTGCAGGCGGCACGACGAGCGCAAAGCTCCCCTATCCAGGAGGAGTTTTCCGGCTTTCCCTCGGAAGAATCGCTTTTCGGCACACCAATCCGCCAAGGCCTGCTCACCGCGGAGACGGCCATTCTTGGTCGCCGCAGCGCAGTAGCGATGGATGGCTCTACGTCAATCTCACAGGCAGAATTCTTTCGTATGCTTGCCCGACTGATCCCAACACAAGAGCGTCGAACTATGCCCTGGGATGCGATTCCTTGGCGACCGCGCATTCACATAGGGCTATTTGTTCATCGTGTCGACGGCTTAGCGCCCGGCATCTACGCGCTCGTCCGTGATCCGGACAAGGTCGACATACTCAAAAAAGTAATGCATTCAGATTTTTGTTGGCACCACGTGCCCGACTGCCCGCCAGAACTGCCCTTGTATCTCCTTCAGGAGGGGGACTGTCGAGCACTGGCGGCTAGAGTCTCCTGTGGACAGGACATCGCCGGCGATGGCGCCTTCAGTCTGGCGATGATTGCCGACTACATGGACAGCCTGGTTACCTATGGCAGTGGGTTCTACCGAAATCTGTTCTGGGAGGCCGGCATGGTGGGCCACCTACTTTATCTTGAAGCCGAAGAATCAGGCATCCGCGCCACCGGAATCGGCTGTTACTTCGACGATCCAGTCCATGCGGCCTTTGGGATCGTTTCAAGTGAGTGGCAAAGTTTCTACCACTTCACAGCGGGCGGCCCGGTTGAAGACAGTCGGCTCTCGACCTTGCCTGCGTACAATTTCGAGGACGAACAATGAGCATCCTGCCATCCGTCTCGGCAATCCGGATAGCTCAGCAGCCCGGACAGATTCGAAAGGAACGACCATGGCACTGAGCGATTCTCTCCGTGAGCAGATTTCCGAACTCATGCCACAAAACACAAAGAAGGGCCTGGCCATAGTCAAAAAAGTAACGCAAAGGTTGATCGAAATTCATCAGCTTGAAGGCGGTGTCATGTGTTGCGAAGAGATTGATAGGAGACTTGAGCATGACTGAAGAACTCAACCAGCAGAAGAGCTTTTTGAAGTGGGAAGAATCGGCGGCAGTGTTACAAGCGGATGCAAAGCAGGGTATAGCTCGAGCGCAACGTTTACTGTCTACGCGCTACCTGCGTGGCCGTGGCGTACCTAAGGACGAGGGCATCGCCTTTTATTGGATGCAGCTCGCCGCTCAACAAAATTATGCCACGGCGCAGCGCAGCCTGGGTGAGCTCTACGAAAACGGATCGGGTATTATGCTGGACATCACCATAGCGTCTCATTGGTATGGCCTCGCAGCACTGCAAGGCGACTCAATCGCCCAAAAACATTTGCAGCGCCTGGCACAGGCAAGCCCGTTATCTAAAAATTCCAGTTAATCTATAAAGATAAGGCCTCCATGACCACCAATATAATTACCATTGTCGACCTGCGTGACATTAACCGTGTACCGGTGATCCCAACGCAAACGCTCGCCCCCGGAAGCACGCTCGTAGACACGCGTGGCCGAATCTTGCGCGATCTGCGCATTTCGGTCACTGATCGCTGCAACTTCCGCTGCACCTATTGCATGCCGAAATCAGTATTCAACAAGGACTACGTCTTTTTACCACAATCCGAATTGCTGAACTTCGATGAAATCATGCGTATGGCACAACTGTTCGTCGCACATGGCGTTGAGAAAATTCGACTCACTGGAGGCGAACCCCTGCTGCGTAAAAATATCGATGTTTTGATTGGGATGCTCAGCGCCCTTAAGACACTTGACGGTAAACCGTTGGATATAGCCCTTACAACAAACGCTTCTCTACTGTACAAGAAATCCCAGGCGCTCAAGGACGCTGGCTTGCAGCGTGTCACCGTGTCACTCGATTCGCTCGATGAAGCTACATTCCGCGCCATGAACGATGTGGACTATTCAGTCGCCGAGGTGTTGAACGGCATCAACGCTGCGTGCAATGTGGGCTTCGCGCCTATCAAGATCAACATGGTGGTCCAGAAAGGTGTCAACGATCAGGATGTCGTTGCAATG